>NZ_JBIAIV010000017.1:76977-144317 GCF_042871645.1 Streptomyces sp. NPDC005774 | reverse complement strand
CAACCAGCCCCGCCGCTGTCTCGGCTACCTCACCCCACAGGAAGCCTTCCAGCGAGCCCTGACCGAAGGTGTTGCTTCAACGAATTGACACCGCCGGCTCGTACACATAGAAGTGCCGAGTGAACGGAATTTCGTACCCAATCTTTGTCTTGCTGTTGTCGATCCACGCACCCGGCACATGCGGGTGAACCTCTCGCTCCAGGTACTCCTCGACGTCCTCACCCAACGGCACGTTCTCGAAGTCCCGCAACTCTGCATCCGGCTCCGGCTTGCCCTTGACCAGCTGGACCTCCCCTTCCGGATCCCGCACCCCCACCGCATCCCGCAGCGCCTTCAAGAACGGCGCCCCAGACGGCCACGTAGAGCCGGCCTGGATCACCGCGTCCTTCAACGCCAGCCACGCGTCCGCCTTCTTGGCCCAACTGCTGCCCTCCAGCTCCCGGAACGCCTCCAGCATCAGCGACGCCTGCGGAAGCTTCTGGACAACCTTCGAGGCCTCCAGCGCCGCCAGCGTCTCCTCCGTCAGCTCGAAGCGCAGCTTCAGCGGGCGCTCGACGGTGATGCGCTGGTACCCGAACGCCGTGTTGTCGAAGACCTTCACCTTGCCGTGCAGCGGGTGTTCCGCGTCCGCAGCCGCGTGCAGGGCCTCGCCGTACAGCTTGACCACCGTGGCGATGTGGCCCTTGCTGAGCTGCTTGCGCTTGTCGCCCAGCGACTTGCGCATCTTCTGCCACTGGTCGCGTGCGTCCAGCAGCACGACCTTGCCCTTGTGGTCGGGGCTCTTGCGGTTGGTCAGGATCCAGAAGTACGTGGAGATGCCGGTGTTGTAGAAGAGCTGGTCCGGCAGGGCGACGATGCCCTCCAGCCAGTCGTTCTCCAGGATCCAGCGGCGGATCTCCGACTCGCCAGAGCCCGCCCCGCCCGAGAAGAGCGGGGAGCCGTTGAAGACGATCGCGATACGCGAACCGCCCCCGCCGTTGACGTCCACCGGCTTCATTTTGGAGATCATGTGCTGGAGGAACAGCAGCGAGCCGTCGTTGATGCGCGGCAGTCCCGCACCGAAGCGGCCGGCGTCGCCCAGCGACAGGTGCTCCCGCTCCACCTCCTCCTTGACCTTCTTCCACTCCACGCCGAACGGCGGGTTGGCGAGCATGTAGTCGAAGGTCGAGCGGGTGTGGCCGTCGTCGGAGAAGGAGTTGCCGAAGGCGATGTTCTCCGGGTCCTGGCCCTTGATCATGAGGTCGGACCGGCAGATCGCCCAGGACTCGGGGTTGAGCTCCTGCCCGTACACCTCCACCGTGGCGTCGGGGTTGAGTTCCTTGATCAGGTCGTCCGTCGCGGAGAGCATGCCGCCCGTGCCGCAGGCCGGGTCCATGACCGTGCGGACGACGCCCGGGAGCTGGAGGCCGTCGCCGTCGGGGGCGACCAGGAGCCGCACCATGAGCTGGATGACCTCGCGGGGCGTGAAGTGCTCACCGGCCGTCTCGTTGGACTGCTCCGCGAAGCGGCGGATCAGTTCCTCGAAGATGTAGCCCATGTTGTGGTTGGGCACGGTCTCGGGGCGCAGGTCCAGGTCTGTGAACTTGCCGATGACCTGGTAGAGCAGCCCCGAGCTGTCGAGCCGCTTGATCTGCTGGGCGAACTCGAAGCGGTCGAGCACGCCACGGGCGTTGTCGGAGAACGACCCCACGTACACCGTGAGGTTCTTCGCCGCGCTCTGCGGGTCCGCCGCGATCTTCTTCAGGGTGAGGCCGGACTTGTTGTAGAAGGAGTGGCCCGCGGCCCGCCGCAGGAAGCGGTCCGGGTCGATGTCGCCGTCCTTGTACTGCTCCGCCAGCGCCGTGACCTTCTCGCGCGTCGGCTCCAGTACGCACTCCAGCCGTCGCAGCACCGTGAACGGCAGGATGACCTTGCCGTAGTCGGACTGCTTGTAGTCCCCCCGCAGGAGGTCGGCGACGGACCACGCGTGGTTCGCCAACTCCGTGTGCTTACCGCTGTTCAAGTGGATCCCCGGATTCCTTCCGAAACGTCCCAACCCCACCACCCCCGCCGAGCCAGGTCGACTGGCAGGCCGGGGCGGTCCGACAAGTGTGGTCTATCTGTGCAGCCCTGTGTGCCTAATGGGGCGAATCGTCACCCCGGCCCCGTACCGGGGCCGCATCCGCCGCCGTCTCCCGGGACGACGGCAGCAACTGCCCGCCGGTGAGCCCGCCCGCCAGCAGTCGTGCTGTCTCCTCCGCCAACCGCGTCGCCCGTTGCGCCTCCGCCCGCAGTTCGTGGACGCGGCGGAACGCCTCCCCATACCGCCGCTGCTCCTCCAGCGGGAGCAGCGGTACGCGCAGCCGGCCGGGGCTGACGTTCAGCACCGTGCTGCCGGTCGATGCCCCCGCGATGTTGTCCTCGGCGCCCAGGAACCCGGCCAGGAACCAGGCGTCCAGGCGGGCCGGGTCGGGCCGGAACAGGTGGACGTGCGGGCCGAGCAGCGCACCGGCCTCCGCCTCCCCGACGACCAGGGCCATCGCACCGCCGCCACCGCTCGCGACCGCGCGGACCAGCACGTCTCCGGCGGCGATCACCGGCGCCGTGTCCGTACGTACCGTCGCCGGGTCGCCCGTCGGGCCCGAGCCCCGGGAGATGTCCGAGCCGGTGAAGACCGGGCGGGCCGCGTCCGCGCCCGCTTCCCGCCCGCCCTTGCCGGCGCCGTCGTCGTCTCCGCGCCCGCGTGATCCCTCCGGCGTCGTCCGCAGCAGTGTCAGCGCGCCGCCCCGCGCGAGGTCGGCCGCGGTCGCCGTACGCCACTCCCGGGCCGAACTTCCCGCCGCGTCCCAGTCGTCGTAACCGGCCGCGCGGCCGAGGGACTTGGCGGCCTTCACCAGGTTCCGGCGCGTCGCGTCGGCCTCCGCCGCCAGCTTCGCCGGGTCCACCTCGGAGCGTGAGGCGCGTACGAGACGGGTCGGCGTCAGGTCGACGGTCTCGTCCAGCAGGTCGACCACGTCGACCGCGCGGGCGACGCCGGGCTCGCCCTCGAAGGCGTCGGGGTCCGTCGCGAAGGCGTGCCACGCGTCCAGGGCCCGGCCGGTGACCCGCGCCCAGTCCAGCGAGGCGGACCGGCTGCCGCCCCGGGTGCGCGGGCCCGTCCGCGCGTCCGTCTTCGCGTCCGCCGCCGACGACTCGGCGGTGTCGACGAACAGCACCGACTTGCGCTCGGCGCCGCCTGGCTCGGGCCGTTGCAGGATCCAGATCTGCAGGCCGATGTGGAACGGCACCGACGCGCCGACCGGCAGCGCCACCACCGCGCGCAGGGCGCCGCTGCGGACCAGTTCCGCCCGGACCCGGCGGCCCGAGGCGCGGCCGGCCGTCGCGGGCGGCAGGAGCAGGACCGCGTGGCCGCCGGGGGTGAGGTGGGCGAGGGAGTGCTGCACCCAGGCCAGCTCGGACTCGGCGCGGGCCGGTACGCCGTACGCCCAGCGCGGGTCGTACGCCAGCTCGTCGTGTCCCCAGTCCCGGTCGCCGAACGGCGGGTTGCACAGCACGGCGTCGGCGGTCAGGTCGGGGAAGGCGTCCGCGCGCAGGCTGTCGGCGGCGCGGACGGAGACGGTGGTCCCGGGCGGGGCCGTCAGCAGCAGGCTCACCGCGCTGCGCCGCGCCTGCACGGGGAGGACGTCCTGGCCGTACAGCTCGGCAGCGCCCCGGCGGGCGGCGGCCTCCAGCAGGGCGCCGCTGCCGCAGGCCGGGTCCAGGACGCGGGCCGGGGCGTCGGGGAGGAGGCGTGCGAGGAGATCGGCGAGCGGGGGCGGCGTGCGGTACGCGCCGCTCGCCGCGCTGTCCTCCAGCTCCCGCTCCGCGAGCACGCCCAGCGTCGCCTGGCCGCCCTCATCCCGTACGCACACGTACAGCGCGCGGAGCACGGCGGCGTCGGTGTCCGCGAAGCGCACGCCGCCCCCGCCGGGTACGGCGTCGGCGACGTCCGCCGCGTCGCGCTCCGCGCGGACGGCGAGGTCCGTGTCCGGGAGCCGCGCCGCGTCCGTGAGCTGGTCCGGGGTGCGGCGGGCCGCCGCCAGGACGAGGAGCAGCAGGTCCGCCGTACCGGCGTCATCGCCGTCGCTGGTGCTGTGGGTGCTGAGGCGGAGGGTCGTGCGCAGTTCCTCGGCCGGGCTGGCCGCCGAGGCGTAGCCGCGCGAGGCGAGCCATGTCCTGACCGTCTCCAGGTCGTACAGGGGGCTGCTCTCCGCGCCGCCGGACGGCTCGGGGAAGTCGTCGTACCGGCGGCGCCAGTTGCTGACGGTGGCACGCGTGACCCCGGCGATGCGGGAGATCTCGGCGGCGGTCACCTGCGCGGACGACTGCTGGGGCATGACGGAAGACCTGAGCCTCTCAATAGCGGACGTCAACAACCTACAGCACCCGTCAAATCTGTCTAGGTGTTTGACAGCGTTTTCAATGACGTGCTTATCTGGTGACGCTTCCGCAGGGAGTCGCGGCCGTCCGGCTCGGCGGCCCCGTCCGGTCGTGCCGTTCCGCCGTGAGGTCCAGCGGCGCCGCCCCACATCCGATGCCTGCTCTCTCACGCCTGTCCGAACTCCGGGGGGAGTCACCATGCGCCTGACCATGCCGACCGGTGCCGTCGAGGGAACCCAGCTCACCGTCATGCCGTTCCGCGCCGACGCCGTCGTCGGAACGATGGCGGTGCCCACACTCGTCCAGCTCGTCCCGTCACCCCGGGCCGAGGAGGACCCGAGGAGACTGAAGGCCGCCTCCGGCCTGGTGCGCCGCCACGCCGAACTGCGGGCCACCGTCCAGCGCACGCTGAAGTCCTCGCAGAAGGGCAAGAACGTCGGGCCGTACGCCGAGTACATCGCCGCCGGCCTCAAGGGCGAACTCGGCGCCGCCTGGTCCACCCCGCCGATCACGCTCTGGCACGCCGGACCGCTCGCCGCGCTCAGCGACGAACTCGTTCCCGGCAGCGGCCTGCGCACCCTCACCGTCGCGCCCGGCACCATGGTCGTCGCCATCGACGACGAGACCCAGACCACCGCCTGGCACGACCTCTACGACGACCCCGAGACGTACGGCCTGACGTACCCCGAACTCGCCCGGGTCCGCCTCCCGTTCGAGCTGTACGTCGACCTCGCCCCGGCCGACGCGCGCCAGATCTTCTACGACCGCAACGTCCAGGGCGTCGACGTCGCCAAGAACCTCGCGATGTCCATGGACCAGCGCGACGCCGGCACCCGGCTCGCCCACCTGGTCGCCGACTCCGTGCGCGTCGACGTGGACGGTCAACGGGTGCCGTTCGCACGGCTCGTCAACGTCAGCAAGCGGCAGGTGTCGGCCGGCGACCGCGAGGTCGTCACCCTCTCCGCGCTGCGCGCCCTCGTCGTCACCACCCTCTACGGGCGCGGCGGACTCCAGCGGTCCGCCGAGCCCGTGCACGAGAACGACCTGCCGGGCAGGAACCGGCCCGAGCCGGTGGAGGAGGCCGTCGTCCCGGTGCTCGGCCGGCTGATCGCCCGCTACGCCCGTCATCTGACGGACCGCAGCGCCCTCACCGCGCCCGCCGTCCTCGCCGGACTGGGGATCGCCGTCCACCACACGATGCCGTGGAGCGAATCGGCGACCACGTTCCGCGTGGAGGACCTGGTCCGGCTCCTCGACGACATCCACTGGGAGCGCGAGGCGAAGTACTGGGACGGCGTCGCCGCCAAAGCCGGCACCTCCGGCCGCCTCAACTTCAGCGGCGGCGTGAAGGACTCGGGCGGCCGGGTCGCCGACGCGATCCTCTACCCGGCGACCGAGGCGGGCCGCAGGATCCGGGGCTTCTGAACCCGGGCGCCGCGCCCACGCGCCTCTCGACTCCACCTCATCCCGCATCGCGATCCCACGCACGCATCACACCCATGCGCGCATCACACGGAAACGGAGCACGACCATGTCCTTCCAGCAGCCCTTCCACTCCCCCTCTCCGCAGCCCGGCCCCGGCACCCAGGGCCCCTTCGGCCTCGGCACCCCCACCGGCCCGGCGCGGCCCCCGAAGCAGCGCGGCCGGTGGCTGAAGTACGGCGCGGTCGCCTTCGTCTCCCTGTTCATCGGGGTCGGCATCGGAAGCAGCGGCGACGGCACGGCGGCGGCGGACACGGCAGCCGCCGACACCAAGTCCGAGCCGAGGCCGACGGCCACCGTCACCGAAACCGCCAAGGCCGACGGCGGCGGCGCCAAGCCCGCCCCCGCCCCCACCGTCACCGAGACCGAGACGGTCACCGCCAAGCCGAAGAAGACCAAGGCACCGGGCCCGGCGACCAGCTTCTCGGGAGAGGGCGAGTACGTCGTCGGCGAGGACATCAAGGCCGGCACGTACAAGACGGCCGGGGCCGACGGCGACTTCGGCTGCTACTGGGAACGGGCCAAGGACGCCAGCGGCGAGTTCGGCTCCATCATCGCCAACAACAACCTGAACGGCCCGGGACGGGTGACCCTCAACACCGGCGAGTACTTCAAGACCAACCGGTGCCAGGAGTGGAAGAGGGTGGGCTGAGCCGGTGGAGGGTCCACCCCTCCAGGTTGTCGAAGTCCTTCTCGGCGGCCAGGGGTTGGCCGACATAAGGGTGTTCTCCGACAGGGTCGGAAACCGGGGCGCGGCGGACTGCCCTGCCATGTGATGATCTTGCCGGTGCGCCGGGGCTGCTGGCGCGTCAGTCGCGTTACCACACCCTTGGGGGGTAGCAATGAGACTGTTGTTCTCTGCTGGACGCCCGGTACGGCTCAGATCCGGCGCCGCCGTGGTGGCGGCGGCCGGCCTGCTGACCGCCGGCCTCGCCGCGCCCGCGTTCGCCGACGACGACCCGCCGCAGACCGACCAGTTGTGGATCAACAAGCCGTACGAGCAGACGCTGCCGCTCGGCACCGACGGCGGTCAGCCGCAGTCCCGCACTCTCCGCGTCGGCCTCTCCCACGACAACGAGAACTTCACGGTGACCGACGGCAGGCTCACCGTCGACATCTCCGACCTCACCGGGGTCGCCGAGGTGACCTGGCCCGACAACTGCACGCCGAGCGGCACGAGTGCGGTGTGCGACGTTCCCGTGGTGCCCACGATCGGGAGCGACTACAAGCACCAGGTGTTGCTGACGGTGCGCGCGGCCGACGGCGCCGAAGTCGGCGCACAGGGCAGGATCACCTACGAGGCGACGGCCACCGGCGGCCCCGACGGCACGCTCACCGCGCCGCACGAGAGCTTCGATACCACGCTCACCGTCGGCGCCGGGCCCGACCTCGCCATCGACCCCGTCGCCGACATCGAGGCCGGCCGGCCCGGCGACGAGCGGACGATCCCGTTCAGGATCACCAACAACGGCAACGAGAGCGCGAACGGGTTCACCGTCAAGCTGCACGCCTCGTACGGCCTGACGGATCTGACCCGGTACGACGCCTGCACCTACACCACGACGGACGGCAACGACTACGCACCGTCGAACAGGGCAATCTGCACGTTCGACCAGGTGCTGGCGCCGGGCGACTCCTTCGAACTGCCCGAACCGCTGACGGTGCGACTCGCCCCGCACGCGCTGAACGAGCGGCTCGACATCGGCGTCGAGCCGGGCGACGGTGCCCAGGACATCGACTACCAGAACGACTACGCGGCCCTCCAGATCGGCGCGGAAAACACCGCGGACTTCTCCGTGACCGGTGACGCCGTCTCCGGCGCGGCGGGCGAGACGGTCACGGCCGAGCTCACGTTCAAGAACAACGGCCCGGCCTGGCTCGGCAACCTCGGCTCCGGCGACCCGGTCGCCGAGGTCCGGCTGGTCGTGCCCGAGGGCACCAAGGTCACCGGCGTGCCGTCCGGCTGCTCCCCGCGCATCCTCGACGGCGGCTACTACCCGAAGCGGACGGGCGCCCCGCGCTACGACTGCGACCTGCGGTACTGGGTGCTGGAGGACACCCAGCACACGTTCGCGTTCTCCGTGCACATCGACACCGTGGTGCCCGGCGCGACCGGTGCCGTGAGCATCCACCCTCCGTACGGCGAGTTCGGCGAGTACCCCTTCGACTTCGACCCGGACCTCACGAACAACACGGCGGTCCTGGCCGTCAACTGACCGGCCCGCGGGTTCGGGGCAGCCGTTCGAGCGGCTGCTCCGAACCCGCGCTTCACAGGGCGGACGCTGCCGACCGGTCTCTGCCGGCCTGGGCCTGGCGATGATCCGTACCGGCGGGTGAGAGGTGGTGTCCGGGCCCGTACGAGGAGTCGGCGCTGAGCAGGGCCGCCCCCAGCGGGGTGAGGACATGGGTCACCGTGTTCGCTGTCCGCAGGGATGCGATCAATCCGGCTTCCCGGAGGGCCGTCGCGTTGCGGCTGGCCGTGGGCGCGGCGAGGCCGGTCCGCCGGGCCAGTTCACCCGTCGTGCAGCCCTCCTCGACCATGCGGAGGGTCAGCGCACGACCCGGGCCGAGCACGCGGGCCAGGGCACGGTCCGCGGCCTGGCCGGTGCGGGCGACCGTCCACCATTCCGCCCCTCGGGACACGGGATAGACGAGCGTCGGGTCGAGGATCGGATCGATGAGGGAGACCGGAGTGCGCCAGCAGAAGACGGACGGGATCAGGAGCAAGCCCCGGCCGTCGAGGTGGACGTCACGCTCGACCGGGTAGTCGGCTTCCAGCACGGGCGGGTTCCAGCGGAGGGTCGGTCGCATGCTGTGCAGCAGGCCATCAGCTCCCCCGTCGAGCAGGGAGCGTGCGCGCACCGCCCGGTCCGCTTCGACGAGGGCCCGGATCCGGGGCCAGTACGGGGCGATCGCGACCTGGTGGTAGCCGAGCAGCGCGCGGCCGAGGTTCGTGACGGCGGCCAGATCGCCCTCGGCCAGAGGGCGGATCCATGCCGGCGCAGTGGGAAGGACCGCCAATTCCGCGCGTAATCGCCGGGCCGGGGCGGCGAGGATGGCGTCGATGCCTGCCTCCAGGCTGTACATCCGCCTCTGGCGGAGTGAGGAAGTCGGGGAAGTCGCTGCGTGGCGGTGCGAGGCAGCGAATCAGCTGAGCATGTCCGGGGGCGAGGTGGCGGAGTCCAGCGCGTGTCCGCGCACGCCAGGGACCGAAAACTGCCTGCCCGTCGCGGTTGCCAAGCAAGTTAGCGCTGAGTACCCCCTCCCACATGGGGTCTGGCCCTGGCGCCACCTTCATACGGAGCAGGTCTTCACTGGTGAAATGAACTCTCAGCATGCGCCACCCTCTCGTCCCGTCCTGCCCTCTCGTCCCGGCAGAATTCTGCATGCCGTACGCCGCACTGACCATGGTTGTTGCAGCCAGATGGAAAGTCGTGGCCCAAG
Organism: Streptomyces sp. NPDC005774; assembly: GCF_042871645.1. Lineage (NCBI taxonomy): Bacteria > Bacillati > Actinomycetota > Actinomycetes > Kitasatosporales > Streptomycetaceae > Streptomyces > Streptomyces sp. NPDC005774. The sequence goes on along the minus strand of NZ_JBIAIV010000017.1, from coordinate 134,993 downwards.
GTTCCTCCGTCCGGCACTCTGGGCGCACGACAGGGTCACCGGCCCTGCCCTTTCGGAGGAGAACTCATGCGCAAGGTAAATGCTGCGGTTGGCGTGGCCACGGCGTTCGCGGCAGGCATGATCGCTCTGGCGCCCGCGGGTCCGGCCTCGGCCGCGACCCCCACGTGTGACTCGGCCGGCACGTACGCGGGAGCCTGGGTTCCGATCTACCGGGCGACCCCCAGCGCTACCTGCAACATGGTGCGGGGCAACAACAGCGTCGGCGTCCGGCAGCTGCAGACCACGCTCAACAAGTGTTACAAGGCTGGTCTCATCGAGGACGGCGACTTCGGCACCGCCACCCGGAACGCGCTTATCAATGCCCAGCGAGCCGCCGGTACGCCGGCGGACGGGGAATACGGCCCGAACACCCGCAAGGCAATCAGGCACGAGCCAGTCAACGGCAGCACGAACTGCGTCCGCGTTCCCTGAGGAACCTGACCGACCCCATGTGAGCCCCGGAGGCCTCGTCACCCGGCTCCACGCAGAGGCAGCGCCCGGCGCCTCCGGCACCCGAAGCGGTGCCGGAGGCGCCTCGGCCTGTCAGGCGACAGCAGCACCGGGCACCTGGACCCGGAGACCAGTTGAGGTCTGGGAGGACCGTGCCGGCGACGGTGCGGTCCTGGCCCGGCTCGGTGTCGGCTTCCGCAGTGTCTGCCTGGTCCGGGCGGACGCCGGATACGCCAACTCCGTTGATTCCAGGACCGTTACTCGGCGCTACACGCCACCTGGCCGTAGTTATACGAGAGCAGGGCCGTGCCGGCTGCCCCACTCACCGGCACAAAAGGCGAGCGGTCCCCCGACTCGGCCTGATCCGCCGGACAGGCCCCAGCTGATTGCGGTATGCGCCGCATCGGACTTCAGCGCCGCGCCAGCGCCAGCACGCTCAGTCCGAACATCAGTACGCCCAGGGGGAGATGGACCGAAGGTACGTGCGCGATACCGAGCACGACCTGGACCGAGGCGAGGACAAGGAAGCCGGACGCGTGCCAGACGGGCCGGGGCGAGCCGCCGCCCGGCTTCCACGCCAGCACCGCCGCGAGCAGATACAGCATCGACGCCCCGTACATCACGCGGGCTCCGACGCTGTGCAGCGTCTCTCCGTAGGCCGAGGTCAGCAGCAGCCCGGCGGAAACGGCTTGAAGGAAGATGGTCAGGGTCTGCAGGGTGATCGCGATCTGCAGGAACGAGAAGCGTCGCTGTGCCGTCGCCTGGGTCGCCATGCCACGGTCCCCTTTTCCGCCCGGGGGGCAGTAGATCGATAAGGTCTTACCGATCCGACGACGCAGGGCTGTGAAAGGTAAGGCGAAGGGCGGCCGGGAGCATGGGGGCGGTGGGGACGAGCACCGATGGGACAGCCGGTGAGCGGCGCCAACTGATCAATGTCTCCTACCGATTACTCGGTTCACTGGCCGAGTCCGAGGACGCCGTACAGGAGGCCTACGCGCGCTGGTACGCACTGCCACGCAGCCGGCGGGACGAGATTGCATCCCCCGGCGCCTGGCTGACGACGGTGACCGGCCGCATCTGCCTGGACGTGCTCGGCTCGGCGCGGGCCCGGCGTGAACGCTATGTCGGCGCGTGGTTGCCCGATCCGCTGCCCGACCACGCCGAGTGGAACCACGGCCATGGCACCGACCTCGCCGACCAGATGGTTCTGGACGAATCGGTGACCATGGCCTTCCTCGTCGTCCTGGAGTCGATGACACCCGCCGAGCGGGTGGCGTTCGTCCTGCACGACGTCTTCCGGTACCCCTTCGCCGAGATCGCCGACATCCTCGGCCGGACTCCTGCGGCCTGCAAGCAGCTCGCGGCCTCCGCCCGGCGGCGGGTGCGCGTCGCGCGGGCTCCGGTGACGGCGGCCGGGCAGGCCGATGTGGTGCGGCATGTCAAAGAGGCATGGGAGACCAAGGACATCGCGGCGCTTGTCGACCTCCTCGACCCGGCCGCCGTGATGACCGCCGACGGCGGCGGCATGGCCGGTACCGTCCTGCGCCCGATCGAAGGCGGTGCGCGCATCGCCCAGTACATGGTCGCCATCGCCGACAAGGCTCCGGGGCTCGAACTCCTGGAGCGGTCGGTCAACGGTGTGCCGGGCCTGGTGGCCCGACGTGCCGGCGCCATCATGACCGTAGCCTCGTTCGATGTCGCCGACGGCCGCGTCACCCGGATCTGGGCGGTCCGCAATCCGGAGAAGCTGCGGCCGTGGGTGCGGGCCGGCTAGGACTTGTCCGGCCGGCCATGCTGGAGTCGGACCTGTCGCGAGTACCCGCACCGCTGGAGCCACTCATTGTCGTGCGCCGCAAGTATCTTGCGGCGCATGGCAATGGCTGACTATCTTGTACCGCATGACAAAGGGGCTGCCCGCTACCGGTGACCAGCGTCGTAGTCAGCTGCTGCGCGGAGTGCTCGATCTGTGCCTGCTGTCGCTGATCGCCGAACGGCCGTGCTACGGCTTCGAGTTCGTGGAGGCACTCGCCGACAACGGGCTCGATCTCGTGAGTGAAGGCAGTATCTATCCGCTGCTCGCCCGGCTGGAGCGGGAGAGGCTCGTCTCCTCGTACCGCGCCCCGTCGGCCAGCGGTGGCGCCCCACGCAAGTACTACCGCCTGACCGAAGCGGGACGTGCCGAACTGGCGAGCGGCCGGGCCGTGTGGCACGCCTTCAGCGGGCGTGTGGGGCGGATCCTGACCGACACCGGACCCACGGGGGGAAGCGCACCATGACGGACCGGCGCACCATGACGAACCAGCAGGTACTCGCGGTCTGCCGCAGCAACTGGGAGTACCGGGGCATCGACGACAGATCCGTCCGGGAGATGCTCGACGAGCTCTCCGCTCACCTGGAGGACGCGGTGGCCGCGGGCCGCACGCCCCAGGACGTCGTGGGCGACGACGTCAAGAAGTTCGCCGCGTCCTGGGCGCGGGCCCGCGCTCCGTTCGCCCACCGGCTGTTGCGCACAGCGGCGATGGTCTGCTTCGTGATCGGTTCGCTGATCCTGGCCACGTGTCTGGTCCGGTGGACCACCGAACGGGTCGTGAGCGTTGACGATGTCGCCTTCTGGGCCGTCGTCGCAGCGGTCACGGTCGCCTGGGAGCTGCGGCGCGGCAGCCTGGGGCTCGGCGGGAGCCTGGCGGTCGCCCTTGTCGCCGGCTCGGCCGCAGTGCTGCTCTCCCTGTGGCTGGGCGTCGAAGGGACGCTGTTCACATTGCCACTGTGGGCGGCCCTGGCGCTGCTCCTTCCCGGACTGCCGTACGTCGTCGCCGATGCGCGGGGCAGGAAGAGCCCCGCGCCCGGTGTCGACTAGAACCTGCCCGTCCGATCATGTACGGAGCCAGATGACGAGGGCCACCGCAGTGGCAGGGCCGGGGAACCGGTGACCTGTGAAACCGTGTCGCGCACTGCCAGCAGCTCGGCATTGACGTCTCCGCCCGTGACGTCGAGCACCGCATCCGCCGCCTCCTCCCCGAAGACCGCGGCCGTCCGAGCGCGAGCTTCCCGCCGGCTGATCTCGATGAAGGGCACCTCCCGCCCGAGTGCTGCCGCGATGGCCTCGACCTGCTGCCGGGCTGTCTCATCACCGGCTGTCGAAGCGCCGATCCCTTACGACCTCACCCGCGACAGCGAGCGGGCTCCCGACACCCTGCGGCTTCGCCTCCGGCGTTGTCGTCGGTCGCGATGGCTCCCGCCCTCACTCCCTCCTCCGCCCTGGACGCGAAGCCGCAGGACACCGCTCGCCGATCCACTCCCCATCGCGGGTGAGGTCGATACGGACGTCGCCTTGGCCTGCCTCGTCGGCCCCGTCCGCGGCCGGTCCCGGGTGGGTGTGTGGTCAGCGTGGTCTCACCTCGTCCGTCAGCTTGCCCTTGCGCAGGGTGAGGACGCGGTCGGACTGTGCCGCCAGTCGCTGGGAGTGGGTGACGACCACTACGCACTTGTCCTGTTCGTGGGCCAGTTCGCGGAAGGTGTCGATGATGCCCTGGGCGGTGTCCTCGTCGAGGTTTCCGGTGGGTTCGTCGGCGAAGAGGATGTCGACGTCGCAGGCCAGGGCGCGGGCGATGGCGACACGTTGCTGCTGGCCGCCGGAGAGCCGCATGACGTTGCGCGTGGCCATGTCCTTGTCCAGGCCGAGCCGTTCCAGGAGGTGCAGGGCGTGGGCCCTGCGGCCGCCGTGGTCCGGCTTCACGCCGGTGATCTCCATGGCGGTGGTGACGTTCTGGAGGGCGGTCATGTAGGTGAGCAGGTTGTAGTGCTGGAAGATCGTGGCGGCGTGCTTGTTGCGGTAGCGGCCGAGGCCGAGCTTCGTCAGGTCCTGGCCGCGGAAGCTGATGGTGCCCCGGGTGGGTGCGTCGAGGCCGCTGGCGAGGCTGAGCAGGGTGGTCTTGCCGCTGCCCGAGGGCCCCAGGACGGTGTAGAAGGTGCCGCGCCGGAAGCTGTAGTCGATGCTCTTGAGCACGGTGGTCCTGCGGCGCTGGTCGGCGTAGGTGTGGCTGACGCCGTCGAGGCGGAGGACGGGCGGGGTTTCGGTGGTGCCGGTTTCGGTGGCGCCGGTCATGGTGGCTGTCACTTGCCCTTCGTGAGGATGGTGCGGGGGGTGAGCCGCAGTACGGAGGCGGCCGGGACGGCCGTGGCCAGCAGGCCCAGGCCGAGGCCGACGCCGCCCACGGTGGCCAGGGCCGCCGGGTCGAGGCGTACGTCGATGCTGTCGATGGGGTCGGCGTTCTCCACCGGCTTGTCGTTCGGGTCGATGCCCTGGTCGATGCCGGTGCTGCCGGGAGCCGGGGGCTGCCAGGAGTCGAGCTTGTGCCGGGCCGCGGCGGCTTCTCGGCCGAGCAGCGACCGGCTCGCGCTCTGGGTCAGGCTCTGGGTGAACAGGGAGCTCAGGCCGATGGCGAGGGCCGCGACCGCGACGATTTCCAGCGCCTGCTGGGCGATGAGCTTCCCCTTCTTCTCGCCCATGGCCAGCAGTACGCCGTACTCCTTGCGGCGCTGTTTGACCGCGAGGTTGACGAGGAGGGCGAGGACGGCGGCGCCCGCGACGCCGATCAGCCACATCGCGACGGCGGCCGTGGAACTGATGCTGTCCAGAGGGCCCGTCATCTGCCGGATCGCCTTGTCGTTCGCGTCCAGTGCGAACCCGTCGAGCGCGGAACCCGCGATCCGTTCGGCCTCCTCCTTGAACCTCCCCAGGTCGTCGGCGTCGGAGAGGAGGAAGGTCGCCTTCCTGACCTGCAGGGACCCGTCAGCGGGAGCGTTGAGCCCGGCGAACCCGCCCACGGACGCGTACAGCATGTTGGCCGGGTTGACGAGGTGCTCCGGCTCGGGCTCGGAACTGGGGCGCGGGTCCCGGTAGATACCGGCGATCGTGAAATCCGCCGTGGCCTTGCCCTCGTTCGCGCCCAGGGTGATCTTGTCGCCGGTCTTGAGGCCGTTCTTCTGGGCCAGCCGCTCCTCGACCAGCAGCAGGTGCTTGTTTTTGCCGGCGGCGGTGAGGTGCGCTCCGGACAGGAGCTCGAAGTTGCCGCTGCGGAAGTCGGGCAGCAGCGCGGAGTCGAGGACTCCGACGGTGGGGGTGCCACCGGGCCCCATGCCCGAGGCCGCGGCGTCCACGCCCTCGGTCACCAGCTCGGTGCCGCCCTTGACGACGCCCCGGTCGAACATGGAGTAGGTGTACTTCCGGACCAGCGGGGAGGCGCCCAGCTCGTCCACCGCCGTGGCGCTGATCTGAGGGGCCACGAGGGCACCGCCGGCGCCCAGGTTTTCCAGGTCCATCTCCAGGTTGACCTCGGCACCCACGGAGCGCTTGGCCTCGTTCTTGGCCTGGGCGGTCGCGTCCCTGATCATTACGCCGGCCAGCACCATCACGGAGATGACGAGGAAGGTGCACAAGGTGATCAGGGTCCTGCCCCTGCGGGACCACAGGCTGAGCCCTGCCCGTTTGACGAAGTTCATATCGGTCGGCTCTCTCGTTCCGTATCGGTCGTTCTGTGGCGGTCGTTCTGTAGTGGTGCGGTGCTTATTCGCTGTCGGTGAGGAGGGAGCGGGGGTGGAGGCGGAGAATCCCGATGCCGGGGACGACGGTGGAGACCAGGGAGATGCCGAGGCCGATGCCGGCGACCTTGCCGAGGTCGGAGGGCTCGACGCGCATCTTGGGCGAGTCGGCCGACGTGTCCGGGGAGCCGGTCCTCGAGGAGGGGGCGGGGGCTTGGCGGGCGAGCAACGCGTCGCCCGCCTGCTGGACGGCGACCTGACCGGCCAGGGCGGCGACGGCCACCGCCGGCAGGCCGACCGCGGCCACTTCCACGGCGTGCTGGCCGATGAGCTTCCACTTCTTCTCGCCCAGCGACAGAAGCACCCCGAGCTCGTCGCGGCGCTCCCGGATCTGCAGCATCACGATGAGCCCGAGAATCAGCGCACCGGCCACGGCGGTGAGCCGGACGATCAGCCCGGCGAAGGTACCGGCCCGCTGGATCGGACGGACCTGGTCCCTGTACGCCTTGTCGTTGACGCGGAAGTCGAACGACCCACCGCCGAGGAGACGTTGGGCCTCGGCGTGCAACTGCTCGGCCTGTTCCGGGGAGCCGATCCTGAAGACCGCTTCGGCGAGGTCCGCCGTGCCGGGGCTCAACCGCTGAACCGTGCGGACCGGTACGTAGAGCACGTTGCCGGGCAGCTGGTGCGGTGGCACCCACCTCGACGGGTCCTGCGTCGAGTCCCGGTAGATCCCGACGACCGTGAGCGGCACGGTGCGCTTTCCGTCGGCCGACCGCGCGCGGAGGGTGTCGCCGACCTTGAGCCCGTTCTTCTCGGCCAGCCGTCGCTCCACCACGGCGACCCCGCGCCCGGCGTCCTCGGGGGTGATCCCGCGCCCCGCCGTGATCTTGTTCGAGCCGTAGGAGAAAGGCAGCAGCAGGCCCGAGTCACGCACGCCGTTCAGCGCCAGGGAAGGCGGTGTCCTGGGAGGCGGTGTCTTTGCCCCGGCGCGGTTGCCGCCCGGCCCCGGGGCGTCGGACTCCAGCGGCTCGATGCCGCGGGCCCCGGCCTCGAGCGGGAGCCGCGGGTTGTACCGATGCACCTGCGGGGACGCACCGAGCCGGTCCGCCAGCGCCGGAGTGAGGCCCTTGCCCTTCAGCGTCACATCGACGCCGATGGTCCGCTGCGCCTCCGCCTCCTGGCGGGCGGCGGCGCCCTGCAGCAGGAAGCCGCCCAGCAGCAGGACGCAGATGACGACGAAGATCCCCAGCAGAGCGGCGGTCCTGGCTTTCCTGGCACGCAGGCTCATCCCCGCGCGCTTGACGAAGTTCATGGCCGCAACAGAAGCAGGGCGCCCTTTGCAGCGGGATAAGCGCGTTACAGCGGCGTAAGGACGCGGTCCCCGCGACGGCCGGGAGTCGGGAACATGCCGCTCCGCTCTCCTTATCCCCCTGCAATGCCGTGCCGGGTTTCATGGGGCCCATGAGAGTTCTGTTGGCCGAGGACCATCGCGTTCTCGCCCGTACGATCGCCACCGGGTTGCGCCGGCAGGCGATGGCCGTCGACCTCGCGGTCTCCGGGGACGAGGCCGAGCGGATGTGCCTGCTCACCGACTACGACGTGCTGATCCTCGACCGCGACCTGCCGGTCATGACCGGCGACGAGGTGTGCCGACGGCTGCGCGAACTCACCGACCCGCCGCGGATCCTGATGCTGACCGCGGCCGGCGAGATCACGGACAAGGTCTACGGACTCACCGCTCTCGGCGCCGACGACTACCTGACCAAGCCCTTCGACTTCGCCGAGCTGGTCGCCCGGATACGGACGCTCAGCCGCCGCACGCCCAAGTCGCCACGGGTGGCGCTACGACATGAGGGCATCACCCTGGACCGGGCGCGGCACGAGGTGTCCGTGGACGGCCGGCCCCTGGAACTGACACCCAAGGAGTTCGCGGTCCTGCACCTGCTGATGGAGGCACGAGGGGCGGCGGTGCCGTACGGCGAACTCGTGCGCACCGTCTGGGACGAGAACCTCGACCCGCGCACCAACGCGGTGAGGGTCGCCGTCAGCCGGCTGCGCCGCAAGCTGGGCGACCCCGGCCTCATCACCGCGGACAAGGGGCAGGGATACCGGCTGTGCGACTGAACCCGCGGACGCTGCTGCGGGGCATGCCGTTCCGTGCCCGGCTGGCCCTGGCCTTCTCCGCGCTCTTCCTGCTGACGGGCGCGGCGCTGCTGACCTTCGTGGTGCTGCTCGCGCGCTACGGGACGGCCCGGCAGGTCGAAGCGATCGAGATCACCAAGATCGATGCGCCGAGCGGCAGCGAGCTCTCCGGCGATTTCTCCGGCGAGTTCTCCAGCGGGTACGCGCAACCCACGGACCCCCAGGTAACTCTTCCGCCGCCGGGCACGACCGGCGACGGCGTCGCCTTCGTCCGCCAGATCGACCAGACCGTACAGGCTGTGCAGGACACCGCCCTGCGACAGATGCTCCTCTGGTCGGCCGTCGGACTGCTCGTCATGACACTGCTGGCCGCACTGCTCGGCCGGTGGCTGGCCGGGCGGGCGCTCCGGCCGGTCGCCGCGATGACGGAGACCACCCGCCGGATCAGCGAGCACAACCTGCACCAGAGGCTGGCGCTCACCGGCCCCGACGACGAACTCCACCGCCTCGCCGACACCTTCGACACCATGCTCGACCGGCTGGAGAAATCGTTCGAGAGCCAGCGACGCTTCGTCGCCAACGCCTCCCACGAACTCAGGACACCCCTCGCGGTCCAGCGCACCAGCCTGGAGGTCGGCCTCGCCGACCCCCTCCCCGACGGCCTCGCCGAAGTGCGCGAGGACCTCCTCGCCGCCAACCGCGAGGCCGAACAGCTGATCACCGCACTGCTGCTGCTCGCCCGCAGCGACCGCGGCCTGGAGGAGACCGAGACCGTGGACCTGTCGGCCGCGGCCCGGCTCGTGGCGGCCGAACTCGCCCCGCAGGCCGAGGAAGGCCGAGTGGACGTTGCCGTGACGTCGGACCGGCCGCTGGCCGTCCTGGGAGATCCGCTGCTGCTGCGCCACCTGCTGACCAACCTCATCCGCAACGCCATTCAGTACAACCACCCCGGCGGCCGGGTCCGTATACGGCTCGAAGAGCACACGCTGACCGTGACCAACACCGGGCCCCCCGTGCCCGCCGACCGGATACCGGACCTCTTCGAGCCCTTCCGCCGCCTCACCCAGGACCGCGTCGGCACCACCGGCCACGGGCTCGGCCTCGCCATCGTCCGCTCCATCGCCGAGGCCCACGGAACCGAGGCGACGGCCGAACCCGGCCGGCCGGGCGGCCTCACCGTCACCGTCCGCTTCCCATGACGCACGACGCATGCCGGCGCTGTCACGTTGTCGGGTGGGGGCCTTGGGTCAAGGCCCGCTTGGCCATGAACCGCTCCACGCCCAGCTTGTCGGCGATCTTCTTGTGCGTGGCACGCAGCCCCCTTCACGCTGTCGGCCGATGCACTGCGCGAGCACCCCGACGACTCGTCACGCCAGGGCCGGTGACCTGCGCGAATCACGATGGAGCTTCCTCACTGGTCATGCCGCTGAACGGGCCGGACGACGATTCGGCACCCGCGGTGTCAGTGCGCGCCCCGTCGGCCCTGGCCGGCCGTGGCGGTGGGGAAGCGACGCTGGCGCGCAGGACGACCTCACCGCCCATCCTCAGCACCCGTGACCGGAGCCCGCGCGGCTCGCGCAGGGCGAGTGTCATCACCTCCTGCCCCATGGCGGTGAGTGGGAGGGCGACCGTCGTGAGCGGCGGTGAGAGTTCCCGCATGAGGGGGATGTCGTCGAAGCCGGCCAGCGAGATGTCCTCCGGCACACGTACGCCCTGTTCCCGGAAGGCGGCGAGCGCGCCCATGGCCATCACGTCGGTCACCGCGAAGACGCAGGTGGGCCGTTCGCCGCGGGCGAGCAGCGCTCGTGCCGCCGTGTACCCGCCTTCGCGGGTGAAGGGTCCGGGCACGATCCGCTCGGGCGCCAGGGTGACACCGGCCCGCGCCAGTTCGTCCCGGAAGCCGGTGAGCCGGTCGGAGACCGTGGTCAGCGAGGGCGGTCCGGTGAGTACCGCGAACTCCCGGTGCCCCAGGTCGAGCAGCGCCCGGGCCAGGGCCGAGGCGCCGCCCCGGTTCTCCGGCAGCACGGCGTCGACCCGCAGGCTGCGGTGCCGGCTGACGACCGCGACGCGTCCGCCCGCGCGCACGTACGGCTCGAGTTCCGCGGCGAGCGCCCGTTCCCAGGTCCGGTCCTGGAAGCCGGAGCCGATCAGCAGGATGGCGCGGGCCCGCTGGGCGCGCAGTGTGGACACGTATGCGATCTCGCGGGCCGGTTCGCGGAAGGTGCTGGCCAGCATCACCAGCAGGTCCTTCTCCGCGGCCGCGCGCATCACACCGGCGGCGATCGCGGCGAAGTAGGGGTCGCCCACGTCGTGGCAGATCAGGCCCACGGTGTTGTTCGACGCGCCGGCGAGTGCCTGGGCATGGGCGTTGGGGATGTAGCCCAGCTGGTCGGCGGCCGCGCGTACCCGGCTGCGCAGGTCCTCACGGACCCGGGTGGTGCCGTTCAGGGCTCGTGACGCCGTTGCGAGGGACACGCCCGCTCTGCGGGCGACGGCGTCCAGCGTCACATGAGCCTGTGGTTCCCGTTCACTCACTTGACCTCCCGAAACTTCGGGACGACCTATTGACCGTGCGGACCGGCACTCATTAGCGTGGCCGCACTGTATCAGAAAGCGCTTTCTGAAAGCGTTTTCTCGCAGAAGCGGAGAGACCGATGGACCCGGCCGGTCCGGACGGCTCTTCCCGACCGCTCCGGAGACCCAGGAGTTGACCGTGAGTCAGAGTGCCATCAAAGCACCACCCGCGCAGGTGGCGGGAGTCGACAGGCGGAACAGCCCGAGCGCGGGGGAGCGGACGTCGCGGCTGCTCGAGCAGAGCTGGCGCCCCGCCGCCCTGCTGCTCGCGTGCTTCGCCGCCTGGTGGGTGATCGCCGCCGCCGAACTGGTCGAGCCCTACCTCGTCCCCTCGCCCGGCGCGACGCTCGACGTGCTGGCCGGGAAGGCCGACTACATCTGGCAGCACACGTGGGTGACCACCTACGAGACGCTCCTCGGCTTCCTGATCGCCGTCGTCTTCGGGGTGTTCGCCGCCGTGGTGATGGTCTACTCGGCCACCGTCGAGAAGACCCTCTACCCGATCCTGCTGTTCGCCCAGGTCGTGCCGAAGATCGCCATCGCCCCGCTGTTCGTCGTGTGGCTGGGCTTCGGCATCGCACCGAAGATCCTCATCGCGGTGCTGATCGCCTTCTTCCCCGTCGTCATCTCCATGGTGACGGGACTCAAGGCGGTCGACCCGGAGATGCTCCAGCTCTCCTCGACCATGGGCGCGAGCCCCTGGCAGACCTTTGTCAAGATCCGCATGCCCGCCTCGCTGCCCCATCTGTTCTCCGGCCTCAAGGTCGCGGTGACGCTCGCCGTGACAGGCGCGGTCGTCGGCGAGTTCGTCGGCGCCAACGAGGGGCTCGGCTATGTGATCCTCCAGGCCAACGGCAACCTCGACACCCCGATGCTCTTCGCCGGCCTGCTGGTGATGTCCCTGATCGGCGTCGTCCTCTTCGTCCTCGTCGAGATCGCCGAGAAGTTGCTGCTCCCCTGGCACGCCGGCCGCCGCGAGACCGGCGTCACCACCATGTACTGACCTGATGACCGGCCACCTGCCCCGAGCTCACGAGAAGGATCAGCCATGACTGCGCGCAGACTGCTTCTGACCGGCCTCGTACCGCTGCTTCTGGTCGCCACGGCCTGCGGGGAGGAAGGCTCGGACACATCGTCCAGCTCCTCCGGTGAGGAGCTGGACAAGGTGACGCTGACGCTCAACTGGTACCCGTACGGCGAACACGCGCCGTTCTACCACGGCAAGCAGCAGAAGATCTTCGAGAATCACGGCATCGACCTCGAGATCCGCGCCGGCCAGGGCTCCCAGAAGACGGTGCAGGCCACCGGTGCCGGACAGACCGACTTCGGCTGGGCCGACACGCCCGCCGTCCTGTCCGGTGTCGACGCGGGCGTCAAGGTCAAGAGCCTCGGCGTCTTCCTGCAGACCACTCCGGCGGCGGTGCAGTTCTTCGAGTCGCAGGGCATCGACAGCCCCGCCGACCTCAAGGGCAGGACCATCGCGGGCACCGCCGGCGACGCGCTCTCCAAGACGTTCCCCATCTTCCTGAAGAAGAACGGCCTCGCCGAGTCCGACGTGAAGGTTCAGAACACGGACCCGGCCGGCAAGATCGCCGCCGTGATCTCCGGCAAGACCGACGGACTGCTCGGTTACGCCAGCGACCAGGGGCCCACCATGCAGAACAAGGCCAAGAAGCCGGTCTCGTACCTGCGCTTCTCCGAGAACGGGCTGAACTTCTACTCCAACGGCCTCATCGCCGGCCAGAAGGTCCTCGCCGGCAAGAAGGATCTCGCCCAGCGCATGGCGAAGGCGGTCAGCGAATCCTTCGCTGCCGCGGAGAAGGCACCGGAGCCGGCCGTCGCCTCGATGGAGGGCGCGAGTGAGCAGCTCCCGCCGAAGGAGGTCCTGTCCGAGCAGTTCGCCACGACGCTCACCCTCCTGCACACCGAGTCGACGCAGGGCAAGGCGCCGGGCGTCAACATCGAGGCCGACTGGCAGCAGACCATCGACGTCTTCGCCGAGGCCGGACTGGTGAGCAGCCCCAAGGCCGTGGCCGAGTACTGGGACAGCGCCACCGCGATGAAGGGATGACGATGCCCAGAAACACCACCGTGCGGGAGCCGGAAGTGACGAAGGACGGTCAGAGCAGCGGGCCCGGCAGCACAGCGGCGGTCGGCATCAAGGACGTCGCCGTCCGCTTCCGCACCAAGAACCGTGACGTGACCGCGTTGACCGACATCGATCTCGAGGTGCCCATGGGGCAGTTCGTCGCGATCGTCGGCCCGTCCGGATGCGGCAAGTCGACGCTGCTCAAGCTGGTCGCCGGGCTTCTGAAGCCGTCCGCGGGCGATGTGCTGCTGAATGGCGAGCGGGTGCGGGGGGCGCGCCACGACATCGGCTACGTCTTCCAGCGCGCGGCCCTGCTGGAGTGGCGTTCGGCGCGCCGCAACATCCTGCTGCAGGCGGAGATGCGGAAGATGCCGGCGGAGCTGGGGCGCCGGCGCGCCGACGAACTCATCGCGATGACCGGCCTGAGCGGCTTCGAGGACGCGCTGCCGCACGAGCTGTCCGGAGGTATGCAGCAGCGCGTCGCCCTGTGCCGCGCCCTGCTGCACGAGCCGCCCGTCCTGCTGATGGACGAGCCGTTCGGCGCGCTCGACGCGCTCACCCGCGAGCAGATGAACACCGAACTCAACCGCATCTGGCGGGAGACCGGCACCACAGTGCTCCTGGTCACCCACTCCATCTCCGAGGCCTGCTACCTCGCCGACCGGGTGGTGGTGATGAGTCCCAGGCCCGGCACCATCACCGAGATCATCGACGTGGGCCTGCCCCCGGAACGCGACTACACGGAGACGATGGGACGGCCCGAGTTCCGGGAGGCCACCACCCACATCCGCGGCCTGCTCGGCGCGGTCTCCGCGGCGGACTGAGCTTTCCGGGGAGCGAAGGAGCCCCGCACCACCCCAGGGGTGGTGCGGGGCTCCTTCGTACGGGCCGGTCAGTACCTCAGGTTCGCCAGGTACGTGTAGCTGTTCTGTGCGGTGGCGAACGGGTCGGCCGGTGCGTCGTGCTCCACCAGCCACTGCTTCACACCACCGCTGTGCGCCGTGTCGAACATCGCCGCGAAGTCCAGCACCCCGGACCCGACGTCGGCGATCGAGCCGTCCGCGGCCATGTCCTTGACGTGCAGTGCCGGGAAGCGGCGGCGGTACTCCACGAACAGGTCCTGCGGGTCGCTGCCGCCGCCCTTGGCCGCCCAGTAGACGTCCAGCTCGAAGCCGACCAGATGGGGGTCCGTCTCGCGCAGCAGGATGTCGTACAGGTTCTCGCCGTCGACCACCTGGTGGTCGGCGCCGTGGTTGTGGAACAGCAGCGGGCCGAGCCCCGCCTTGCGGGCCGCGAGCCCCGCCTTGTTGAACTCCCTGGCCGCCTCCCGGAATCCGGCCGGTGTGTGCATCGCCGCCGGCAGGCTGGGCACGACGATCCACCGGGCGCCCAGGGTCCGGATGTCGTCGAGGGCCTGCGGCAGTCCGCTGCCCCGTACGGTGTTGTAATCGACGTGCTCCAGGACCGCCCGCAGATGTGTCTCGTCGAGCATGGAGCGGATCGCGGCCGCGCTGTTGCCGTGCCGGCCGCTCACGCCGACCGTCGCGTAGCCGATCTCCTCGAGCCGCGCGAGGGTCCCCTTGAAGTCCGCCGCCAGCGCGGAGCGCATGGTGTAGAGGTGCATGCCGATCCCGGAGAGCGGGATGCGGCGGCGGCGCTGTGCGGCCGTGCCGTTCGCCTCGGCGGCGTGGGCGACGGGACCGGCAGCGGTGAGTGCCATGCCTGCGGTGGCGACGCCGAGGAATGCGCGTCTGGTGCCGTTCATCTGAGTCCTTTCGTGGAAACTCCCGCCTTCAGGAGGGGGAGGAAGTCAACCGGATCTCCTTCACATCAGCCGACGTTGATCCGGACGGAGCCGGTGGTCGTGTCACCCTTGTCGTCGGTGACCGTGAGCCGGGCGGTGTACGTGCCCGGGCGGGCATAGGTGTGGGTGGCCTTCGCGGTCTCCTCGCCCGCGGGCCGGGCGTTGTCGCCGAAGTCCCAGTGGTACGAGGCGGCGGTACGGCCGTCGGGCAGACGGACACCGCCGGACAGCTGGACGGCGAGCGGTGCCTTCCCGGTGGCCGGCCTGGCCTTGACGGTCACCTTGGCGCCTTGGTGCTTCTCCACGCCGGGCCCGTTGAAGTGCAACCAGTCCACGGCGAACAGGTCGGCCTTGTCCGCGGTCCACTCCGGGTTGGTGAAGACCGCGTACAGCTTGGTCGTGCCGCCGAGATCGGCCAGTGCGGTCGTCGGGGAGACGACGTTGCCCCAGCCGCCGGTGGCCGGCACGGTCACCTTGCCGAGCAGCTTGCCGGTCGGCGATCCGGCACGGAACTCCACGGTCCCGCCGATGCCGTCCGAA
Organism: Streptomyces sp. NPDC005774; assembly: GCF_042871645.1. Taxonomy (NCBI): domain Bacteria; kingdom Bacillati; phylum Actinomycetota; class Actinomycetes; order Kitasatosporales; family Streptomycetaceae; genus Streptomyces; species Streptomyces sp. NPDC005774. Next base: position 119,811 of record NZ_JBIAIV010000017.1, on the reverse strand, counting down.
CCGGCCCCCACGGTCACGGAGTCGATGCTCTTGAGGTTGACCGGGTCGAAGCTGATCCAGTCGCCGTGCTCGATCTCACTGAGCCGACTGCCGCCGGAGGCGTCGGTGCGGCTGCTCACGACCGCGCCGGCGTGCGCTCCGCCGGTCGATGTCATGTGCTCCGCCTCACGGAAGTTGGTGCGCAGTGTCAGCGAGGCCGACCCGGTCAGGGCGGGCACGCCAGGTGCCGCCTTGTCCTCGTACTGGGCGGTGATGCCGTAGTAGAGGTTCTGGCCGGGGCCGTGGCTGTCACCGGCGTCGGTCACGATCTCGCCCGTGCAGCCGGTGTAGTTGTCCAGCGGATGGAGATGGGAGTCGTGTCCGAGCTGCGACTGCACGACGACACGGGAGCAGTCGATCCGTTTGCCGTCCTCCTTGTCCTTGACCTTCACGGTGAAGGGGATGGTGTCGCCGAAGCTGAACATCCCGCCGTTCGGCGGCTGCTGGACGGTGACCTCGGGCCGGGTGTTGCCGACGGTGATGTCCTGGACGGCGAGGCCCGGCAGGTCGCCGGGTCCGGTGGCGGTGAGCCGGGCGGTGAAGCGGCCCTTCTCCTTGTACACATGGGTCGGGTTCGCCTCGGTCGAGTCGGTCGTCCCGTTTCCGTCGAAGTCCCAGGCGTACGTCACGGGCTTGTCGTCGGACAGTCCGGAGCCCTCGCTGGAGAACTGGACGGTCAGCGGGACGGAACCGCTGTCGGGGGTGGCCGTCGCCCGGGCCGTGGGCAGCCGGTTGTCGGCCACGTAGTCGATGCGGTAGATGCCGGAGCCCTCGTTGCTGCCGCCCCGGCCGGTGCCGCTGCCGAGTCCGAAGTCGATGACGTACATCGCGCCGTCCGGTCCGAACTCGGCGTCGAAGGGCTGGTTCCACGTCATGTCACCGAAGACGGTGTTGATGGAGTGCAGGTCCCCGGTCTTCACCGGCTCGAAGCGTGGGTCGGTGAACGTCTGGTCCTGCTGCTGGATGGAGAAGGTCTTGAACCACTTGCGGGTCAGTTCGTAGGTGAACCACTTGCCCTCGAACGCCGCCGGGAACTTGCCCCGGTAGGTGTTGGCGGGGTCGTGGTCGTAGACCGGGCCGCCCATGGGGCCGCCGCCACCGGTGCCGAGTTCGGGGAACTCGGCGGAGGCCGAGTAGGCGTACCAGACCGTGGCCGGCAGGGCCGGCGGGAGATTCGTCAGACCCGTGTTGTTCGGCGATTCGTTGACGAGGTTCGCGCAGTCGAACTTCGGTCCCGACGTCTGCGTCCGGAAGTCGTAGTCGTTGAACGGGGTGTTGTCGCCGACGCAGTACGGCCAACCGAAGTTGCCCGCCTTCGTGATCCGCGTGTACTCGACGGTGCCCTCCGGCCCGCGGTCGGGCCTGGCCGCACGGGCGTCGGGGCCGTAGTCGCCGACCAGCAGCGCACCGCTGACGGGGTCGGTGGTGATCCGGAACGGGTTGCGCATGCCCATGGCGTAGATCTCGGCACGGGTCTTCTCGGTGCCGGGCGCGAAGAGGTTGCCCTCGGGCACGGCGTACGTGCCGTCGTCCTGGGGCGTGATGCGAAGGATCTTGCCCCGCAGGTCGTTGGTGTTGCCCGAGGTGGCCTGGGCGTCCCAGGCGCGGCGGCCATCACCCTCGTCGATGGGTGTGAAGCCGTCGGACGCGAACGGGTCGGTGTTGTCGCCGGTGGCGACATACAGGCTGCCGTCCTTGTCGAAGGCGAGCGAGCCCGCCATGTGGGAGTTGGCCCGGCCCTCGCCGCGGAAGGTGGGGATGGTGAGCAGCCGCTTCTCGGACGCCGGGTCGATGGTGCTGCCGGAGACGGTGAAGCGGGAGACGTTGAGCTGTTTCTCGGTCTTGTCGGAGTTCAACAGGTACAGCCAGTTGTTCTCGCCGAAGTCCGGGTCGAGGGCGAGTCCCAGCAGGCCGTCCGACTGACTCGTCATCTCGGGCGTGTACTCGAAGTCCAGCGCGGTCGCGACCTTGAGCGTCGACTGGTCGATGACCTTCACCTTGCCGGTGCGCTCGATGAAGAAGACCCGGCGGTCGGGCGCCACGGCCAGCTCGAACGGGTCGGCGAGGTCGCTGGTGGCCAGCGGGGTGCGCTGGAAGGCGCCGGTCTTGCCGGCCGTGCAGTCACCGGGCTTGTCGCCCGCAGCCCACTGGATGCCGCCCAGCAGGTGCTTCAGGAAGTCCGGCTCCTGGAAGGCGGAATCGGCGTGGCCGCCGGCGGTGAACCAGGAGCGTCCGCCGTCGTAGTTCTGGCACCAGGAATACGGCTGGTCGACGCCCTCGTCGAGGCCGGTGACCCCGTCACGCACCTTGACCTGCGCGAGCGTGTGCACCTTGCCGGTCGGGTTGGTGCGCCAGTTGTACCACTCCTCCGTGCGCTCCCAGAGCTCGGGAAGGCCTTCGGTGGAGGGGTGCGAGCGGTCGAGCACCTTCACCCGGCCGGTCTGCACCGCCGGATGCTTGTCGAAGATCGCTCCGACCAGGCCCTCGTACCAGTCCCAGTCGCGCTCGCTCGCGGAGGCGGCGTGCAGGCCGACCCATCCGCCACCGCCCCGGACGTACTTCTGCAGTGCGGCCCGCTGTGCGGCGTCGAGGAGGTCGCCGCTCTCCGGGGTGGAGTTGGTGTTGTTGAAGACTACCGCCTGGAAGCGGGCGAGGTTTACGTCGGTGAACGCCGAGGCGTCGTCGGTGGCCTCGACCTCGAAGTCGTTCTCGCTGCCGAGCTTCTTGACGGCCTCGATACCGGCGGGGATCGAGTCGTGGGTGAAGTTGGTGACCTTGGAGAAGACGAGTACGCGGTAGGGCGCTGCTTCGGCACGGGGTGACAGGGTCACTCCGAGGCCGAGGAGCAGCGCCAGCAGTGCGGTGATGACGGAGACGGGGGAGAGCGCGGTGCGAAGGGCTCTCGGCCGTTCATGCCGTCTGGGGTGATGATCAGTCATGGCGCTCCCGGTGCTGGTAGGTCCTGCCACAGGCTGAGAAAGCGCTTTCTGGGTACGCCGCACAGCGTAGATTCCGGCGTTGCGGGGGGTCAATGGGTCGGAAGCGCGCGGTGTGGCACGGCAGTCGGGGCCCTGTCGGTGGCGGGTCGTACGGTTGCGCCATGGCCACTGCCGACGATGTGTGAAGGATCGCGCCCGGTCTGCCCGGAGCGATCGAGAAGCTCGCATGGGGCATGCCCACGTTCCGTCTGGAGGCGGGTGGACAGGGCGCCCCCCGTGCACCGGCCGCGCTCAACATCGTCCTCGCCGCAGCCGACCTGGCACGGCTCGACGAGCAGGTCGACAGCCGGCGGCGGCTGCCGGAGGACGTGGCGCGCGACTGCCTGGAGTCCAGGAAGCTCCTGACGCTCTCAGGGGAGTGAGGCGGCCGGGCCGGGACCGGGGCGCCGTCGCTCAGCCGGTGTCGTACACGTCGAGGCGGCCGCACATGCCGAACCGGCCCCGGGCGATGGGTTGTTCGGTCCGCAGTCTCGCCTGCGCAAGATGGTCCGCGTCGCCGCGCTCGAGGCGGTCGAGCTGTGCGCCGGTCGCCGCGGACGCGGCGGCCGCCCCGTCCCGCCAGCGTCCGCGCCACCGGCCGACCAGTGGCCGCACCAGCGCCGCGGCGGCCCGGTGGAACGCCGCCAGCGGCTCCGGATCCCCGGCCTCGGTCGCCTTGCGCAGTGCCGCGAAACCCTCAAGGGCCAGATCGCGGCGGTGGCGGGCCGCGGCTTCCAACTCCTCCTCGGAGCCCGTCTCCGGCAGGGTGGCGGCCGCACGGTAGGCGACGAGGTCGGCGAGCAGATGCGACGGCAGCGTCAGCACCGCGTCGCCCGCCTCCGGCAGACCGCAGTTCTGCATCAGCACGACGATGGTCAGGCCTCCCTCGTTGACCAGCCGGTGGATCGTGCCCGGTGTGAACCACACCAGCGCGCCCGGCGTCAGCTCGGTCTGCTCGAACCCGGATGCCGTCAGGGTCTGCACCGTGCCCCGGCCGCCGGTCACGGCGTACCCCTCCGAACAGCTCAGATGGACATGGGGCGTGCCGCCGCGCAGGCCGTCGGCGGCTGGCCAGTCGTACACCCGCAGCCGGGAGACGCCGATCCCGCCGGGCAGGCCGTCGTACGCGACGGATGTGTCGGCCCTGCTCGCCATGGGGGACTCCTTCGGTCGGCCGGGGCGCGGGCCGGGAGGCGACGGCGCGACAGGACGGCAAGCGCTTTCCGCCTGGAAGCTAGGCCCTCCCGGCGAGACGGTCAAGAGCCCGTGCGTGCGCCTGTGGGGCTCGTGAAGTCATCGCTGCAGGTGGGAGTTCGCGTGCGAGACTCCTCGGCGGTGGTCGGGATGCCGCACCAGTGATCATCTGGCTGCTGTACCGGACCACCCGGGCGTTGCTGTCCGTGCCTGCGGTCCTGCTGCGCCGGGACACGGCCAAGGACGCCGAACGGCGCTTCTTTCGCCGCCTGATGAAGAAGAAGCGTGCGGTCCCACGGGTGGTCGTCACGGACAAGCTCCGCCTCGTGCGCGGCACCCAGCACATCCTCGACGTGCTCGACGTCCTCCATCGCGATCGTCTCGCTCTGCGCATCCACGACGGCGCGTTCTCCGCGATGGACCTCACCGCCCGCCACCCGCGCGCGGCCGCCGCCCTGCCATCCCGACCGGGAAGACCGACGCCGTCCGCACGGCGTACCTGGACGGTCGGTCCATCGCCGCCCTGGCCCACGAACGCGGCGTCAGCCGCGACGCCGTCCGCACGGCCGTCGCCGTCCGCACGGCCGTCGCCGACCTCATGCCCGAGCACACCACCGCCGGCCGCGAGGACGCCCCGGCCCCGGAGCTACCCGGCACCCTCGACATGCCGGGCAAGGTCGCCGGCTTCCTCCGCGCCACCGAGATGGGCGACGCCGAGCCGGCCGCGCTCGACCACGGCGTAACCGTACGGCGCGGCCAGGGCTACACCCTGCGCGTCAGCGCCGCCCCGGCAGTCCACCGCCAGTTCCTCGCCCGCTGCCGGCCCCTCGACGGCACCCAAGGCGCCCCGACCGTCCCGGCACAGCGCGGGGCCCGCCGCGAGTACGAGAACCGGGTCAGCGCCCTTGCCCCGACCGAACCATGGTCATCGCCAACAGCCGTACCGACGTATCAAAGCCGGTGGGCGTTGTCGCTGAGCCAGGCCAGGACCTGGTCGGCGTGCTTGTCCGGCGGGAAGACCGGGTAGAAAACGTGCTCGACCACGTTGTCCTTGATGATCAGCGTGAGCCGCTTGTACAGCGTCAGCCCGCCAGTGGTGAATGTGGGAAGGTCCAGTGCCCCGGCCAGGCTCCGTGCGGGGTCGGACAGCATCTGGAACGGCAGGCGGAGCCGCTCGGTGACCTCACGCTGGTAGTCGCTGTCCTGGCTGGAGAGGCCGTACACCCGGGCCGCGCCGGCCGCGAGCAGGTCCTGGTGGTGGTCGCGGAAGCCGCACGTCTCGGAGGTGCAGCCACGAGCGCCGGGGATGGAGTCCCAGCCCTCGGGCAGATCGGTGCCGGGGCGGCCCGTCAGCGGGTAGATGTAGAGCACCGTGCGACCTGCACCCAGCGCGTCAAGGCCGACCGTGGCGCCGTCGGTGGCATGGAGTTCCAGATGCGGCATTCTCGCACCGTGCAGGTGGGCAGCAGCGCCGTCGTCCTCGGGAACGGGCAGGTCGGCAGGCAGGCTCGTGTAGTCGGTCATCGGTTCCTCTCCTTCGGTAGCCGGTGAGAGGCGGCTGTTGCGGTGAGCGGCCTTGTGCAGGTGCGCCACCAGCACCGCCCGGCGGGCGGTGAGGCCCTCGATCCGCTGCGTGAGCTCGTCGATGGCGTCCCGGTACCCGGCCAGCGCGGCCGGGCAGTCGTCCGCGTGCCGGTGCCCCAAGGCCAGGCATTCCAGAAACGGCCGTGTCCCCTCGACAGGGATGCCGAGGCGACACAGCGCCCGGATCTCCTGCGCGCGCCGTACGTCGTGCTCGTCGTAGTCCCGGTAGCCGTTGGCCAACCGCACCGGCGCGAGCAGCCCCAGCGATTCGTAATAGCGCACCGCCTTGGTCGTCACACCCGCTCGCCGGGCCAGCTCCCCGATCCGCATGCTTCTCACCTCGAAGAACGCTAAACCTTGCCCTTGAGGGTAAGGTCAAGCGCTCTGCGGGGACGCCTGCACGACCCGCAGGCGAACACGGCCGCCCGCTGGTTCGGCATTCTCACTGCTCTTACGAAGCCCGCCACGGGCCGAGGCGATGTGCGCGCTCATCGACACCACCCGGCCATGATCAATCTCAGCGCCAACCACGGTTCGATTGATTCCCCAGGCCGGGGCATGACTGTGCAAGTACGGGTCAGCCTGTCGCGGGGTTCTCGGCCGGCAGGAACAACTCGCCCGTCAGCGACCGGAAAATCTCTTCGGGGTCTCGCCCGTCCAGCGGGCCGTCCAGGTTGTGGGAGAGCAGCAGCGTCGCGAAGCCGTGGGCCATCGACCAGGCAGCCATGAAGCTGATGACCGGGTCGTTGCCGTAGCCCTCCACTGCCGTACGGAGCCGACTCCGCGTCCGCTCGCGCGCCGCGAGGAGCTCCGGGTCGTCCGGGCGCAGGAGCTCCGGGCGGAACATGATCTGGAAGTGCGCCGGGTGCGCGGTGGCGAAGTGCACGTACCGGACTCCCAGTTCACGCAAGTCCTTCGCTTCGCCGAGAGCAGTGGACAGGAGGCCGTAGCCCTCGGCCGCGATGGCGGTGAGCAAGCCCGCGCGGTCCTTGAAGTGATGTGCGGGCGCGGCGTGGGAGACGCCCGCGCGGCGGGCCAGGTCGCGCAGGGACAGGGCCGCCGGTCCTTCGGTGGCGATGACGTCGAGGGCCGCGGTGAGCACGGCCCGTCGCAGGTCTCCGTGGTGGTAGGCGCGTTCGGTGGTCATGGTCAGCAGGTTACGCGCAATCTAGGCGTTGACAAGTTTGCCCGCCGAGTGCAATCTAGCCACTGTCAAGACGTGCGGGTCGAGGGAAGAGGGATCGTCATGGGGGACGACAACGGACGTGTACGGCAGATGTGGCACCTCCTGGAGCCCCTGCACGCCGTCCTCTATTACGCTCCCGAGGTCTTCGACGAGGTGAAGGCGCTCGGTTACGACACCGGCGAGCGCTGGCCGGGCTACTTCGCCTTGCGGGCGGCTCCACTCGGGGCACCCGGATCCCGTCAGGTGGCCTCCGCGTTCTACAGCTTCAGCCCGCGCATGGTCGCTGAGCACATCCCCGCCGCCTGGGATGTCGCCGCACCGGACGAGGTGGTTGCGGCCCGGACGCGCGGCGTCGACCGGGCGTACCGCGCGGTCATCGGTGAGCGGACGGACAGTCCCGATCTAGCCGAGGCCGCCGTGCTCGCCCGTCGTGCGGCGGAGGCCGCGCAGACCGAGGGCCGCCCGCTCGCTGCTGCCAATGCCGAGCTGCCCTGGCCCCAGGAGCCGCACCTCGTGCTGTGGCAGGCCGCAACGATCCTGCGCGAGCACCGCGGTGACGGCCATCTCGCCGCCCTCCTGACCGCGGGGCTCGACTCCGTGGAGGCGCTGGTGTCCTTCGCCGCGATCGGCGCGGCCCCGGCCGAGGTCTTCGCAAGCCGCGGCTGGAGCGAGCCCGAGTGGGCGGCCGCCCGTGAACGGCTCGTCGCGCGGGGGCTGCTGGACGCCAACGGCGCGGTGACCGACGCGGGCCACGCCCTGCGCGCCGAGGTCGAGCGTCGCACCGACGAACTGGCCGCTGCCCCCTGGCAGGTACTCGGCGCCGAGGGCACCGTGCGGCTCGCCGAGCTCCTTGGCCCGCTCTGGCTGGAGATCCTCGGCTCGGGAATGCTGCCCGGCAAGACCACGCTCGGCATCGGGAAGGTCTGACTCCTCCTGCCGCACGGTGATCGTGTCGCGGCGGATCGCACACCTGGAAGGGCCCGGTGCGGTGGCCGCGCCCAGCGGCTCACGGGCGCTGCGTGGGCAGGTGGTGAGAACCACTGCGAGGGGCCCCTTGCCCTGGAGTGCGAACGGCCGGGGAGGACGCTGCTGGACGCGGTCACCGGCACCGTCGCCCAAGTCCGGCGCGAGCACGAGCTGGTGATGAACAGCCTGGGAGTCGAGAAGTCGCAGGAGTGGCTCGGCGACGACAGGGACGGGTGGGCGGCGCACATCGCCACACATCTGTTGCTCACGGGTGTGTACTGTGCCCGCCTGCTCGGGTGCGGGCGCAAGGACCTGGTCCGGCTGCTCGACGCGACCGGCATCGAGTAGCCGGACACGCGACCGGCATTGAGTAGTTGGGCCGGGGACAGTCTGACCAGGATGAGTAGTGCCGAGGGGCGGCGGCTTGTCAGAGGAGCAGGGTCGCCGGTCCCGGGACGTACTCCGGGTCCACCTGGGCGGCCAGGTCCTCGCCGGTGCGGGCGTCGGCCCAGGAGCGGGCGTTGCGCAGGTGGAACTCCACGGCGTGGCGGTGGAGGCGGTCCCAGTCGCGGGGGTGGGAGTCGACGGCCTCGCGCATGACGGTCAGGGCGTGGCGGTTGTGGGGCTCCAGTGCGCTCAGGGGGTCCGAGGCGTTCGGGGAGCCAGGGGTAGCGGGGTCTGCGGGCGGGGTCCTGCCCTGTTCCGCCGCCCGGACCCAGTCCGAGTGCACGAGGTGGGTCAGGAGGTCGTCGCCCACCTGTTCCTTGAGGAAGAGGAGGTCGTCCTCGCAGGTGACCTTGTTGCCGACGACCGCGATGCGGATGCCGAACTCGCGGGCGTGGTCCCGGTACTGGCGGTAGACGGAGACGCCCTTGCGGGTGGGTTCGGCGACCAGGAAGGTCAGGTCGAAGCGGGTGAACAGGCCGGAGGCGAAGGCGTCGGCGCCGGCGGTCATGTCGACCACCACGTATTCGCCGGGGCCGTCGATCAGGTGGCCCAGGTACAGCTCCACCGCGCCCAGCTTGGAGTGGTAGCAGGCCACGCCCAGGTCGCCGTCGTCGAACTGGCCCGTGGCCATCAGCGGGACGCCGCCGGCCCGGGAGACGTGCCGCGCGTGCAGTTCGTCGTCGCCGAGCAGGCTCAGGAGGCGTGAGCCGCGGCCGGGCGGGGTTGTCTTGATCATCGACTCGGTGGAGGTGATGCGGGGATTGGTGCCGCGCAGGTACGTCTTGATGTCGTGCAGGCGCGGGCCCAGGGGAGGGGGCATCACCGGGGTGTCCCCGGCGGGGGCGAGTGCCTCGGCCAGGTGCTGGTTGATGTCGCCGTCGATGGCGAGCACCGGGGCGCCGGCGGTGGCCAGGTGACGGGAGAAGAGGGCCGACATCGTCGTCTTGCCGCTGCCGCCCTTGCCGACGAACGCGATCCTCATCGACACTCCACTGTTTTGAAAATGAATGTCATGTCGTTAGGTTTTAAGGGTGTGGTCGTGACGGTGTCAAATCCGTCGCCGCGTGTCGGGCCCGCCCCATCGCGCCTTTCACCCGGACGAACGACCCTGGAGGCTTGGACTCCTGACGGAGCGAGGCCCGGGCGACTGGCGGGGGAAGAGTTCCGCAGGCGTGATGGCCGGCCGGCGCCGGCAGAGGGGGGCGCGGGCCAGGGTAAGGAAGGCTCCGTGGATGCCGTCGCGGGTCTCCCGGCGGATCCGCAGTCGGCGGAGGGAACAGCATGGCGCAGGGGCGCTTCACCGGCGGCGAAAAACCCGTAGAAATCTGCGATGGAAAACTATTGCCATGATGCCGTGCATCCTTTTCTTGATTTACCTTATTGTGACTCAAAAGGTCAGTGAAGCGTAGATCATTCTTTTCATTGTTTCCGCACTCTGGACTCTCATGGCTTGGCGTTTCAAAGGTGCGGGAAGTGACGGCCCGCCCCCTCAGGTCTCATACTTCCGTGGAGTGTCGGTCTTGAGTTGGCGGTTGTCGTTGCCCGGGTATGGATTCGATAGTTATAAACGAAGTCGGCGGGGTGGCGGCTGTGAAGTCGTAGGTCGCTCCTTCGTTGATTTCACCCATGTTCCCCGGCGCTACGGCTCGGCGGACCCTGCCGCGCAAAACACCGATCGAAGCTGTTCCACAGCTGTTCCGCTTCGCTGGTACCTGCCTCGGCCCGACCGGCCTGTACAAGGCGGGGCACCGCTACTACGATCTGTAATTGGGCCGCTTCACCTGGTCCGACCTCGGCGGCCAGGAGGAGAATCCCTACCTCCAGGAGGAGAATCCCTACCTCTGCGCCGCTGATGACCCCATCAACAACACCGCCCCCACCGGACTGGCGCCCTCTACCGGAGAAAACACCGTGGTGACCCTGGGCGTCGTCAGTATGGTGACGGGTGTGGGGAGTCTTGGCAGCGGCAGCGGCGCAGGTGCTTGGCGGCATCAGTCTCGCAACCGGTAGAGCAGGTGGCATTGGTGGGGCTTCCTGCATATTCTGGGAAGGATGCCAGAAATGAAGATCGTCAGTTATGGGCTGCTTGCGATATCGCTGATCGCATTGGTTGGCGCCAGTGGCATGATGATCACCAGTGGCGCCGGATCGGCGCGTAGTCGATCCGCAAGGAAAGCTTTGATCGTCATCGCGGTCTTCGCTGCACTCGGCATTGCCGGAGTACTTCTGGCGTAGTGGGATGTTCGCAACAGGATGGGTGTCGCAGTACGTCCTCTGCGGCACGCATCCGCACGCCCCTTGGGGGAGCTGCTCCGGACTGGCCCTCGCACCGCGGGCCGACTGTCGTCCTGAGCAGCCTGCGGTCCGGACTGCCTCACCGGCGCCGCCCCTCCCATGAGACGTCATCGCTGACGATGCGCCGCCGCCCGTCTCGTGGTCTGTGGCCTGATGGCCACCTCGGCGAGGGGACGGAGGTCCGGACCGTATGGGTGAGGGCACGTCCGACCCGCCATCCGGAGGAACATGGCTTAATGCGTAAGCTGTGCAAGTGCGTGACTACATCATCAGGACCGCGGGTCCGGCAGACCTCGATCGTGCGCGAGCCGTGATGCTCGACACCGTCTACCGCGACTTCGGCACCGGGTACGTGCCCCGCTGGCACGGCGACATCATCGACCCGGCCGCCGCCTATCTCGACCCGCCGCGTCACACCCTCCTCGTCGCGATCGACCCCGAGGGCGACAGCGGCGACGACAGCGGCGACGGGAGCGGTGACGGCAGCGGTGCCGGTGAGGTCGTCGCCACCGCGGCGCTCGACTCCCGGGGGCCCGCCCATCCGCCGAACCCTCGGGAGCTCGCCGAGCGGTATCCCTCCGGCGAGACCGCACAGGTGCGGCGCGTGTACGTCCGGCCCGACCACCGCAGGCGCGGACTCGCCCGGCGCCTGGTCGACGAACTGCTCGACTTCGCCGCGGCCGACGGCGGCTACCGGTCCGTGTATCTGCACACCGACCCGTCCGTCCCCGGCGCCGAGGCCTTCTGGCGGTCCCTCGCCAAGGTCGTGCACGATGAGCGCGAGGACACCGGCGGCGCAAGCGGCGTCGTCCACTTCGAGATCCCGATGGGACGGTGACCGGTGGTGCGCCGGCTTTCCTCGCGGCTGCTCGCCGCCCTCGCCGCCCTCGCCGCCACCCCGTTCCTGGCCGGCTGCTTCGCCTCCGGGGGCGATGACTCCGCCGACGGCGCCGACGGCGACGCCACGAGCGGCTCCCGGCTACGCGTCGCGCTCGCCTTCCCGCCCGCCGAGCAGCTCTCCCCGTACGGCGCCGACGCCACCCTCCTCAGCCGGCTCGGCGTGTCCGAAGGGCTGACCGGGATGGACGCCAACGGCTCCGCCGCGCCCGCGCTCGCCCAGTCCTGGCGCCGGGACGGCGACAAGAGCTGGGTGTTCACGCTGCGCGAGGCCCGGTTCCAGGACGGTACGGACGTCACCCCGGCCGCCGTCGCAGCCGCCCTCACCCACGCCGCCGAGGCCGAGCCGGCCCCCGGCGCCCTCACCGGCGTCACCCTGACCGCCGAGCCCGACGGCGACCGGGACGTCCGCGTCAGCACCGCCGAGCCCGACCCCGTCCTGCCGCTGCGGCTCGCCAGCCCCAGCCTCGCCGTGTTCGCCGAGAAGGCCTACAAGAAGAAGGAAGAAGGGAAGGGCGCCGGGCGCGTCGACCCCGTCGGCACCGCCGCCGGGCCCTTCGAGCTGACCAAGGTCAACGGTGCCACCTCCGCCGCCCTCGACCGCTTCGACGACTACTGGGGCGGGCGCGCCCAGGCCTCCGGCATCGACGCCCGGTTCATCGCCGACGGCACCGCCCGCGCCAACGCCCTGCGCACCGGCGAGCTCGACATCGCCGAAGCCGTGCCCGTCTCCCAAGCGGCCACCCTCGACGCGGCCCTGCGCAAGGACACCGCCACCACCCGCACCACCAGCCTGCTGCTCAACGCCACCTCAGGCCCCTTCGAGGACCCGAAGCTGCGCGCCGCCGCCCGCGAGGCCGTCGACACCGCCCCGCTCGCCGAAGGCGTGTACGAGGGGTACGCCGACCCCGGAGCCGGTGTCTTCGGGCCCGCCGTGACCTGGGCCGACGGCAAGCGCGTCAAGCCCACCGGACGGGCCGCGACGGCCGGCGGCGGCAGGAGTGCCGCCCCGATCACCCTCGCCACCTACGACAACCGGCCCGAACTCCCCGAGGCCGCCCAGGTGCTGAAGCAGCAGCTGGAGAAGGCCGGGTTCGAGGTCGAGCTGGAGGTACGGGAGTACTCACGGCTCGAAGCCGACGCGCTGGACGGAAAGTTCGACGCCTTCGTCCTCGCCCGCAACACGATGCTCGACACCGGCGACCCCGTCGCCGTGCTCGCCGCCGACTACACCTGCGACGGCGCGAACAACATCGCCCAGCTCTGCGACAAGGACGTCGACCGGGCCGTCGCCGCGGCCGAGCGGACCGCCGACCCCGACAAGCGGCAGGACGCCGCCATGACCGCCGAGGCCGCCGTCCTCGGCAGCGACGCGGTGCTGCCGCTGGTCCACCAGCGCATCATCACCGGCGTCGGCACCTCGGTGCGCGGCGTGCTGTTCGACCCGTACGAGCGCACCCTCGTCGGTACGGGGACGCGGCGCTGACCGTGCGACGGCAGCAGGTGGCCGCACTCCTGTGGCGGGCCGCACTCGCGGCCGCCCTGGTGTGCGGCATCGGCCTGCTGCCCTGGCTCTCGGGCACCGACCCGGCGCGCACCGTCCTCAGGGCCCGGTCCGCCGAGCGCGACGCCACCCCCGAGGTACTGGCCGACATCCGCGACCAGCTCGGGCTCGACGCCGGGCCGGCCCATCTGCTCGGGCAGTGGCTGAGCGGCCTGGTGCGCGGGGACGCGGGACAGTCGTGGATCTCCGGCAGCGAGGTCATGCCCGACGTACTCCGGGCACTGGGCGCCTCCCTGCTGCTGATGGCGGTGGCGCTCCTCGCCGCCGTGCTCACCGCCGCGCTGGTGTGCGCCCGTACGCTCCGGCTCGGCGCGCGGCGACGGCTCGGCGGGCGGCGCGCCGCGGGCACCGGGTCCGCGGTGCTCGCCGCCCTGCCCGAATTCCTCCTCGCGTCAGTCCTCGCCACCGTGGTCGCCGTCCAGTGGGGCTGGCTGCCCGCCCTCGGCTGGTACGGACCCCAGTGGACGGTGCTCCCGGCCCTCGCCCTCGGACTGCCCGCCGGAGCGGTCCTCGGCAGGCTCCTCGACGACCTGCTGCCCGGCGCCTTCGCCGAGCCCTGGGCCCTGAGCGCCACCGCCCGGGGCATCCCCGGCCGGCGCGTCGCCCGCCAGGCGGTACGCCGCTGCCTGCCCGCGCTGCTGCCCAACCTCGGGCTGTTCGTCGTCGGGCTGACCGGCGGGGCCGTCGCGGTGGAGCAGGTCTTCGACATCCCGGGACTCGGCCGCACCACCCTCCAGGCCGCCCTCGCCCAGGACCTCCCCGTCCTCCAGGCGGGCACCCTCGCCCTGGTCCTGCTCGCGGCCGTCGTCACCGTCGGCTGCCGTCTCGCCGCCCGGCTGCTCACCGGGCCCGCCCTGCGCGACGGCGCCCTGTCGACCCTGCACCGGCCGGCCCCACCGGCCCGACGCGTCCAGCCCCTCGCCTACGGTGCCCTCCTCACCGCCGTCGTCGCCCTCGGGCTGCCCCGCGACCCCCTCGCCCTGAACACCGGGGAACGCCTGAAGCCCCCGTCCCTCACCCACCCCTTCGGCACCGACGCCCTCGGCCGGGACATGCTCGCCCGAGTCGGACACGGCGCCTTCGACACCCTGCTCCTCGCCCTCGGGATCAGCGCGGCGACCCTGTGCACCGGCGTCCTGCTCGGACTCGTCCCCCGGCTGTCCGGGGCCCTCGTCGACACGGTCAACGCCGTGCCGCCGGTGCTCGCCGCGCTGCTCGTCACCGCCGCCGTGGGCAGCGGCGCCACCACACCCGCGCTCGCCGTGACCGCCGTCGGCTGGACGGCCCTCGCCGCGCACACCTCCGCCCTGCTGCGCCAGGAACGCGCCACCCAGCACCTCGCGGCCACCCGGAGCCTGGGCGCCGGCCGCTGGTACCTGCTGCGCCGCCAACTGCTGCCCGCCGTACTGCCGCCCGTCGTCCGCCACGCCCTGCTGCGGCTGCCCGGCATCGCCCTCGCCCTCGCATCCCTCGGCTTCCTCGGGCTCGGCGCGCAGCCGCCGTCCCCGGAATGGGGCCTGCTCCTCGCCGAGAACCAGCCCTACGCCGAGCGCGCCCCCTGGACCGTCCTCACCCCCGCCGCCGCCCTCGCCCTGCTCGGCGCCCTCTCGGTGACGGCGGCGGGTGGACTGCGGTGGGGTGGACTGCCGCGAGGAGGGCCGCGGTGGCGCGGGCGGAGGACGCATACGCCGTTCGGGTCCGAGGTACGGGCCCCGGCCGGTCCTCCTGAAAGCGCGGAAGACGAACGCCGGTTGACGGAGGCCCGATGACGTCCCCGCCCTCCCTCGGCTCACGCAAGGCCAAGGCAGAGGGCCGTCATCCCCGGCTCTCCCCGCTTCTGCGGCTGCTGATCCTCACCCAGCTCGCCTTCAACATCGGCTTCTTCGCCGTCCTGCCCTTCCTCGCCACCCACCTGGGACGGACCGTGGGCATGGCGGGGTGGCTGGTCGGACTGGTGCTGGGGCTCAGGACGTTCAGCCAGCAGGGGCTGTTCGTGGTCGGCGGGGCACTGGCCGACCGGTACGGCATCCGCCCCGTGGTGCTCGCGGGCTGCGCCCTGCGCATCGCCGGGTTCGCGTGGCTCGGGTACGCCGACGCGACCTGGGCGGTGATCGGCGCCGTGCTGCTGATCGGCTTCGCCGCCGCCCTGTTCTCACCGGCCGTCGAGTCCGAGGTGGCCCGGCAGGCCGTCGTGTGGGAGGAGGAGAGCGGCCGGTCCCGTACCCGCGTCCTCGCGCTGTTCACCGTGGCCGGGCAGGCGGGGGCGTTCGTCGGCCCGCTGCTCGGCGCCCTGTTGCTGGCCGTGGACTTCCGCACCGCGTGCCTCGCGGGCGCCGGGGTCTTCGTCCTCGTGCTCGCCGGACACGCCCGGCTGCTGCCCCAGCGCATACCGGGCCGGAAGCGGACGCCGATGCGGGGCGGGCTGCGGCTGCTGCTGCGCAACCGGCCCTTCCTCGCCCTGTGCTGCGCGTACGGCGCCTACTTGCTCGCGTACAACCAGATGTATCTCGCCCTGCCCGCCGAGGTGGAGCGCGTCACCGGTTCGCAGACGTCGCTGGCCTGGCTGTTCGCGCTGTCCTCGCTGCTGGTGGTGACCACCCAGCTGCCCGTGACCCGCTGGGTGGGGGAGCGGTTGGCGATGCGCCGGTCCATGGCGGCCGGTCTGCTGCTGATCGC
Organism: Streptomyces sp. NPDC005774; assembly: GCF_042871645.1. Classification (NCBI taxonomy): domain Bacteria; kingdom Bacillati; phylum Actinomycetota; class Actinomycetes; order Kitasatosporales; family Streptomycetaceae; genus Streptomyces; species Streptomyces sp. NPDC005774. Next base: position 103,985 of record NZ_JBIAIV010000017.1, on the reverse strand, counting down.
GGCCGGGTTCGCGGTGCTGGCGGGGGCGGCCGCGACGACGCGGCCCGCCGGGTGGCCGGGAGCCGTCGCACTGGCGCCGGTGGCCGGGTTCGTCGTCCTGCTCACCGTCGGCCAGATGCTGGTCGCTCCCGTGGCCCGTGCCTGGGTCCCCGACCTGGCCGAGGACGGCCGGCTCGGCCTCTACACCGGGGCGCTGTCCTCCGTCTCCGGCCTCATCGTGCTGCTCGGCAGCTCGGCGACCGGAGCCCTGCTGGACGCGGGACTGCCCCCGGCGGTGCCCTGGCTGGTGCTCGCCTGCGTCACGGGGACGGCGGTGGGACTGCTGCCCCGGCGCGGGTGACGGGACACCTCAGGCCCGTTCGGCCTTCCCCGGTCCCGGGCCCCCGGTGTCCCGGCGCGGACCGCACGGTGTCCGTCGTCGGCGCGGTGCCGTGCGGGGACTCACTCCCCGTTGAGGCATGCTGTACGCATGAGTTCCGAAGCCATAACCCAACTGCACGAGGTACGCGAGCTGTTGGCGTCCATTCAGGAGCCGTCCAGTATCCGCCGGGCCGCCGAACTGGAGGGCGCTGCCGAGAAGGTCGCCTCCTGCGCCGCGGACCTGGTCGACGTCGAGGTCCCCCGCGACCTTCAGCTCCGGCTCGCCTTTGCCGTCAGAGCCCTTCAGGGCGCGGAGAAGGCGGCTCGTGCCCACCGCCGCAATCCGCTGACCCGCCCGCTCTCCCATGCCCGCTTCGCACTGAACACGGGCAAGGCAGGCGGCTGGATCCACGGCACTCTGCAGATCCTGGACCCCGAGAACACGCCCCCGTCCCCCTACGATCCGGACGAGGCGAACGCCGGGTGACCGACCGCAGAGCCCGCGCCGGCCACCGCGGCCGACCGGGTCTCACTGGGCGACGAGCTCCCGTGTCGGCTGCTCGATGTGGGCGGGCCGCACCCGCGAGGTGCGCAGCAGCCACAGCACGTCCCGGCCGAACGACCACACCAGCAGCCCCAGCGCCAGCGCCGCCACCCCGACGTTGACCAGGTGCGGCAGCAGGTCCGCGCCCGCCACCAGCAGGAGTACGCCCTGGAGCGCGGCCACCGTCTTGCGGGCCGTGCTCGGGGGCAGCGCGGCGTTCAGCCACGGCCACACCCGGGCCGCGGCGACGAAGACGTACCGCATACCGCCGATCAGCAGCACCCAGGGCCCTATCGCCATCGACACGTACACGCTGAGCACCAGGATGAGGAACGCGTCCACCTCCATGTCGAAGCGGGCGCCCAGCGGCGTCGAGGTGCCCGTCCTGCGGGCCACCTTGCCGTCCACCCCGTCGAGGATGAGGGCCACCGCGGTCAGGCCGACGAACAGGGTGACGGGCGGTGAGTCCTGGAAGGAGTCGGCCACCAGCGCGGTCACCCCGCCGACCAGGATCGCCCGGCCGAGCGTGACCCGGTTGGCCGCGCCGAACGAGCGCAGCCGGGACCGGTGCAGGGCCCGGGAGAGCACCGCCCAGGTGGCGATCGCGAACGCGAGGCCGGTCAGCCAGCCCGCAGGGCCCATGCCGATCGCCGTACCGATCAGCGCCAGCAGCAGGACCTGTACGCCCGCCCCCACGGCGGTCTCCTGCTGTACGAGCCTTGCGTCATAACTGTTGTTCAGGGCCACCGAACACCCTCCGGCCATGTGACAGAGTCGATCACCGCCGCTACCTTGTGCGCGGCCTGTGCACCTCTCGGTACGCGTGCAACGTGTCGATCGTTCAGGAGGAATTCGATGAACCACGCCGCTCATGCGTTCTGGCTCGACTCGCCCGGTCGAGGTGAGATCCGCGAAGTCCCCCTGTCCGCACCGGGCGAGGACGAGGTCCTGGTGCGCTCGCTGTACTCCGGCGTGAGCCGCGGCACGGAGACCCTCGTCTTCCGCGGCCAGGTGCCCGAGAGCCAGCACGCCGCGATGCGCGCGCCGTTCCAGGAGGGCGACTTCCCGGGACCGGTGAAGTACGGCTACCTCAATGTGGGCGTGGTGGAGGAGGGGCCGAGGACACTCGTCGGGCGGACGGTCTTCTGCCTCTACCCTCACCAGACCCGCTACGTCGTCCCGGCGAGCGCGGTGACACCCGTGCCCGACACCGTGCCCGCCCGACGGGCCGTGCTCGCCGGCACCGTGGAGACCGCAGTCAACGCCCTGTGGGACGCCGCGCCGTTGATCGGCGACCGGATCGCCGTCGTCGGCGGCGGCATGGTCGGCAGTTCGGTCGCCGCGCTGCTGGCCCGCTTCCCGGGCGTACGGGTCCAGCTCGTCGACGCCGACCCGGCGCGCGCCAAGACCGCCGAGGCCCTCGGCGTCGGCTTCGCGCTGCCCGCGGACGCCCTCGGGGGATGCGACCTGGTCGTCCACGCCAGCGCCACCGAACAGGGCCTCGCCCGGTCCCTCGAACTCCTCTCCGCCGAGGGCACGGTGATCGAGCTGAGCTGGTACGGCGACCGGAAGGTGAGCCTCCCGCTGGGTGAGGACTTCCACTCACGACGGCTCGTCATCCGCAGCAGCCAGGTCGGCACGGTCTCCCCGGCCCGCCCCGGCCGCAGCTACGCCGACCGGCTCGCCCTCGCCCTCGACCTGCTGGCCGACCCGGCCCTGGACGCGCTCATCACCGGCGAGTCGCAGTTCGCGGAACTGCCCGCCCTCATGCCCCGCCTCGCCTCCGGCGAGGTCCCGGCACTGTGCCACCTCGTACGCTACGGCGAGACCGCCGCTGTCTGACCCCGGTTCAGGGCTCGGACAGGGGGCCCGGGTCCGCCCCGCGGACCGCCCGGGGACAGCACCGGGCCCTGACCTGAGAAAAGACGTATCCGACGCTGAACGCCGGGAGGCGTACGGCCGTACTACCCGGCATCCCCGGCGGCGATCGGCCGGGGAGCAGACGCGCCGCACCTGGAGGGTCGTCCGTTGTTCAGCATCACCGTCCGCGATCACATCATGATCGCCCACAGCTTCCACGGCGAGGTCTTCGGACCGGCCCAACGCCTGCACGGGGCCACGTTCCTCGTGGACGCCACGTTCCGGCGCGAACAGTTGGACGAGGACAACCTCGTCGTCGACATCGGCCTGGCCACACAGGAACTCGGGGCCGTGGCCGGCGAGCTGAACTACCGCAACCTCGACAACGAACCGGACTTCGCGGGGATCAACACCTCCACGGAGTACCTGGCCAAGGTCATCGCGGACCGGCTCGCCGAGCGCATCCACAAGGGTGCGCTGGGGGAGGGCGCCAAGGGCATCACGGGGCTCACCGTCACCCTGCACGAGTCGCACATCGCCTGGGCGAGTTACGAGCGTGAGCTGTGACCGACACGACCATCGACGTGACCGACAAAGCCGTCGACCGCGCCCGCCTGGACTACGTTCCGCTGCAGTCCTCGGCCCAGTCCTCGAGCCACTCCTCGGCCCAGACGTCCGCCCAGGCACCTGCCCCGTCCGTCGCCGCCCAGGCCTCCGCTCGATGGAACGGAGGGATCATCCCCATGTCCCTGCGCCGCGTGCACTTCCTGATGCCGGGCGGCGTCGACGACCCGTCGGTGCCGAGCGGCGGCAACGCGTACGACCGGCGCGTGTGCCTGGACCTGCCCGGCTTCGGCTGGCAGGTGGAGCGGCACACCGTGGCCGGCGACTGGCCCCGACCGGACGCCGCCGCCCGCACCGCACTCGCCCGCACCCTGCGCGAACTGCCGGACGGCACCGTCGTCCTGCTGGACGGACTGGTCGCCTGCGGGGTCCCCGAGATCGTCGTCCCGGAGGCGGAACGGCTGCGCATGGCCGTCCTCGTCCACCTCCCGCTCGGCGACGAGACCGGACTCGCCCCGGCCGTCGCCGCCGACCTGGACGCCCGCGAGCGTACGGTGCTGCGTGCGGTGCCCGCCGTGATCGGCACCAGCGACTGGGCGGTACGCCGCCTGGTCTCCCACCACGGTCTCGCGCCCGACCGCGTCCACGTCGCCGCTCCCGGCGCCGACATCGCGCCCCTCGCCTCCGGCACCGACGGCGTCTCCCGTCTGCTCTGCGTCGCCGCCGTCACCCCGCGCAAGGGACAGCACCGGCTGGTGGAGGCACTGGCCGCGGTGTCCGACCTGCCGTGGAGCTGCGCCCTGGTCGGCGGGCTCGCCCACGACCCCGAGTACGTCACCCATCTGCGGTACCTGATCGGCAAGCACGGTCTCAAGGACCGGCTCGAGCTGACGGGGCCGAAAGCCGGTGCCGAGCTCGACGCCGCTTACGCCACCGCCGACCTGATGGTCCTCACCTCGTACGCCGAGACGTACGGCATGGCGGTCACCGAGGCCCTGGCACGCGGCATCCCGGTCCTGGCCACCGATGTCGGCGGCCTGCCCGAGGCGGTCGGCCGCGCACCCGACGGAGGGGTGCCCGGCATCCTCGTCCCGCCGGAGAATCCCGCCGCCATCGCCGTCGAACTGCGCGGCTGGTTCGGTGAGGCGGACGTCCGCCGCCGGCTGAAGGCGGCCGCGCGCGGCCGGCGGGCCGCGCTCGGCGGCTGGGCGAGCACCGCACAGAGCCTGGCGACGGTATTGCGCAGGCTTCCTACCGAACCCCGGAGGGCCGCATGACCGACCAGGCGACGACACAGCAGGCCGGCAGCGGCACCGGCACGAGTACGGCCATGGCCACGGACACGGGCGGCACCGGTGCGATCCCGGCCCAGCCCGGCCCCCGGGACGAGGACGCCCAGTCCGTCATCCCCGGCGCCGGACCCGCACTGCGTCCCGGTGAGCGGGCGACCCTCCGACTGCGGGGAACAGGGAGCGACATCGACTCCGAGGCCGACGAACCCGCCCGGTACGCGCCCGAATGGCTCCAGTTGCGCGAGCCCGCCGACGCCTACGCGCGGGCCCACGACCTGCTCGACCCGCTGCGCATCCGGCTCGCCAACCTGCCCCAGCGGGCCGACGGTTTCGTCATCCACGACATCGGCTGCGGCACCGGCTCGATGGGCCGCTGGCTCGCGCCCCGCCTGGACGGCGCCCAGCACTGGGTCCTGCACGACCGGGACCCCTACCTCCTGCACTTCGCCGCCGTCGCCTCCCCGCGGTCCGCCGCCGACGGCAGCCGCGTCAGCGTGGAGACCCGGCGCGGTGACGTCGCCCGGCTCACCGCGGACGTCCTGGCCGGCGCCTCCCTGGTGACGGCGTCCGCACTCCTCGACGTCCTCACCCGCGAGGACGTCGACGCCCTCGCCGCCGCCTGTGCCGGAGCCGGCTGCCCGGCGCTGCTGACGCTGTCGGTGGCCGGACGGGTCGAACTGACCGCGCCGCACCCGCTGGACCAGGAGATCACCGAGGCGTTCAACGCCCACCAGAAGCGAGGCGGACTGCTCGGCCCGGACGCGGCCACCGCAGCCGCGGAGGCCTTCTCCGAACACGGGGCGACCGTACGGCTCAACCCGAGCCCCTGGCGGCTCGGCCCCGAGCAGGCCGAGCTGACCGCGCAGTGGCTGCGGGGCTGGGTCGGCGCGGCCGTGGAGGAACGGCCCGAACTGGCGGAGCCCGCAGGCCGTTACCTGACCGAACGCCTGGAGGCCTGCGCCGCGGGCGACCTGCGGGTCGTCGTCCACCACACCGACCTGCTCGCCCTGTGCCGGCCGGCGGGCGGCGCGGCGTGACTGCCAGGGCGGCGGAGACACCGGTACGGGGCACGCCGGTCCCGGAGACGGCGGCCCCGGGGACGGGAACGGCGACGGGAAGGGGGACGGAGCCGGAGACATCCCCGCCGGACCCCGTACACACCGGCCTCCGTACCCGCACCGACACCCGCACCCGCACCGGCCTCCGCGCCCTTCTCGCCCGGCTCAACACCACCGCCGTACGCACCCGTCTCGGCACCCTCGCCGGCGTCGTCATCCTCGCCGTGCTGCTGTGGCGCCTGGGCACGGGTGTCTTCGTCGACGGGCTGCGCCGGATCGACGGGCCGTCCCTGCTGGCGGCGCTCGGGATCGGGCTGGTGACCACGGTGTTCAGTGCCTGGCGCTGGGCGCTGGTGGCCCGCGGGCTGCGCATCCGGTTGCCGCTTCTCCCGGCGGTCGCCGACTACTACCGTGCCCTGTTCCTGAACGCGGCCCTGCCCGGTGGCGTCCTCGGCGACGTCCACCGCGCGGTGCGGCACGGGCAGAGCACCGGTGACCTGGGCCGCGGGGTGCGGTCCGTCGTCCTGGAGCGGATGGCCGGACAGCTCGCGCTGTTCGCCGCCGGAGCCGTGATGCTGCTGACCCTGCCGTCCCCGGTCCGGGACGACCTCCGGCAGACGGCACCGCTGGTGGGCCTCGCCGCGCTGGGCGCCTGCGCCGTCGTCCTCGCCCTGCGCATGAACCGGCCGGGGCCGTCGGGCCGGGGCCGGGCACTGCGGTCGGCGCTCGCCGAGGCACGTGAAGGGCTGCTGTCCCGGCGCAACGGGCCGGGCGTCCTCGTCTCCTCCGTCGTCGTCCTCGCCGGATACCTGGCGATGTTCGTCCTCGCCGCCCGCGTCGCCGGAGTCGGCGCGGCGGTGACCGAGCTGCTGCCGCTGGCCGTCCTGGCGCTGCTCGCCATGTCGCTGCCGCTGAACGTCGGCGGCTGGGGTCCCCGTGAGGGCGTCGCCGCCTGGGCGTTCGGCGCCGCGGGACTGGGCGCGGGCCGGGGCCTGACCGTGGCCGTGGTCTACGGAGTGCTCAGCCTCGCGGCGAGCCTGCCCGGCGTGATCGTGCTCGTCGCCCGCTGGTACGCCGGCCTGCGCGCCGGACGCCGGACGGCCGCCACCACCACGGCCCCACCGGCATCCGCACCCGCACTCGTCTCTCCGGCCCAGGACGCCCCCGACCGCGCTCCGTTCGAACCCGACCGTGCGCCGCTCGCCCCCGACTACGCGCCGCTGCCGCCACTGGCGGTGAGCATCGAGAAATACGTGCCGAAGGAATCCACCAGGCTCACCAGAAGTTCCCGGCCCTTTTCCGCGGAGCCCAGCGAAGGGCGGCCGATGACACCGGAATCGGTATAGGCGGACATTCCCAGCGTGAGCAACTGGCGCCGGTCGTCGGCGACATGATCGGAGGTCTCATAACCGGTTCGGAGCAATTCGGGATGAGTGTGCAGAAGGATGGAGGTCTCGATTTCCCCCGCGTGCATGTCGGTGAGCAGTGAGGTTGCCACACCGGCGTGCCGGAGCGCGGTCTCCCAGTCCTCCGGGGCGGGGAACAGCGCCATGCGCTCGCCGCGGGCGGAGGATTCCTGAACGACGTTGCCGAGTACGTAGTTTCCGCCGTGTCCGTTGACCACCACCAAGGTGTCCACGCCGGACCGGCGCAGCGAGTCGGCGATGTCCCGTACCACCGCGTGAAGGGTCACGGAGGAGATGGAGACGGTCCCCGGCCAGGCCGCATGCTCGTGTGAGCAGCCGATCGTCACCGGAGGCAGGAGGTGCACCGGGTACGCGTCGGCGATCTCCCGCGCGACGGCACACGCCACCAGCGTGTCGGTCGCCAGCGGCAGGTACGGGCCGTGCTGCTCGAAACTGCCGACGGGAAGCACCGCGATCTGCCGTGAGACGTCGGCGCCCCGCTTCCGTACATCTTCTGTAGTATCCGCCGGCAACAGACCGTGGACCGGGCCGTATGCCGCCGACCGCTTTGGTGAACCACTCATATCCTCACGGCCTTTCGTCTCTGCTTAGGAACTCGAGAATCATGACAGAAAACATAGGCGTACTCGGCAAGAAGAGCCCGCAGCGGACCGGCGTGGAACGCGTCGTGAATGCGCCGTTGCCCACCGTGTACGGAAAGTTCCAGGCAGTCGGTTACCTGGACCACGACCGAGGTGACGAACAAGTCGCCCTGGTATACGGAGACATCGGTACGGACCAGGTCCTCACCCGGCTGCACTCGGAATGCCTGACCGGGGACGCGTTCGGCTCCCAGCACTGCGAGTGCGGCGACCAGCTCGCCGCCGCACTGCGCGCCGTGGCCGCCGAAGGAGCGGGCGTCGTCGTCTACTTGAGAGGACACGAGGGCCGCGGCATCGGCCTGCTGGCGAAGCTGCGCGCGATGGCCCTGCAGGCGGAGGGCCTGGACACGGTCGAGGCGAACCTCGCCCTCGGCCTGCCGGTGGACGCCCGCGACTACGGCGTCGCCGCCGGCATCCTCCAGGACCTGGGTGTGGAGTCGGTCCGGCTGATGTCCAACAACCCGCGCAAACGCGACGCGTTGCAGCGACACGGTGTCCAGGTCACCGAGCAGGTGCCGCTGTTGATCCCGCCGTGCGAGAGCAACATCACGTACCTGCGCACCAAGCGGGAGCGCCTCGACCACAACCTGCCCCACCTCGACGCGGTGGCGCACTGGTCCTGACGGCGTCCTGACGGCGTCCTGGCCGGACAGCGGCAGCGGTAGCGGGTTCAGCCGGTCACGGCCTCGTGCACGAGCCGCTTGAGGTCCCGGAAGACCGTGTGGGAGGACCTGGGCCGCACCTGCGTGTAGAACTGCACGGTCAGGTCGCGGCCCGGGTCGACCCAGAACGCCGTGGTGGCGACCCCCGTCCAGCCGTACGTGCCGAGACCGGACGGGGCCCGCGTACGGGACGGGTCGACGACGACGGAGACGCCGAGGCCGAAGCCGACCCCCTCGTTGCCGGGCTCGTCGTGGGCCGGACGGCTGCCGAAGGCGCGCAGATCGGCGCCGCCGGGAAGCTGGTTGCGGGTCATCAGGTCCGCGGTCCCGGGAGCGAGTATCCGGACCCCGTCCACCTCTCCCCGCCGCCGCAGGAGTTCCATGAAGCGGTGCATGTCGTGGGCCGAGGCCACCAGGCCCCCGCTGCCGGACAGGAACCGGGGCCGGCCGTGCAGCGGCAGCCCGGCGACGGGCTCGAGGCCGTCGCTGTCACCGCCGCCGGAGCCGCCCCTCTCCCCGTACAGCTCCGCGAGCCGCCCGGCCTGTTCGCCGGTGACGTGGAACCCGGCGTCCGTCATCCCCAGCGGGCCGAGGATCCGCTCCGCGAAGAAGACGTCGAGCGGCTGCCCGGAGACCACCTCGATGATCCGCCCCAGTACATTGGAGGCGACCGAGTAGTTCCACTGCGTCCCCGGGTCGAACTGCAGCGGCAGCCGCGCGTACACGTCGACCGTCCCGGCGAGGTCCGTTCCCGGCGCCACGGACGATTCCAGCCCGGCCTCGCGGTACAGGCCGTCCACGGGATGGGCGTGGTAGAAGGCGAACGTCAGCCCGGCCGTGTGGGTCATCAGATGCCGTACGAGCAGGGGGTTCTCGGCAGGACGCGTCCGTATCCCGTCGCCGGAGCCGCTCTCGTACACGCGGGGCTCGGCGAACGCCGGCAGGTGGCGGCCGACCGGGTCGTCCAGGGACAGCCGGCCCTCCTCCACGAGGGTCAGCGCGGCCACGGCCGTCACCGGTTTGGTCATCGAGTAGATCCGCCACAACGTGTCGCTCTCCACCGGAAGTCCGGCCGCGACGTCCCGCCGTCCGTACGCCGTGAGGTGGGCGATCCGCCCACCCCGTGCGACGGACACCAGGAACCCGGGCAGCCGCCCCCCGTCGACCTCGTGCGCGAAGTGCCGGTCCAGCCGGCCCAGCGCCTTCGCGTCCAGACCGCTCTCCTCCGGGCCGGCCTCTTGCCGCAGCACTCCCATGGCACTCCTTCGATCAGGCTCACGAGCCGATTGCGGCATACCCCGCCCGGACCGCGTCGGACCTCGCCCGCGCACGGGAACACACCGGCGAACCCCGTCGGGAACCCCCGACCCCGTCTGCCCCGTTGGGCCGGGTATGACACAGGACACACAACAGGCCCTGCTGGAGCTGATCGGCGACGAGGACGGCGGGGTGCTCGTCACCCTGAAGCAGGACGGACGGCCCCAGCTGTCGAACGTCAATCACGCCTACTACCCCGACGAACGCTTGGTCCGCGTCTCGATCACGGACGATCGCGCCAAGACCCGCAATCTGCGGCGGGACCCCCGGGCCTCCTACCACGTGACGACCTCCGACCGGTGGGCGTACACGGTCGCCGAGGGCACCGCCGAACTGTCGCCCGTCGCCGCCGACCCGCACGACGGGACGGTGGAGGAACTCATCCGGCTCTATCGCGACGTCAACGGCGAACACCCCGACTGGGACGACTACCGCGCCGCCATGGTCCGCGACCGCCGTCTCGTGCTGCGGCTGCGGGTGGAGCGGGCGTACGGGATTCCGCGGCGCGGCGCGCCACAGGCGTAGGAGGCGGACGCAGGAGGCAGGCGAGGGCCGCGGGCGCAGGGGACGGACGAAAGCCGGCCGGGACGCCGGAGCCGGCGGTGCGGCGTCCGGGGTCCCGGCCGGAGAGGGTGGGGGAGGTACGGAGCGGGGCGGCCGATGAGGGTCAGACCGTCACTTTCTCCGGACGGGCCACCCCGTCGTCGTTCGCCCGCTCGCCGAGCAGTTCGGTCGGGACGCGGTGCGTTTCGCGGGCGGAGAGCGCCGCGATCACCGGCGGCACGCACAGGACGGCCGTGAACAGCGCCACCGCCTTCCAGCCGTCGCCGTCCGGGCCGGCGATCTGCGCGGCGAAGGTGACCGCGAAACCGGCCACCGCGAAGCCGATCTGGGTGCCGATCGCCATGCCCGAGAGCCGCACCCGGGTCGGGAACATCTCGCCGTAGAAGGAGGGCCACACACCGTTCGCGGCGCTGTAGACGACACCGAAGGTGATGATGCCCAGCAGCATCGTCAGCGCGAAATTGCCGGTGGAGATGGCCCACAGGTAGGCGAACATCGCCACCGCGCTGCCGGCGGCGCCGACCAGGTAGACCGGCCGGCGGCCGATCCGGTCGGAGAGCATGGCCCACAGCGGGATCGCGGCGAGCGCGGCGACGTTCGCCAGCGCGGCCACCCACAGCATCGACGTGCGGGACATGCCCACCGAGTCACTGGTCGCGTACGCCAGCGCCCACACCGTGAAGATCGTGCTGACCGAGGCGACCAGCGCCCCCGCGACCACCCGCAGGACGTCCGCCCAGTGCTCGCGCATCAGTACCACCAGCGGCAGCTTCACGACACCCTCGGTCGCGGTCTGCTGCTCGAAGGCCGGCGTCTCGTCGAGCTTGCGGCGGATCACGTATCCGACGACGGCGACCGCGACGCTCATCCAGAACGGCACCCGCCAGCCCCAGGAGAGCAACTGCTCCTCGGGCATCGCGGCCACCGGGATGAAGACCAGCGTGGCGAGCAGTTGACCGCCCTGCGTGCCGCTCAGGGTGAAACTGGTGAAGAAGCCGCGCCGGTGGGGTGGCGCGTGTTCCAGGGTCATCGAGTTCGCGCTGGCCTGCTCACCAGCCGCCGAGATGCCCTGCAGGATGCGGCACAGCACCAGCAGGACCGGCGCGAGGGTGCCGACCTGGTCGCGGGTGGGCAGACAGCCGATGAGGAACGTCGACAGCCCCATCAGCATCAGGGTGAAGACCATGATCTTCTTCCGGCCGACCCGGTCCCCGTAGTGGCCGAGGAACAGCGCGCCGACGGGCCGGGCCGCGTACGCGACACCGAACGTCGCCAGGGACAGCAGAGTGGCGGTGGCGGGGTCGGAGTCGTCGAAGAAGACCTCCGGGAAGATCAGCGCCGCCGCGCTGCCGTAGATGAAGAAGTCGTAGTACTCCAGGGCGCTGCCGATCCAGGCGGCGGTCGCCGCCTTCTTCGGCTGTCCGGGCGGCTGTCCGGGCGGAGAGGAGTCGCGGGGCGGGTTGGGGACGGACACGGCGGGCTCCTTCGGGGGACTCCACGACGGTACGCGGAGGACGAGCGGAGGGGAGGCGCCGCAGTGCTAATTAACCCACTGGGTAGTTAGTCGCGGCTGGGTACGGATGCTGCGCCCGACCGTGCACGGTGTCAAGGGGTGGCGTCGTACGGACTTGGTCCGGGGTCCGCCGGAGTGGGGCCGGTACGCGCCGTGTGCGGGTCAGTCCGTCGTCCGCTCCGCCGTCAGGTACGCGATCACCATGTCGCCCAGCATCGCCCGGTAGTGCTCGCGCCGGTCCGCGTCGACCAGGTCGCGGCCGAACAGCGCGCCGAAGGTGTGCCGGTTGGACACCCGGAAGAAGCAGAACGCGCTGATCATCGCGTGCAGGTCGACGGCGTCCACATCGGCCGTGAACAGGCCCGAGCTCTGCCCGGCGGCCAGGATCCGGCGGATCACGTCGAGCGCGGGCGAGCCCATCCGGCCGAGCTTCCCGGAGGCCGCGATGTGCTGTGCGTCGTGGATGTTCTCGATGCTCACCAGGCGGATGAAGTCCGGGTGCCGCTCATGGTGGTCGAAGGTCACCTCGGCGAGGCGCCGGATGGCCGCCACCGGGTCCAGATGGTCGACGTCCAGCTCCTGCTCGGCCTCCCGGATCACGCCGTACGCGCGCTCCAGCACGGCCGTGAACAGTTGCTCCTTGCCGCCGAAGTAGTAGTAGATCATCCGCTTGGTGGTGCGGGTGCGGGCGGCGATCTCGTCGACGCGGGCGCCGTCGTAGCCGGCCCGCGCGAACTCCCGGGTCGCCACGTCGAGGATCTCGGTCCTGGTGCGGGCGGCGTCACGGACACGCTCGCGCTCGCCGGGCCGTGCCGGTTCTTCGGCGCTGGTCATGGGTTCCTTCGGGTGGGAGGGCAGTGCCGGTGATTGTAGAAGGGGGCCGTTCCCGGCCCGTCGGGGCTTCCGCGCCGCCCGACCGGCTGATATAGCTAACGTACTGGTTCGTACATTAGTGAGCCGTTCTCTGGAGGCGCCGGTGCTCAAGGACTCGTATCTCGTCGGGCTGATCGGCTCCGGCATCGGCCCGTCGCTCAGCCCCGCGCTGCACGAGCGGGAGGCCGACCGGCAGGGCCTGCGCTGTCTGTACCGGCTCCTCGACCTGGACACGATCGGCGTACCGCCCGAGGGAGTGGGCGAGCTGCTGGACGCGGCCCGGCTGCTCGGATTCGACGGGCTCAACATCACCCACCCGTGCAAGCGGCACGTCGTCGAGCACCTGGACTCGCTCGATCCGCAGGCCGAGGCGCTCGGCGCGGTCAACACCGTCGTCTTCGAGGACGGCCGGGCCATCGGCCACAACACGGACGTCACCGGCTTCGCCGCCTCCTTCGCCCGCGGCCTGCCCGACGTGCCGCTGGAGCGCGTGGTGCAGCTCGGCGCGGGCGGCGCCGGCGCCGCCGTCGCGCACGCCGTCCTCACCCTCGGAGCCGGACGGGTCACCGTGGTCGACGCCCTGCCCGAGCGGGCCGACGAACTCGCCGGCTCCCTGAACCGCACCTTCGGCGCCGGCCGCGCCACCGCCGCACCCCTGGACCTGCTGCCCGAGCTCCTCGCCCTGGCCGACGGCAGCGGCGGCCTGGTGCACGCGACCCCCACCGGCATGGCCGCCCACCCGGGCCTGCCTCTGCCCGCGGACCTGCTGCGCCCCGGACTGTGGGTCGCCGAAGTCGTCTACCGGCCCCTCGAGACCGATCTGCTGCGCGCCGCCCGCGCCGCCGGCTGCGCCACCCTCGACGGCGGCGGCATGGCCGCCTTCCAGGCCGCCGACGCGTTCCGTCTGTTCACCGGCCGGGAACCCGACCGCGCCCGTATGCTCGCCCACCTCACCGACCTCACCGGCCCGGTGCCCGCCCCCAAGTAGCACGCGGAACAAGCAGCTCACGGAACTCCAAGCAACTCACGGAACTCCACGGAACTCCACGGAACGTCACGGAAACAGAGGTACCGACGTGCGTACGTCCATCGCCACCGTCTCCCTCAGCGGCACCCTCACCGAGAAGCTCACGGCCGCCGCCCGCGCGGGCTTCGACGGCGTGGAGATCTTCGAGAACGATCTGCTCGCCAGCCCGCTCACCCCGCGGGAGATCCGCGCCCGCTGCGCCGACCTGGGACTCACCGTCGACCTCTATCAACCGATGCGGGACATCGAGGCGGTGCCCGCCGAGCTGTTCGCCCGCAATCTGCGGCGCGCCCGGCACAAGTTCGGGCTGATGCGGGAACTCGGCGCCGACACGGTGCTCGTCTGCTCCAGCGTCGACCCCGAGGCAGTCGACGATGATGCCCTCGCCGCCGCACACCTGCATGAACTCGCCGACCTTGCACAGGACTTCGGCATCCGCGTCGCCTACGAGGCGCTGGCCTGGGGGCGGCACGTCAGTACGTACGACCATGCCTGGCGCATCGTCGAGGCGGCAGGGCATCCGACGCTCGGTACCTGTCTGGACAGCTTCCACATCCTCTCCCGGGGTTCCGACCCCAAGGGCATCGAGGACATCCCCGGCGAGAAGATCTTCTTCCTCCAGCTGGCCGACGCCCCGCTGCCCGCGATGGACGTGCTCCAGTGGAGCCGCCACCACCGCTGCTTCCCCGGACAGGGCGGCTTCGACGTCGCCGGTCTCGTCCGGCACGTCCTGCGCACCGGCTACGCGGGACCCCTGTCCCTCGAGGTGTTCAACGACGTGTTCCGGCAGGCCGAGGCGGCCCCGACCGCCGTCGACGCCCGCCGCTCCCTGCTCGCGCTGCAGGAGGAGGTGGGGCCGGCGGAAGTGAAGCCGCCGTCCGCCCCGGTCACGTCCGCCCCGGTCACGTCTGGCCCAGCCACGGTCATCCCCGCACCCGTCGTCCCCACCGGCTTCGCCTTCGCCGAACTCGTCACGGCCGACGCCGAACCCCTCACCGGCCTCCTTGCCGCCCTGGGCTTCGCCCGTACCGCCCGCCACCGGAGCAAGCCCGTCGACCTCTGGCAGCAGGGCGAGGCCCGGATCCTCGTCAACACGGGAGCCGTCGTACGCCGCGACGGGGCCCAACTCGCCGCCGTGGGCCTGGAGTCACCCGACCCCGGCGGTGCCGCCGCCCGCGCGGAGGCCCTGCTGGCGCCCGTGCTGCCCCGCCGCCGCGCCACCGAGGACGCCCCGCTGGACGCGGTCGCCGCCCCCGACGGCACCGAACTGTTCTTCTGCGCCGCCGGGCGCGACGCCCGCCACACCGACTGGCGGGCCGACTTCGAGGACGTCGGACAGCCCCCGGCCGCCCCCGGCGTCCACCGCATCGACCATCTCGCGCTCACCCAGCCCTGGCACCACTTCGACGAGGCGGTCCTCTTCCACCGCAGCGTGCTCGGCCTGGACGCCGAGGACAGCGTCGACGTCGCCGATCCCTACGGCCTGCAGCGCAGCCGCGCGGTCAGCAACCCCGACGGCACCGTCCGGATCGCCCTCACCGTCGGCGCCGCACCCACCGACGACACCGTGCACGTTCAGCACATCGCGTTCGCCACCGACGACGTGATCGCCGCCGCCCGCCGGTTCCGCGACGCCGGCGCCCCGTTGCTGCCGATCCCGGCGAACTACTACGACGACCTCGCCGCCCGTTACGAGTTCGCCGACGGCGAGCTGGAGACGTACCGCGAACTGGGCATCCTCTACGACCGCGACGAGGCCGGGGGCAGCCTGCGGCACTGCTACACCCGCACCGTCGGGCGGGTGTTCTTCGAAATCCTCCAGCGTGACGGCGGCCACCGCGGCTACGGCGCCCGCAACGCGCCGGTACGACTCGCGGCCCAGCACGCCGTACGGACCTCGGGCGCCCTCGGCGGCGGCTGAGCAGCCGGGAGCCGAACCCGCCGCGCCGAGTCGTCGCTCAAGGCCGGATGTTCCACTCCGCGACCACCGGACTGCCGTGCTCCAGCGACAGCCGGCTCAGCGTGCCCGTCTCCAGCCGGAACAGCCGTCCGTCCGCGGGCGGCAGCCCCAGCCGGCGTGCCGTCAGGACCCGCAGCAGATGGCCGTGCGCCACCAGCAGCACATCGCCCGCGTCGAGCGCCCCGGCCACCGCGGCCAGCACCCGGTCGGCCCGCTCGCCGACCTGGCCGGGGGACTCGCCGGGGAACTCGGGACCGGGCGGCACCCCGTCGGACCACAGGTCCCAGTCGGGCCGGGTGCGGCGGATGTCGGCGGTGGTGACGCCCTCATAGCCGCCGTAGTCCCACTCCCGCAGGTCCGGCTCCGGCAACACGTCCGCGAGACCCGCCAGTTCGGCGGTGCGCCGGGCGCGGGCCAGCGGGCTGGTGAGGACGAGGGTGAAGGAACGGCCTTCGAACAGCGGGGCCAGCGCCCTGGCCTGCGCCTCGCCGTCCCGTGTCAGGGACAGGTCGCTGCGGCCGGTGTGCCGCCCGGACCTGCTCCACTCCGTCTCCCCGTGCCGGGCGAGCAGCAGATCGCCCACGGCCGCTACACCTCGTCCGGGCTTCCCGGGGTCGCCGGGTCGGGCCGGTCCGCGGACGTGACCGTGTGCCCGCCGAACTGCTTGCGCAGCGCCGCGACCATCTTCATCTGCGGCGAGTCCTCCTGCCGGGAGGAGAACCGGGCGAACAGGGAGGCCGTGATCGCGGGAAGCGGCACCGCGTTGTCGAGGGCCGCCTCCACGGTCCAGCGGCCCTCGCCCGAGTCGTCGGCGTAGCCGCGCAGCTTCTCCAGGTGGGCGTCCTCGTCGAGGGCGCCCACCGCGAGGTCGAGCAGCCAGGAACGGATGACCGTGCCGTCCTGCCAGGAGCGGAACACCTCGCGGACGTTGTCCACCGAGTCGACCTTCTCCAGCAGCTCCCAGCCCTCGGCATAGGCCTGCATCATCGCGTACTCGATGCCGTTGTGGACCATCTTCGCGAAGTGCCCGGCACCGACCCGGCCCGCGTGGACGTAGCCGTACGGGCCGTCCGGCTTCAGCGCGTCGAAGATCGGCTTCAGGCGCTCCACGTGTTCCTCCTCGCCGCCGACCATGAGGGCGTAGCCGTTCTCCAGCCCCCACACACCGCCCGAGACACCCGCGTCGACGAAGCCGATGCCCCGGGCCCCCAGCTCCTGGGCGTGCTTCTCGTCGTCAGTCCAGCGGGAGTTGCCGCCGTCGACGACGGTGTCACCGGGCTTGAGCAGGCTCCCCAGCTGGTCGATGACGCGCTGGGTGACCGCCCCGGCCGGGACCATCACCCATACCGCGCGCGGTCCGTCGAGCCGGTCGACCACGTCGGAAAGATGACCGACGTCGGAGAGGTCGGGATTGGTGTCGTAGCCGACGACGGTGTGCCCGGCGGCGCGGATGCGCTCGCGCATGTTGCCGCCCATCTTGCCGAGACCAACAAGACCGATCTGCATGTCAGTTCACTTCCCGATGTCGTGATGGGTTGACCCACCGGGGCGGCGGGTCGGTGCGGACGTGGCACGGAGGCCGGGTGCGAGCGGGGCCCTCGGGTACGGGCGGGGCCCTCGCACGCGGGGCGGGGCCTCGGCCGAGGCCGGGACCTCAGGCAGGGGCGGCGGTGGCCTCCTCCGCGGTCTCGCCGCGCAGGGCTACGGCGTACATCTCGTCCGCGTCGAGCCGCCGGAGCTCCTCGGCGATCAGCTCGGACAGAGGGCGGACCTTCAGGGCGAGCCGCCGCGACGGCTGCCCCGGCAGCGACAGCGTGGCCATCGGACCCTCCGGACGGTCGATGACGATCTCGCCCTCCACCGTGCCCAGCCGCACCCCCGTGACCACCGGGCCGGCCGTCTCCACCCGTTCGACCGGCACGTTCAGCCGGGCCTTGAGCCAGCGCGCCAGCAGCTCCGCGCTGGGGTTGTCGGCCTCGCTCTCCACAGCCGCCGACGTCACCGTCAGCCGGGCCTGGTCCAGGGCGGCGGCCAGCATCGAACGCCACGGCGTCAGCCGGGTCCAGGCCAGGTCGGTGTCGCCGGGCGCGTAGGTGTGCTCCCGGGCCGACAGGACCTCCAGGGGGTTCTCGACCGTGTACAGGTCGGTGATCCTGCGCTGGGCCAGCGCGCCCAGCGGGTCCTTCGAGGGGTGTTCCGGCGCGTCCCCCGGCCACCACACGACCACCGGCGCGTCCGGCAGCAGCAGCGGCAGCACCACGGAGTCGGCGTGGTCGGACACCTCGCCGTAGGTGCGCAGGATGACGGTCTCGCCCGTACCGGTCTCCGAACCGACCCGTACCTCGGCGTTCAGCCGCGGATGGGCGCGCTCGCGCGGGGTGCGGGCGTGCCGCTTGATGACGACCAGCATGCGTGAGGGGTGTTCGTGCGAGGCCTCCTCGGCGGCCTTGATCGAGTCGTAGGCGTTCTCCTCGTCCGTGACGATCACCATCGTGAGGACCATGCCCACCGCGGGGGTGCCGATGGCGCGGCGGCCCCGCACCAGAGCCTTGTTGACATCACTTGCCGTGGTGTCGGTCAGATCGATCTTCATGGTCTGCGCCAGCTCCGTCCGTCTCGTGCGAGCATCTCGTCGGCTTCCGCGGGTCCCCAGCTGCCCGAGACGTACCGGGCCGGTCTGCCGTGGGATGCCCAGTGTTCCTCGATCGGGTCGAGGATCCTCCAGGACTCTTCCACTTCCTGATGCCGGGGGAACAGGTTGGCGTCCCCGAGCAGGACGTCGAGGATGAGCCGTTCGTACGCCTCCGGGCTGGACTCCGTGAACGACTCGCCGTAGGCGAAGTCCATCGTCACGTCCCGGATCTCCATCGAGGTGCCCGGCACCTTGGAGCCGAACCGCACCGTCATGCCCTCGTTCGGCTGCACCCGGATGACGATGGCGTTCTGCCCGAGCTCCTCGGTGGCCGTGGAGTCGAAGGGGGAGTGCGGTGCCCGCTGGAGCACCACCGCGATCTCGGTGACCCGGCGGCCCAGCCGCTTGCCGGTGCGCAGGTAGAAGGGGACGCCCGCCCAGCGGCGGTTGTCCACGCCCAGCTTGATCGCGGCGTACGTGTCGGTGTGCGAGGAGGCGTCGATGCCGTCCTCCTCCGCGTAGCCCCGCACCCGCCTGCCGCCCTGCCAGGCACCCTCGTACTGCCCGCGCACGGTGTGCCGGCCCAGGTCCTCGGGCAGCCGCACGGCTCGGAGTACCTTCAGCTTCTCGGTGAGCAGCGACGCCGCGTCGAAGGAGGCCGGCTGCTCCATGGCGGTGAGCGCCATGAGCTGGAGCAGGTGGTTCTGGATGACGTCGCGGGCGGCGCCGATGCCGTCGTAGTAGCCGGCCCGGCCGCCGATGCCGATGTCCTCGGCCATGGTGATCTGCACGTGGTCGACGAAGGACCGGTTCCAGATCGGCTCGAACATCGTGTTCGCGAAACGCAGCGCCAGGATGTTCTGGACGGTCTCCTTGCCCAGATAGTGGTCGATGCGGAAGACCTGGTCCGGGGCGAACACCTCGTGGACGATCGCGTTGAGCTCCTCGGCCGACTTCAGGTCGTGGCCGAACGGCTTCTCGATCACCGCGCGCCGCCAGGCGCCGGCGGGCGCGTCGGCCAGCCCGTGCTTCTTCAGCTGCTGGACCACCTTCGGGAAGAACTTCGGCGGTACCGAGAGGTAGAACGCGAAGTTGCCGCTGGTGCCCTGGGAGCTGTCCAACTCATCGACAGCCGTACGCAGTCGCTCGAACGCCGTGTCGTCGTCGAAGTCACCCGGCACGAACCGCATGCCCTCGGCGAGCTGCTGCCAGACCTCCTCGCGGAACGGCGTGCGGGCATGCTCCTCGACCGCGTCGTGCACCACCTCCGCGAAATCCTGGTCCTCCCAGTCCCGGCGGGCGAAACCGACCAGTGAGAAGCCCGGCGGCAGCAGACCCCGGTTGGCGAGGTCGTACACCGCCGGCATCAGCTTCTTGCGCGACAGATCGCCCGTCACCCCGAAGATGACGAGCCCGGAGGGGCCGGCGATGCGCGGGAGACGACGGTCGCGCGGGTCACGCAGGGGGTTGGACCATTCGGGGCCGGCCGGACCCCCGGACGTCTTCCTGTTCGGAGCCTCGGTCGTCTCCTCGGTCATTCCCGTCAGCTCCTTGTCGTCGAGGCGGTCGAGGCGGTCGAGCGCCTGCCCCACCGTTCCTGCGGATTCCTGCCGGGCGTACCCGTACGTCGTGACGCCCTCGGTCCTCTTCTCCACCTACAGGGTGTCCCGGTACGCCCGAACCCTCACCTCCGTAACACGTTCACCAGTAAAAGTATGACGTATTCGCGGGAAGGTGGCCCTGCGGCGCGGACGTCCCGGGAAAGCGTCGGGCCGCGGACACGGGTGAAGGGGCCCCACGCGTACGTGGAGCCCTTCGGCCGGTCAGAAGGTCGGTGGGTTCGGGGGAGCGGCCGGTCACGTGGGCCGGCCGGTGGTCAGCGGCCGAACGTGAACCAGTTGACGTTCACGAAGTCCTGCGGCTGGCCGCTCGTGAAGGTCAGATACACGTCGTGCGTGCCCGTCACGGACGCGATGTTCGCCGGGACGGTCCGCCACGACTGCCAGCCGCCCGTGTTGCCCACCGAGAAACTCCCGATGGGGGCGTTGCCGCGGCTGTCCAGACGTACCTCGACCAGACCGCTGACCCCGGCGGGCGCCCCGCTCGCCACCCGGGCCGAGAACTGCCTGGCCGCGGGCGAACCGAAGTTGACGCCCTTGAACTGCAGCCAGTCGCCGTTGGCCAGCGCGCCCACGTTCTGGCCGCCGCCGGAGTCGGAGGTGGTCTCCGTGATCGTGCCGGACTGGCCGTCGAACGACTCGGCCTGGATGGTGCCGTACGCGTCGCGGTTGCCGGTCGGCGGGGGCGTGGTGCCACCGCCGCCGGAGGTCAGGACCTGGACGTAGTCGACGAGCATCGAGTGGCCGGGCTGCGTACCGGCGTCCGGGCCGCCGCCGAAGGCGTCGGGGAAGCCGCCGCCCATCGCCACGTTGAGAATGACGAAGAAGCCGTGGTCGGTGGCGTTCGTCCAGGTCGTCGCGTCGACCTGGTTCTCCCGCACGGTGTGGAAGTTGTTGCCGTCGAGGGAGAAGCGGATCTCCTCCACGCTCTTCGAGCGGTCCCACTCCAGCCGGTAGGTATGGAAGCCGGCCTGACAGGTCGTGCCCTGGCAGGTGGTCGAACTCCCGATACCGCTGTTCTCGTTGCACGGCCCGCCGGGCGCGGTGCCGCAGTGCATCGTGGCGAAGACGGTGTTGTTGCCCTGCGTGTTCTCCATGATGTCCAGCTCGCCGACAGCCGGCCAGTTCCAGTAGTTGCCCCGGTACGGCGCGCCCAGCATCCAGAACGCCGGCCAGTATCCCTTGGCGGCGGCACCGGTCACGTTCGGCACCTGGATGCGGCTCTCGACGCGCAGGGTGCCGCCGGCCGGCGGCTGGAAGTCGGAACGGCTGGTCTCGACGCGGCCGGAAGTCCAGTTCCCGGAGGCGTCCCGGCGCGGGGTGATACGGAGATTGCCGCTGCCGTCGAGGGAGACGTTCTCCGGGTTCGACGTCATCGTCTCGATCTCGCCGGTGCCCCAGTTGGCGGGGCCGCCCGGGTATCCCTTGCCGGTCGCGTACCGCCAGTTGGAGGTGTTGACGCCGCTGCCCGCGGCGCCGTTGAAGTCGTCGACGAAGACCTGGTTCCAACCCGACGGGGGAGTCGGGGCGGAGGCGCTCGCGGACGGCAGGGCGATGGTGGAGGCCGCGAGCGCGAGCCCGAGGGTTCCGACGGCGGCCAGCAGCGCCCGCCGCAGCGGGCGGGATCTGCTCGGGGGGCGGGGACTGCGGGGGGTGCCGGAGGTGTCACTCATGTGGGGATGCCTCTCGAAGACGGAGACGGAGACGGGTGCGGACGGGTTGGTCGATCCAGGTACGGAACCGCGTTCGGTCCCAGGTGCGGATCCAGATGCGGATCCAGGTGAGAGGGAGTGCCCGAGAGCCCTGCTCATCGATTCTGAGAGCGCTCTCAGGGTGTCGCCAATGTGCTCCGCGACCCCGTGGACGTCAAGAGGTGTAACCGAGAAAGTCCTTGCGTGCGAGGAGAGTTCACCTCATGAATTGACGCGAATGGGTGCAACAGTGCCACGCCCGGCCGGGCGCATGGCCGCCGCTCGGTCTCGGGCCTTCCGCCGGCACCCGCGGGCGGGGTCGCGTCGGCGAGAGGACTGTCCCCGAGCCCGGACGAGTGCCCCGCTGCCGGCCGGAGGCATCATGATCGAGGGCAGTGACGTGGCGGACGATCGGATCGGCGGGCGTCGACGCCGCCTTGGCGGGAAGGGTGCGGACGTGAAACTGACGATTCTGGGCGGCGGGGGGTTCCGGGTCCCGCTGGTGTACGGCGCGCTCCTCGGGGACCACGCCGAAGGACGGGTGACACGGGTCGTTCTCCACGATGTCGACGACCGTCGACTGTATACAGTCGCCCGTGTGCTGGCCGAACAGGCCGCCGGTATGCCCGACGCTCCCGAGGTGAGCACCACCGCCGACCTGGACGAAGCGCTGCGGGGCGCCGACTTCGTCTTCTCCGCGATCCGCGTCGGCGGTCTCGAGGGCCGGGCGAACGACGAGCGGGTCGCGCTCGCCGAGGGTGTCCTCGGACAGGAGACGGTCGGCGCGGGCGGCATCGCCTACGGGCTGCGTACCGTCCCCGTCGCCGTGGACATCGCCCGGAGGGTGGCCCGGCTCGCCCCCGACGCCTGGGTCATCAACTTCACCAACCCGGCGGGCCTGGTCACCGAGGCCATGTCCCGTCACCTCGGCGACCGGGTCATCGGCATCTGCGACTCGCCGGTCGGCCTCGGCCGTCGCATCGCCAGGGTCCTCGGCGCGGACCCGCGGGAGGCGTGGATCGACTACGTCGGTCTCAACCACCTCGGCTGGGTGCGCGGCCTGTACGTCAAGGGCCGTGACGAACTCCCGCGCCTGCTCGCCGACCTGCCCCTGCTCGGTTCCTTCGAGGAGGGCAGGCTCTTCGGCGCCGACTGGCTGCAGTCCCTGGGCGCCGTCCCCAACGAGTACCTGCACTACTACTACTTCAACCGGGAGACCGTACGCGCCTACCAGCAGGCCGAGAAGACCCGCGGCGCCTTCCTCCACGACCAGCAGGCCCGCTTCTACACGCAGGTGGGCGACCCGGGCACCCCCGCTCTCGCCACCTGGGACCGCACCCGCGCCGAACGCGAGGCCACCTACATGGCCGAGAACCGCGAGACCGCCGGCGCCGGCGACCGCGACGAGGACGACCTGTCCGGCGGCTACGAGAAAGTGGCCCTCGCCCTGATGCGGGCCGTCGCCCGTGACGAACGCACCACCCTGATCCTCAACGTCCGTAACCGCAGCACCCTTTCGGCGCTGGACGGGGAGGCGGTCATCGAGGTGCCCTGCCTGGTCGACGCCCAGGGGGCGCACCCCGTCTCCGTCGATCCGCTGCCGGACCACGCCACCGGCCTGGTCTGCGCGGTCAAGGCGGTCGAGCGCGAGGTGCTCCGTGCCGCCGAGTCCGGATCCCGCACCCATGCGGTCAAGGCGTTCGCGCTGCACCCGCTCGTCGACTCCGTGAACGTGGCCCGCCGCCTCGTCGACGGCTACACCGCCGTCCACCCCGGCCTCGCCTACCTCAAGTAGCTCAGCGGGACGAGTACTTCAGCGAGTACTCCAGAAGGAGAGAATTCCAGGAGGCGAGCACGTCATGGTGCCGACCCTGCGGCCGGCGGTGGGGCGGGACCGACGGTGTGCATCGGGTCGGCCGGTCGCCCCCCGTGACAGCGGCCGACCGACCCGAGCCCCCCGTTCCCCCGTGCTTCCCCCGTGTTCCCCCGCCCCCTGCCGGAAGGCTTCCCCGTCCCCCGGAAAGGAGGTTCCCCCGTCACCCTCCACTGTTAAGAGCGCGGTACCCGCCGCCTGATACACCCTGCGGAGGAATTTCCCGAAAAAATCCGGTCCCGGCACAGAGAGCGCGCCGGGACCGGTCGGTGGGCGAGGGGTGCGTACGGAGGGCGAGGAGTGCGTACGGCATCCGGGTTCTAGCGGTGGTGCGTTCCCCAGGCTGCGGGGCCCCCGGCCACGGCGTCCGCGGCGTCGGCGCGCACCTGGCAGGAGTCGGCCGCGGCCCGCGGTACGGCGGGCACGGCCGGGGCCGGTACACCGGCCGGCGCGGGCACCGGGATGTCCGCGGGCACGTCCGTGCGCTGCTGCGGCACCGACATCGGGCGCAGTGGACGCGGCCCCGACACCACGGAGTAGTCCTGGCCCAGGAACGGCGGGGACATCTCCCCCGGATCGTCACCGAGCGCCAGCCGCACGGCGGCCCACGGCGCGTTCACCCCGCACAACGACAGCTGGTGCAGCCCGCCGGCCGGGCGGGTGTTGACGTCCATCAGCACGGGCCGTTCGCCGAACATCCGGAACTGGATGTTGGACAGATGGTGCAGCCCGAAACCCTCCGCGATCCGCCGGGCGGGCTCCAGCCAGCGCTCGTGCACGGTGAACCCCCGGCGACGGCCGTTCTTGGTGCGGCCGACGGCCAGCCGGACCCGGTTGTCCGGCCCGGTGAGACAGTCCACCGACACCTCCGGCTGCTCCAGCACCGGCATCACCAGCCAGTCCACCGGCTCCTCGGCCTGCCGCACCGCTTCCAGCACCAGATCCAGCGGCACGTACGGGCTGGGGAAGCCGTTCAGCTGCGTGAGCGAGAAGGGGGCACGGGTGATCACCCGGAAGCCCACACCGCCCGCGCCGGACGCGGGCTTGAAGCAGGCCCGATGACCCCGCGCCTCCAGCTCGTCCACCGCGTGGACCAGCTCGTCCGCCGACCGCACCCGCCACCACGGCGGCACGGGCACCCCGATCGCCTGCACGGCCTCGTAGGCGATCACCTTGTCGTGGAAGACGGCCACCGCCTCGGGCGGCGGAGCCAGCAGCGCCGTACCGGCCGCCTCGAACTCCGCGCGGTGCGCGACGATCGCTCCCTGGTGCAACCGGGGCACGAACACGTCGATGCCGCGCCGCGCGCACTGGGCGAGCGCGTACTCGACGTACGCCGCAGGGGACAGGCCCTCGGGCTCCAGCTCGGCGGTGTCGGCGGCGGCCAGTACGGGGGAGTCCGGGTCGCCATGGGTGGCGTGGATCTCGACAGCCCGGTCGCTGGGATTCTTCCTCACCTGGTCCATGAAGAACACGTTCTCCGCGTACGTGCGGTTGAGCCATACGCGTACGCAAGAGGCCATGCAGGCCGCCTTTCACAGTTCGCGGGCAGGCTTCGGCGGCCCGTGCCCGGGCAGAGAGATATGGAGGATCGCCGGACGGCCCTGCGAGAGGGCTTCACTGCGGCGGTGTTGCGGCCGATCATACGGCTTCGACACGCGCTCCCGGACCACGGGCGTGTTATGGATCCGCGCTCCTGTCCTCCTGCGACCATACTCCTCGTGCATGCTGTTCGTACGGGTTGATCGTTCAGGCTCAGGGGGCGACAGATGACGTCAGGGGCAGGCGGCGGACAGCTGTGGGCCATCAGCGACCTTCACATCGGCTACGACGAGAACCGTGCCCTGGTGGAGCGGATGCACCCCGAGTCGGACGACGACTGGCTCCTCGTGGCCGGGGACGTCGCGGAGACCGTGGACGACATCCGCTGGGCGCTCGAGACCCTCGCGGGCCGGTTCCGGAAGGTCGTCTGGGCGCCCGGCAACCACGAGCTGTGGACCCACCCGAAGGACGCCGTCACCCTGCGCGGCGTCGCCCGCTACGACCACCTCGTCGAACAGTGCCGCGACCTCGGCGTGATCACCCCCGAGGACCCCTACCCCGTCTGGGAGGGCCCCGGCGGTCCTGTGGCCGTGGCCCCGCTCTTCCTCCTGTACGACTACTCCTTCCTGCCGGCCGGGTGCGCCACCAAGGACGAAGGGCTGGAGTACGCGCACGGCACCGGCGTCGTCTGCGCCGACGAACACCTGCTGCACCCCGACCCGTACCCGAGCCGGGAGGCCTGGTGCCGGGCCCGGGTCGAGGAGACCGAACGGCGGCTCGCCGAACTGCCCGACGACCTGCCCGCCGTGCTCGTCAACCACTACCCGCTGCACCGGCATCCCACGGCCGTCCTGTGGTACCCCGAGTTCGCCATGTGGTGCGGCACCGTACTCACCGACGACTGGCACCGCAGGTTCAACGTCCACACGATGGTCTACGGCCATCTCCACATCCCGCGGAGCACTCGACGGGACGGCGTCCGTTTCGAGGAGGTGTCCGTGGGCTATCCCCGCGAATGGCGGAAACGGCCGACACCGCCGGGGCGGCTGCGCCGCATCGTGCCGGAGGAGGCACCCGGGACGGAGTCCGGTTCCGGTTCCGGGGCCGAGTCCGGCTCCGTGGTGGGGGAGGGCGGTGGCCGGTGATCGGGGAGTTGCTGCCCGGGACGGTCGTCGTCGTGGAGGCCTACGGCGACGAGGGAACCGACGCTCCGCTGTACCCCGAGGAAGCGGACGTCGTGGCGCGGGCCGTCGACAAGCGCCGCCGGGAGTTCACCGCGGTGCGCTCCTGTGCCCGCCGGGCCATGAAGAAGCTCGGCGTACCGCCGCGGCCCGTCCTGCCGGGTGAGCGCGGTGCACCCGGTTGGCCGGACGGGCTGGCCGGCAGCATGACCCACTGTGCGGGCTACTGCGCCGCCGCCCTGGTCCGTACGGGTGACCTGGCCTCCATCGGCATCGACGCGGAGGTACGAGGGCCGCTGCCCGAGGGGGTGTTGTCGTCCGTGGCGCTGCCCGGAGAGGCGGAGCGCATCGGCCGGCTGGCCCTGGAGCGGCCCGGGGTGCCCTGGGACCGGCTGCTGTTCAGCGCCAAGGAGGCCGTGTACAAGGCGTGGTTCCCGCTGACCGGGAAGTGGCTGGACTTCATGGAGGCCGACATCGAGCTGTTCGCCGACCCCGGCGACGGCAGCGACACCGGTGGGTCCGACCTCGGCGGCTCCGCCTTCAGGGGCTTTGGCGCTTCGGTGCGCGGTGGGTTCCGGGCGGCGCTCCTGGTCCCCGGCCCCTGGGTGGGCGACCGCCGTCTCGACCACTTCGACGGCCGCTGGACCGCCGAAGGCGGTCTGGTGGCGACCGCGGTCGCCGTACGGCACGGCTGACCGGGGCGTGGGGGGCCGGCCCCCCCCCCCCCCCCGGCCGGGCCCCCCCCCCCCCCCCCCCCCCCCCCCCCCCCCCCCCCCACCACCCCCCCGCCCGCCCCCCCCCCCCCCCG
>NZ_JBIAIV010000017.1:0-76969 GCF_042871645.1 Streptomyces sp. NPDC005774 | reverse complement strand
GGGGGGGCCCCGGGGGGGGGGGGGGGCCGCGCGGCCGGGGGGGGGGGGGGCGGGCCCCGCCCCCGCGCGGGGCGGGCCCCCCCCCCCCCGCGGCCCGCTCCGGCCGGCCGTGCGGTCGGGTCACGGCTGCGGGTGCCAGTCGCGGAGCATCCGGAAGAAGGACTCCTCGTTGCCGGACGGCCCGGCCCGGCCAGGGCGGTCTCCGCCTCCGCGAGAACGGAGGGCGCCACCACCGGCGGCCTGCGGGTGCCCGGCGGTGCGCTCTCCCCGTCGTGGGCGGCGCGCACCGTGTGCAGCAGTCGCAGACAGGCCTGGACGGCGGTGCGCTCGCGGTCGGTCGGTACGGCGGTGGGCATCGCTTCGCTCTCCCCGGGTCATGATCCCGCATCGGGCGTCCCGCACGGTGCGGGCGCACCCTCAGCCTGCCGCCCACCACTGACAATCGGTCCGTGCCGCCCGCCGGTCCGCCCCCTGCTGAAGTGCTTCCGGCGCAGGCGCCCCCCCGGCTCAGGACTTGGGCCGCTGGACGTTCTCCAGGAGCATGTCCAGCCACTCCGCGACCTTGTCGCGGTGCTGGTCGGTGGGGAGCTGCGCGGCCCGCCACGCGATGCCGCGCACCCCGTGATCCTGCAGCAGCCGCTCCAGCGGGTCGTCGGCCGCCGCGGCGGCCCGCCGCTCATGGTCCGCCAGGTTCTGCAGCAGCTCCTGCTCGGTGTGCTGGAGCGCGTTCGCGAGGGCTTCGGGGTCCTCGGCGGTGAGGAATCCGGCGTGCACCCGGAAGAACCGCTGGATGGCGTCGCAGTGCTCCATGGTGGGACGCCGGTCGCCGTTGATCAGGGCACCGGCCTGCTGCCGGGACATGCCCGCGCCGTCGGCGATCTCCTGCTGCGTGTACTTGCGGCCGTTCGGCTTGAGCCGGGTGCGGCGCAGCAGGTCCAGGCGCTGAACGAACCGGGTCTGCACCTCGGGCTCGCCCGCGGGCCGGCCGCTCAACAGGGCCTTGACCACCGGCTCCGGGACTCCGGAGGCCGCGGAGAGCCGGCCGATGCCGAAGACCTCGGCGTGCGGCACGTCGAGCCGGTCGGCGAGTGCGGCGACACGGGCGACGACGGCCGGCAGCGCGGTCGTCGTCGCGGTGTCCTGACCCTCACCCACGAAGCCACCCGTCACCGACAGATCTCCTACGTCTCTCACAGGCCTCTCACATGCGGTTGCCGTGAACTTCACGGAGACTAGCCCGTGTCTCGAACTCACATCCAGGTCTCGCCACAACTGTGGCCAATTTCAGCCGTCAACCGGCATGGAATGCCACGATAGTTGACATGCCCGAGCTCCGGGCCGCAGGATCGGGGCGCCGCGTCAAGGCCGCACAGGCAAGAGGGGTGACCTCCCGATGGCACATCAGGCAGGAGGCCGGCGGCCGATACCGCGGCCCGGCCCCGAGACTCCCGAGGCGCAGGCCTATCTGGAGGACTACGCCGCGTTCCTCCACGCGGTGTCCTTCCCCTCCCTGGTGGTCGACCGCCGCTGGGACGTGCTGCTGGCCAACACTGCTTTCCGGACACTTTTCCGGGATGTCGAACCGCATCCGACGGCCATGCCCGGTGACAACTTCCTCCGGTTCGTTCTCTTCCACCCGGACGCCGCCACCGTGCTGGGGGAACACGAGTCGAGCTGGTGCCTGCCGATGCTGGCGCACTTCGCCAAGACGGTGGAGCGGCACGGCCACGACCACGGGCTGCAGGCCATCCGCCGGGACATCGCACAGGACCCCATCATGGAGGCCGCCTACCGGCAGGGACTGCCGCACTGGCTCCGTGCCGTCGGCGAACAGGCCGCCGAACACGACGGCGCCGTGCGGCCGTTGCGGCACCCCGATCCGCGCTGGGGGGTCACCGACTGCCGTCTCGTCGTGGAGACGACCAGGATTCTCGACGACATGGACTGCATCCGGCTGACGCTGGTCCTGCGCGAGGCGCGCCGCACCCCGGCCGGCCACCGCAGACGCCGGCGCGCCGCTTCCCATCTCAGCGTGGTCCCGGAACCATCCTGACGCACCGGTTTCTTGCATACTCACGCAAACGGCTTGCGTGAGTTGCGCTATTCTTGCGTTCATGACGCGACGACTTGCTGTGGTGGCGAAGAAGGTCGGGGTCAGCGAGGCCACGGTCAGCCGGGTGCTCAACGGCAAGCCGGGGGTCTCCGAGTCCACCCGGCAGGCCGTGCTCTCCGCCCTGGACGTGCTCGGTTACGAGCGGCCCACCCAGCTGCGCGGCGAGCGCGCCCGGCTGGTCGGTCTGGTGCTGCCCGAGCTGCAGAACCCGATCTTCCCCGCCTTCGCCGAGGTGATCGGCGGCGCGCTGGCCCAGCTCGGACTGACGCCGGTGCTGTGCACCCAGACCCGTGGCGGTGTCTCCGAGGCGGACTACGTGACGCTGCTGCTCCAGCAGCAGGTGTCCGGCGTCGTCTTCGCCGGCGGGCTCTACGCCCAGGCCGACGCGCCCCACGACCACTACCGGCAGCTCGCCGAACGCAACATCCCGGTCGTCCTCGTCAACGCGGCCATAGAGAACCTCGGCTTTCCCGGCGTCTCCTGCGACGACGCCGTGGCCGTGGAACAGGCCTGGCGGCATCTGGCTTCGCTCGGTCACGAGCGGATCGGTCTGGTGCTCGGCCCCGCCGACCACGTTCCGTCGGCCCGCAAGCTGGCCGCCGTCCGCGCGGTCGCCGGCGAGGTGCCCGACGAGCACGTCGCCCGCGCCATGTTCTCCATCGAGGGCGGACATGCCGCCGCCTCCCGGCTCATCGACCGGGGCGTCACCGGTTTCATCTGTGCCAGCGACCCCCTCGCCCTCGGCGCGGTACGGGCCGCCCGCCGCCGGGGACTCGACGTCCCCGCGCAGATCTCGGTCGTCGGCTACGACGACTCGGCCCTGATGAACTGCACCGAGCCGCCGCTCACCACGGTCCGCCAGCCCATCGAGGCCATGGGTAGGGCCGTCGTGGAACTGCTGAACGCGCAGATCAGCGGGGGGCAGGTCGCCGCCGAGGAGCTGTTGTTCGAGCCGGAGCTGGTGGTGCGCGGGTCGACCGCGCAGGCGCCCCGGACCTGAGGGCCGGGGCGCCCCGCCGCCCCCGGGATCCGGACGGCGCCGGCCGGGAGGCCCGGCCCGCTTCGGGCCCGATTCCGCTTTGCTTCCGGCTGACTGTCGAATAATTTCAAATTCTGCGCGACATCTTGCGGACCCTTGTTGTCGGTGCTTGAGTGTGCCCCGCCCACCGCTCCTGTTCCGAGGGGTTCACTCGCTCCTGTCCCAGAGGGGTCCACCGATGAGAAGCACCGGGATCCGCCGTACCCTCGTCGCGCTAGGCGTCGGCGCCCTCACGCTCACCGCCTGCGGGTCGAACGACGACCAGGCCGCCGACGGCAAGACCCGCATCACGGTCAACTGCATGCCGCCCAAGAGCGCCAAGGTCGACCGCCGGTTCTTCGAGGAGGACATCGCCGCCTTCGAGAAGAAGAACCCGGACATCGACGTCGTCCCGCACGACGCGTTCCCCTGCCAGGACCCGAAGACCTTCGACGCCAAGCTCGCCGGCGGGCAGATGGAGGACGTGTTCTACACGTACTTCACCGACGCCGGTCATGTCGTCGACATCAACCAGGCGGCCGATCTCACCCCGTACGTCAAGGAGTTGAAGAGCTACGGGACGATCCAGCAGCAGCTGCGGGACATCTACACCGTCGACGGCAGGGTCTACGGCATACCGCGCACCGGGTACTCCATGGGGCTGGTCTACCACCGGCAGCTCTTCGAGCAGGCCGGACTCGACCCCGACCGGCCGCCCGCCACCTGGGCCGAGGTCCGCGCCGCCGCGAAGAAGATCGCCGCACTCGGCGACGGCACCGTCGGTTACGCCGACTACAGCGCCCAGAACCAGGGCGGCTGGCACTTCACCGCCGAGCTCTACTCCCAGGGCGGCGACGTCGTCACCCCCGACGGGAAGAAGGCGGCCGTCGACTCGCCCGAGGGCCGCGCCGTGCTGCAGACCCTGCACGACATGCGCTGGAAGGACGACTCCATGGGCAGCAAGCAGCTGCTCGTCATCAACGACGTCCAGCAGATGATGGGCGCCGGCAAACTCGGCATGTACCTCGCGGCTCCCGACAACATTCCGATCCTGGTGAAGGAGAAGGGCGCCGAGTACAAGGACCTCGCCCTCGCGCCCATGCCCGGCGGACAGGCCACCCTCATCGGCGGCGACGGCTACATGCTCCACAAGAAGGCCTCGCCCGAACAGATCAGGGCCGGCCTGAAGTGGCTCGACCACATGTTCCTCACCCCCGGCGACGGATTCCTCGGCGACTACGCCCGCGCGAAGAAGAACGACGCACCGGTCGGCCTGCCCGAGCCCCGGCTGTTCACCGGTGCCGCCGAC
Organism: Streptomyces sp. NPDC005774; assembly: GCF_042871645.1. Lineage (NCBI taxonomy): Bacteria > Bacillati > Actinomycetota > Actinomycetes > Kitasatosporales > Streptomycetaceae > Streptomyces > Streptomyces sp. NPDC005774. The sequence continues at coordinate 72,529 of NZ_JBIAIV010000017.1, read as the reverse complement.
GCCAGGGACCAGCAGGTCAAGGAGTCCCACGCCAACGTGCCGGTGGAGAACTACCAGGCCTTCCTCGACGGAAACCAGAGCCTGGAGATGAGGATCGAGCCGCCGCGGGCGCAGCAGCTGTACTCCGTCCTCGACGGAGTCGTCTCCGCGGTCCTCACCAAGGAGGACGCCGACATCGACCGGCTCCTGGAGGACGCCTCCACCAAGATCGACGGCATCCTGGCGCGAGGCTGACCGACGATGAACCCGACCACCATGCGGGAGGCCGGCCCACGATGACGAAGACCGCCGCCGCACGGCCCGCCGCCCCGGCGCCCGCCGTCCGCCCGGTGAAGGCGCCGTCCCCGGCCAAGGACCGGAGACGGCGTCGCCTCGCCGACCAGGCGCACGCCTACGGCTTCCTCCTGGGCGGCCTCGTCTGCTTCGCCCTGTTCTCCTGGTACCCGGCGATCCGCGCCGTCGTGATCGCCTTCCAGAAGTACACGCCGGGCTCGCCGCCCGAATGGGTGGGCACCGCCAACTTCACCCGCGTCCTGTCCGACCCCGAATTCGGCGCGGCCTGGCGCAACACCCTCACCTTCACCCTGCTCGCCCTGCTGGTCGGCTTCGCCGTCCCGTTCGTCCTCGCCCTCGTGCTGAACGAACTCCGGCACGCCAAGGCGTTCTTCCGCATCGTGGTCTACCTGCCGGTGATGATCCCCCCGGTGGTCAGCGCCCTGCTGTGGAAGTGGTTCTACGACCCGGGCACCGGCCTCGCCAACGAGGCACTGCGGTTCCTGCACCTGCCCACCTCCCACTGGTCCAACGGTGCCGACACCGCCCTCGTCTCCCTGGTGATCGTCGCCACCTGGGCCAACATGGGCGGCACCGTCCTGATCTACCTCGCCGCCCTCCAGCCCATCCCGGGCGAGTTGTACGAGGCCGCCGAACTCGACGGCGCGAACCTGCTCCAGCGCATCCGGCACGTGACGATCCCCCAGACGAGGTTCGTCATCCTGATGCTGATGCTCCTTCAGATCATCGCCACCATGCAGGTGTTCACCGAACCGTTCGTGATCACCGGCGGCGGCCCGGAGAACTCCACCGTCACCGTCCTCTACCTCATCTACAAGTACGCCTTCCTCTACAACGACTTCGGCGGAGCCTGCGCGCTCAGCGTGATGCTCCTCGCCCTGCTCGGACTGTTCTCCGCCGTCTACCTCCGGCTCACCCGCTCCTCCGAGGAGGCGGCATGAGCAGCACCCGCACCCTCGTCTCCCCGGCCGTCCTGGCCCGTCCCCGGGGCCGGGCGGTCTACTGGACCGTGTTCACCGGCGTCGTCCTGCTCTTCACGCTGGCCTTCCTCTTCCCCGTCCACTGGATGGTCACCGGCGCGATGAAGTCCCCGGACGAGGTGGCGCGCACCCCGCCGGACCTCCTGCCCGACCGGTGGAGCACGAGCGGCTGGACCGACGCCTGGGAACTGATGCAGCTCCCCACCCACCTGTGGAACACGGTGGTGCAGGCGGCCGGCGCCTGGCTGTTCCAGCTGGTGTTCTGCACGGCCGCCGCCTACGCCCTGTCCAGACTGCGGCCCGCCTTCGGCAACGTGGTCCTCGGCGGCATCCTCGCCACCCTCATGGTCCCCGCGCAGGCCCTGGTCGTACCCAAGTACCTCGTCGTCGCCGACCTGCCGCTGATCCACACCAGCCTGCTCAACGACCCGCTCGCCATCTGGCTCCCCGCCGTCGCCAACGCCTTCAACCTCTACCTGCTCAAGCGGTTCTTCGACCAGCTGCCGCGGGACGTCCTGGAGGCCGCCGAGATCGACGGCGCCGGACGGCTGCGCACCCTGTGGTCCATCGTGCTGCCCATGTCCCGGCCGGTGCTCGGTGTCGTGTCGATCTTCGCCCTGGTCGCGGTGTGGCAGGACTTCCTGTGGCCGCTGATGGTCTTCTCCGACACCGACAAGCAGCCGATCAGCGTGGCCCTGGTGCAGCTGTCGCAGAACGTCCAACTGACCGTCCTCCTCGCCGCGATGGTGATCGCCAGCATCCCCATGGTCGCGCTGTTCCTCGTCTTCCAGCGGCACATCATCGCCGGGATCGGCGCGGGCAGCACCAAGGGCTGACGCGGCACCGGCGGCCGGCACGGCCCCGAGGGCCGACATCGAACCCGTCCACCGAAGAGAAAGGCACGCACCGTGGGACAGCCCGCCCCTGCCCGGAGCGACGACCACAGCGACGACGACTGGTGGCGCTCCGCCGTCATCCACCAGGTGTACGTCCGCAGCTTCGCCGACGGCGACGGCGACGGCACCGGAGACCTCGCCGGAGTCCGGGCGAAACTGCCGTACCTCGCCGAACTCGGTGTCGACGCGCTGTGGTTCAACCCCTGGTACCTGTCCCCGATGAAGGACGGCGGCTACGACGTCGCCGACTACCGGACGGTCGACCCGGCCTTCGGCACCCTCGCCGAGGCGGAGAAACTCATCGCCGAGGCGCGGGAACTCGGCATCCGCACGATCATCGACATCGTGCCCAACCATGTTTCCGACCAGCACGCCTGGTTCCGTGCCGCCCTGGCCGGCGGGCCCGAACGGGACCTGTTCCACTTCCGGCCGGGCCGCGGCGAGCACGGCGAACTGCCCCCGAACAACTGGACGTCGGAGTTCGGCGGCCCCGCCTGGACCCGTCTGCCCGTCTCCCACCAACGCCCTTCCGAGGAAGGCCCTTCGGGCCCTGTTGCTTCCGACGGCGACTGGTACCTCCACCTGTTCGCTCCCGAGCAGCCCGACCTCAACTGGGCGCATCCCGCGGTCCGCCAGGAGCACGAGGACATCCTGCGCTTCTGGTTCGAACGGGGCGTGGCCGGTGTCCGTATCGACTCCGCCGCCCTGCCGGCCAAGGACCCCCTGCTGCCGGACCTCGTCGAGGGCCCGGGCCCGCACCCGTACGTCGACCGGGACGAACTCCACGACGTCTACCGGGCGTGGCGGGCCATCGCCGACGAGTACGACGCCGTGTTCGTCGGCGAGGTCTGGCTGCCGGACGCGGAACGCTTCGCACGCTATCTGCGCCCCGACGAACTGCACACGGCGTTCAACTTCTCCTTCATGACCTGCCCCTGGGACGCGGGACGGCTGCGGACCTCCATCGACGAGACGCTCGCCGAGCACGCCCCCGTCGGCGCGCCCGCCACCTGGGTGCTGTGCAACCACGACGTGACCCGTACGGTCACCCGCTACGGCCGCTCGGACACCGGATTCGACTTCGCCACCAAGACCTTCGGCACCCCGACCGACCTGGCCCTCGGCACCCGGCGCGCCCGCGCCGCGGCCCTGCTGTCACTGGCGCTGCCCGGCACGGTCTACCTGTACCAGGGGGAGGAACTGGGCCTCCCCGAGGCGGAGGTGGCACGGGAGCACATCCAGGATCCGATGCACGCCCGCTCGGGGGGCACCGATCCGGGACGGGACGGGTGCAGGGTGCCACTGCCGTGGGCGGCGAAGGAACCGTACGCGGGATTCGGGTCCCGGAACACACCGTGGCTTCCGCAACCGGACCACTGGGCGACGTACGCGGCCGACCGACAGCAGGACGACCCCGGCTCCATGCTCACCCTCTACCGCCGGGCGATCCGACTGCGCCCCGCCTTCGGGACGGGCCCGCTCACCTGGCTCCCCGCGCCCGACGGCGTCCTGGCCTTCGAGCGCGCCGACGGCCTGCGGTGCCTCGTCAACCTCGCCGACACCCCGGCCGGCCTGCCCGAGCACGCCGGGATCCTCCTCGCCAGCGGACCCCTCGACACCGGGAACCGGCTGCCGAAGGACACGGCCGTCTGGCTCCGTACGTAGATACCCGCCCCCCGCCCTCGTTGCCCGATGGACTGCTCTCCCCACGCACCGCTGTCCCCGCACCGTTCCTCTGGGCTGAGCAGCAGTGAGTCTGCTCAGCCGCACGCCCCGAACGGTCTTGGGCGCACTGGTTACCGGCGTACTCGACCCCGGGGCGGCGACACGCATCCTGTGCATGGTCCGAGCCCGGGAGGCCGGTTCCCTGCGCGACTCGGCCACTGGGTAAGGCCAGAGGTGACGGGGAGGCCCTGAACCATCACTCCGGTGGAGCAGGGGCCCCGCTCACCGGCACCGTACCCAGCGTTACCAGATCGCACGATCACGTTAACCCGGACGGCCCACGACGCCGCAAGCCCGGAAGCCGACCATCACACGATCGAGTTACACCGCCCTCGTGCGCACTTCCCGGCAAGCAGCTGACAACCCCCACCACGAAGGGATCAGCACATGAGCAGCACCAGAACTGTCCGGAGCATGCCGACCTTGGGGGCCGTCGTCGCCCTGGCCGCCGGCATGCTCGTCGCCCTGGCGCCCGCACCCGCCCACGCCGCAGCGGGCGCCACCCTCCCCTTCACCTCGGCCGAGGCCGAGTCCGCCACCACCACGGGTTCGAGAGTCGGACCCGACCACACCCAGGGCACCCTTGCCTCCGAGGCGTCCGGCCGCCGGGCGGTACGCCTGAACAGCGGCCAGCGTGTGGAGTTCACGGTGCCGCGTTCGGCCAACGCCGTGAACGTCGCCTACAACGTCCCCGACGGCCAGTCCGGCTCGCTCGACGTCTACGTCAACGGCGAGAAGCTGACGAAGACCCTGCCGGTGACCTCCAAGTATTCCTACGTCGACACCAGTTGGATCGCCGGCGCCAGGACCCACCACTTCTTCGCCAACTCCCGGCTGCTCCTCGACCGGAGCGTGCGGGCCGGTGACAAGGTCGCCCTCCAGGCCACCGGCGTCCAGGTCACCGTCGACGTCGCCGACTTCGAGCAGGTCGCCGAACCCGCCGCCAGGCCGGCCGGTTCGGTCTCCGTCACCGACAGGGGCGCCGACCCCAGCGGCCAGGGCGACTCCACGCAGGCGTTCCGGGAGGCCGTCTCCGCCGCCCGGGGCGGGGTGGTATGGATCCCGCCGGGCGAGTACCGGCTCACCTCCGCCCTGAGCGGCGTCCAGAACGTCACCCTCCAGGGCGCCGGTCACTGGCACTCGGTCGTACGCTCCTCACGCTTCATCGACCAGTCGAACTCCGCGGGCAACGTCCACATCAAGGACTTCGCTGTCATCGGTGAGGTCACCGAGCGCGTCGACTCCCACCCGGACAACTTCGTCAACGGCTCCCTCGGCCCGAACTCCTCGGTCTCCGGCATGTGGCTCCAGCACCTGAAGGTCGGCCTCTGGCTGACCGGCAACAACGACAACCTGGTCGTCGAGAACAACCGCATCCTCGACACCACCGCCGACGGCCTCAACCTCAACGGCACCGCCAAGGGGGTCCGGGTCCGCAACAACTTCCTGCGCAACCAGGGCGACGACTCGCTCGCCATGTGGTCACTGAACGCGCCCAACACCAACAGCAGTTTCGAGAACAACACCGTCTCGCAGCCGAACCTCGCCAACGGCATCGCGATCTACGGCGGCACCGACATCACCGTCAAGGACAACCTGATCGCCGACACCAACGCACTGGGCAGCGGTATCGCGATCTCCAACCAGAAATTCCTCGACCCGTTCCACCCGCTGGCCGGCACGATCACCGTCTCCGGGAACACCCTGGTCCGCACCGGCGCCATGAACCCCAACTGGAACCATCCCATGGGCGCGCTGCGCGTCGACTCCTACGACAGCGCCATCGAGGCACAGGTCAGGATCACCGACACCACCGTCACCGACAGCCCGTACAGCGCCTTCGAGTTCGTCTCCGGCAGCGGACGCGGGTACGCGGCGAAGAACATCACCGTGGACGGCGCCACCGTCGAGAGGACCGGAACGGTCGTCGTCCAGGCCGAGACGCAGGGCGTCGCCACGTTCCGCGGTGTCACCGCCACCGGCGTCGGTTCGGCCGGTGTCTACAACTGCCCCTATCCGTCCGGCTCGGGCGCCTTCACGATCACCGATGGCGGTGGCAACTCCGGCTGGAACAACACCTGGTCGGACTGCTCCACCTGGCCGGAGCCCGGCGAGGGCAACCCCGCCCCCGACCCGGACCGCAACCTCGCCCGGGGCCGCACGGTCACGGCCACCGGATCCCAGGACGTCTACACGCCCGGCAGGGCGGTCGACGCAGACGCGAACAGCTACTGGGAATCCGCCAACCATGCCTTCCCCCAGGCCCTGACGGTGGACCTCGGCTCCAGCCGGGCAGTCCGCCGCCTGGTGCTGAAACTTCCGCCGCAGACCGCGTGGCAGGCCCGCACCCAGACCCTGTCCGTGCAGGGCAGCACCGACGGCTCCACCTACACGACGGTCGCCGCCGCGAGGGACTACCGCTTCGACCCGGCCACCGGCAACACGGTCACCGTGAACCTGCCGGCCGGCACCGACCTGCGCCACCTCCGGCTGCACGTCACCGGCAACACCGGCTGGCCGGCCGCCCAGTTCAGCGAAGTGGAGGCATATCTTTCCTGACGTCCACCGGGATGCCCCCGGCCGTGCCGACGGCCTTGGCGACCTCGGCCTCCTTGCCGGCCTCGGGCGCCGCCACCGCCCCCCGCTTCGCCGCCTGGATCTGCTCGTACACATGGGTCCGCAGCTCGGCGAAGCGCGGGGTGACCCGCGTGGTCAACTGGTCCCGCTCCCGCGGGAGGTCGACCTTCAGCTGCTCCTGAACCACCGTGGGGGACTTGGACAGCACGATCACCCGTTCGCCCAGGTAGATGGCCTCGTCGATGTCATGGGTGACGAACAGGACGGTCATCGACCGCTCCTGCCACAGCCGGCGCACCAGGTCCTCCAGATCGGCCCGGGTCTGCGCGTCCACGGCGGCGAACGGCTCGTCCATCAGCAACACATCGGGCTCGTACGCCAACGCCCGTGCGATCGCGACCCGTTGCTGCATACCGCCGGACAGCTGCCACGGATATGCTCCGGCGGCATCCGCCAGTCCCACCGACTCCAGGGCGTCGGCCACCAGTTCCTTGCGCCGGGCCGCGCTCAGGCCCTTCTGCTTCAGCGGGAGTTCGACGTTCGCACCGACCCGCATCCACGGGAAGAGGCTGCGCCCGTACTCCTGGAAGACGAACGCCATCCCGGGCGGCGGCCCGTCCACTTTCCGCCCGGCCAGCGTAACTTCGCCGGACGTCGGTGCGAGCAGCCCGCTCATGCACTTCAGCAGGGTCGTCTTGCCGCAGCCCGACGGGCCGACGAGACAGACCAGTTCACCCGCCTCGACCGTGAAGGTGAGATCGCGGACCGCTTCAATACGGCGTCCAGAACCCTCGTAGACCTTTCGCAGGCCGCGTACGTCGAGCATGGACCCTCCTTTCTCGAGCTTCACGACGACCCCCTGGTGGCGTCGCGCAGGCCGTGGTACCAGGCGAGCACCCGCCGTTCGGCCAACTGGAAGAGGACCGACAGGGCGAAGCCCAGCAGACCGAGCAGCAGGATGCCGGTCCACATGTCGGGGATCGCGAAACTCCGCTGGAACTGCACGATGGTGAAGCCGAGCCCGTTGCTGGCGGCGAACATCTCGCTGATCACCATGAGGATGATGCCGATCGACAGGGCCTGGCGCAGACCCGCGAAGATCTGCGGGCTCGCCGACGGCAGCACCAGGTTCCGCAACCGCGCGACGCCCGTGATGCCGTAGGAGCGGGCCGTCTCGGACATCACGGAGTCGACGGCCCGTACCCCCTCGACGGTGTTGAGCAGAATGGGCCACACACAGCCGCTCGCGATGACGACGATCTTCATCGTGTCGCCGATGCCGGCGAACAGCATGATCACCGGAATCAGCACCGGTGGCGGCACGGCCCGCAGGAACTCCAGCACCGGTTCGCACACCGCACGCACCCGCCGGTAGGAACCGATGACCGTGCCGAGCGCGATGCCCACGACGGCGGCGAGCGCGACGCCCGCCGCGAGCCTGAGCACGCTGGGCAGCACGTCACCGCGCCACCGCTCGGCGGTCCACACGTCCGAGAACGCCTCCACGATGGTGCGCAGCGGCGGCCAGTACACGTCCTGGCTGCCGTCCGACGTCACCCACCACACGGCCACCAGGACCACGGGCAGGGCGAACACGAAGACCAGCTGCCGCAGCAGCCGCACCCAGGCGCTCGACCCGGTCCGGCCAGGTGTCCCCTTCACACCGCCACCTCCCCGCGTACCGACTGGTGCCAGGCCAGAGCACGCCGCTCGACCGTCCGGGCAGCGATGTTGATCAGCAGCCCGAGCAGCCCGGTGACCACCACCAGCGCGTACATCTCCGGTACCGCCTGCGAGGTCTGGGCGACCGCGATGCGCGCGCCCAACCCCGGTGCCCCGATGACGAGTTCGGCGGTGATGGCGAGGATCAGCGCCACCGCCGCCGCCAGCCGCACCCCGGTCATGACGTAGGGCAGCGCGCTCGGCCACATCACGTGCCGCACCCGCGCCCAGGTGCCGAGCCCGTACGAGCGTGCCGTCTCCTCGGCGACCGGGTCGACGTCCCGCACGCCGTACAGGACCTGGAGCAGGACCTGCCAGAACGCGGCGTACACGACGAGCAGCAGCACCGACTGGAGTTCCGTGCCGTAGAGCAGCACCGCCAGGGGGATCAACGCGACCGAGGGGATCGGGCGCAGGAACTCGATGGTGGACGCCGTCGCCTCGCGGAGATACGGCACCACCGACAGGAGCACACCGACGGCGATCCCGGCCACGACCGCGATCGCCAGGCCCAGCGCCCAGCCCGTGAGGGTGTCACCGAGCGCCGTCCAGAAGGCGGAGTCCCCAACCTCCGTGCCGAGCGCTTCGACGATCCGGCTGATCGGCGGGAAGTACTCCTGCTTGACCAGGCCGAGCCGCGGGATCAACTCGCCCAGGACGAGGAAGCCGGCGAGCCCGGCCGCACCGAGCGCGGCGTTCTCGCCCCTCACGGGAGCAGCTTGTCCAGGTCGGGCGTCTGCTTGAACAGGTCGCCCTCCTTGCCGAGCTTCACCAGCTGCTCGATGGAGGCGCGGTTGGGGTCGGTCGGCCACTTCGGCAGGGTCACCTGCTCCAGTACGGCCGGCGGGATCTTCGTGTACGTGGTGACGATCTCGCGCACCTCGTCCGGGTGGGAGTCGGCGTACGCGAGGGACTCGGCGGTGGCCTCCTGGAACTTCTTCACCACCTCCGGGTTCTTCTGCGCGTACTGAGTGGAGGTGAAGTACAGGGAGATGGTGAGGTCCGGGGCGATGTCGACCATGGGCGACGCGATCTCCCGGCCGCCCTGGCCCTTGATCGTGGCCAGCGCCGGCTCGACCACCATGGCGGCGTCGATCTGTCCGCCGTCGAGCGCGGCGGGCATCTGATCGAAGGCCATCTCGACGAAGTTCACCTTGTCGGGGTCGCCGCCCGACTTGATCACCGAGGCGCGTACGCCGAGCTCCATCGTGTTCTTCAGCGTGTTGACGGCGACCTTCTTGCCCTCCAGGTCCTTCGCCGACTTGATCGGGCTGTCGCCCTTGACGGTGATCGCGGCGAAGTCCTCGCCCTGCACGCCGGTCGAGGCGTTGCCGTTCGCCACCCCCTTCACCGGCACGCTGTTGGACTGGGCGATCAGCAGCGAGGTGGTGTTGGAGAACCCGAACTCGAACTGACCGCTGGCCACGCCGGGCACGATCGCCGCGCCGCCCTGTGCGCTGGAGATCGACAGCTTCAGGCCGCGTTCGCTGAAGAAGCCTTTCTTCTCGCCCAGGTACAACGGCGCGACATCGACGATCGGGATGAGGCCCACCTTCACCTCGGTGGTGCCGCCGGACGAGGCGTCCGAGCCGGAGGTGTCACTCCCGTCGGACGAGCCGCACGCGGTCACGGTGACCAGGACGGAAGCGGCCGTGAGGCCGATGAGCAGACGACGACGCATGAAGGGGTCCCCCTTGTGGGACTGGGGTGAGGTGCTCAGAAGAGTTGTGCGCAGACAGAACGCCTGTGCTCAGGGGGAACCTAGGGCTCCTCTTGAAAGCCGGTCAATCCCCCTGCACGGACGGGTTTTTCTGTGTTCAACCACGTCGTTCACCGGCCGACGCTCCGGACACTCGCCGGGGGTCACCTCGTTGACACCCTCCATCGCCTGCTCGTAGCGTGCGCACCGCGTACACTCGTACGTCATTCCGGAGGCCACATGACTGTTGAGATCCGCGGACCGCACTTCGTACAGTCCTTCGAGCGCGGCCTCGCCGTACTCCGCGCCTTCGACGCCGACCATCAGCAGCTCACCCTCAGCGAGGTCGGCCGCGCCTGTGGGATGACCCGGGCGACGGCCCGCCGTTTCCTGCTCACGCTCGCCGACCTGGGCTACGTCCACACCGACGGCCGGCTCTTCCGGCTCACCCCGCGCGTACTGGAGCTCGGCTACTCCTACCTCGCCGGCTTCACGCTGCCGGAGATCGCCGAGCCTCATCTGGAACAACTCGTCGCGCAGGTAAGGGAGTCGTCGTCGCTGTGCGTCCTGGACGGCGACGACATCGTCTACGTGGCCCGCGTCCCGACCCGGCGCATCATGAGCGCGGCCATCACGGTGGGCACGCGCTTCCCCGCCCACCTCACCTCGGTCGGCCGGGTCATGCTCGCAGATCTGCCGGACGACGGGATCGACGCCTGGCTCGACCGCGCAGACCTGCGCCCGAACACCTCCCAGACCCTCACCTCGCCGCGCGCCCTGCGTGCCGAACTGGTCCGGGTCCGCCGCCAGGGGTACGCACTGGTCGACCAGGAACTGGAGGAGGGCCTGCGGTCGGTCGCCGCCCCGGTGCGGGACCGGGACGGCACGGTGGTGGCCGGCGTGAACATCGCGGTGCACGCCGGCCGTAACTCCGTGGAGTCCGTCCGCCGGGACCTGCTGCCGCACCTGCTGGCGACCGTCGCGCGGATCGAGGCGGACCTGTGGATCACCGGACCGGCACGGGCCGTCTCCCACGGAAACGGAAACGGGGCCGCAACCGGACCGAGCCGGGGGTGATGCGAAGTGGGAATGTCTCGGGGAGAGACGGGTGAACGGTCACGCACCACGCATGGAGGGTCTTGAACCGCGCGTGCACGCCTTGAAGCACGGGCGGACCGCCGTTGGCCCTCGACCTGCCGGAAGAGCCGGTGCGTCCTAGGGTGGACAACACTGCGCTGCACAGCGACCGGGAGTTCTCATGCGTCTGCCCATCGAACTCAGGCACGTGGCGCCCCGTCTGGCCATGGGGGTGTTCATCCTCAACTCCGGATTGTCCAAGCGGGTCGTCGACGAGGAGACGGCCGCCCAGTTGCACGGGATGGCCAAGAACACGTATCCGTTCCTCGAGAAAGCGCCGGCGGCCACCTTCGCCCGGCTGCTCTCCGCCGGGGAGATCACGCTGGGCGCCGCCCTGCTGCTGCCCGTCGTCCCCACGGTCGTGGCAGGTGCAGGGCTGGCCGCGTTCTCGTCGGCGCTGCTGGGGATGTACCTGCGTACGCCGGGGATGCGTGAGGAAGGCAGCCTGCGGCCGACCCAGCAGGGCATTCCGTTGGCCAAGGACGTCTGGATGCTCGGGGTCGGGATCGGGTTCGTCGTCGACGAGATGACGCGCGACAGGCGGTGACCGAGCGTGCAGGCTGACCGAGTTCGCCGGCCGACCGGCTCGCGCCGCGGCTTCGGGGCGCGAGCCGGTCGGCCGGGGAGGGCGGTCACGTGCAGGGCTGGTGCTTCGGTCGGCCGATGCGGATCTGCCACTTGGCGGGTCCCTGTTCCACGTAGTCCCAGGTGTACGCGCCCGGGTGGGCGGCCTCGAACTGCTTGTGCAGCGGTTTGGGGTCGTGGTTGTTGACGAGGGTGAACGCCCCGCCCGGGGTGAGGCGGGCGTACCGGGCGAAGACGAGTGGGTGCCGTTGCTCGCGGGGGATCGGACGTACGTCGATGACGGCGGACATATCGAGGCTGCCGCCTCGCAGGAGCGTCTCGTAGTCGGCGACGAGGGGCGGAAGTGCGCCGCCGGGGAGCGCCGCGAGGGCGGGCAGCAGGATGTCCTCCTCCACTGCTCGGTGGACGGACAGGACTGCCTCCACCCGCTGTGCGGCGGCCGCCGCGGACGCACTGTCTCCGGCGGTTTCCAGTGCGTCGACGTGCCGGTCGAGGGCGGACCGGGTGATGCGCAGGGCGCTCACCAGCAGCCGGCTCTCGGGCGCGTGCGCGGCGGCGGCGTGCAACGTCTCGGCCGACGCCGTGAGATGGCGGCGGATTTCGCCGACGACGCCCGTGGCCGCGGTCGTGACGCGGTCCGGTGCGCCCTCGGCGTCTCCTGTGCCGTCTTTTTCTCCGTTCCCCGCGCCGGCCGTCGGTTGCGGCTCGACCAGCGGGGTGAGCAGGGTGTGCAGCCGTTCGTACTCCGTCCGGATCACGGCCCCTGCCCGGACCACGGGATCGGTCTGTGTCGACTGGATGAAGACGCCGGATGACTGTGTCACGAGCGTCCTCCTTTCATGACGTCGCGAGGGCATCATTCTTACATGTAGGATTCGTAAAAATTCGGGTAGGAGGACGCTGTGACCTACGTGATCGCCCAGCCCTGTGTGGACGTGAAGGACAAAGCGTGCGTTGACGAGTGCCCGGTCGACTGCATCTACGAGGGCCGGCGGTCCTTGTACATCCACCCGGACGAGTGTGTCGACTGCGGGGCCTGCGAACCGGTCTGTCCGGTCGAGGCGATCTTCTACGAGGAAGACACCCCGCCACAGTGGCAGGACTACTACAAGGCGAACATCGAGTTCTTCGACGAACTGGGCTCGCCCGGCGGGGCCTCCAAGCTCGGGCTCATCGAGCACGATCACCCGTTGATCGCCGCCCTGCCGCCTCAGGAAGGGGCGAAGTGACCACCGTGAAGCGAGATGGCGGTGTCGGCGGAAGTGATCCGGCGACCCCTCGCCGCCGTACCGTGCTCGATGTGCTGCGTGCCGCGGGCGGGCCGCTCGGTGTCAGTGAAGTGGCCGAACGGGTGGGGGTCCACGCCAACACGGCACGCTTTCACCTCGACTCGCTGGTGACGCGCGGGGCGGTGGAGCGGACGCTGGAGGCGTCGTCCGGACCGGGGCGGCCTCGTGCCGTCTACGCGCCCCGCCCAGGGATGGACCGAGGAGGGCGGCGCGAATACCGTTTGCTGGCCCGGATGTTGCTCAGCCGGCTCGCGTCGACCGGATCCGGTGCCGAGACCGCCGCCGTCGAGGCGGGCCGGGCCTGGGGGCAGCATCTGATCGAATCCGCCCCGCCCTTCCACACCGTGACCGACCGTGAAGCGGTCGACCGGCTGGTCGGCCTCCTCGTCGATCTCGGCTTCGAGCCGGTGACCACCGAAGAACCCGGTGACGTGCCCGACCTCATCCGTCTGCGGCACTGCCCCTTCCTGGAACTCGCCGAGGAGTACCGGCAGATCGTCTGCCCGCTCCATCTGGGCATGATGAAAGGCGCGTTGGCCGAACTGCGCGCGCCCGTCGACGCCGGACGGCTCGAGCCGTTCGCCGAACCCGACGTCTGCCACGCCCATCTCGTCCCTACGCGTGCCGCGTAGGAGAAGGGCAGTCCAGCAGTGGACTCCGTATCGGCCGCCCTGGCAGGCGCGGCCGTCATCCGGCTCGGCACGGTGCTGGTGATGTCCTTCCCCGGGGCGCCGCTGAAGTCCCGGGCGCAGGGTGCGGCCCTCCCCATCGGCCTCGGCATCGGCCGCGTCGCCTTCCGGACGCCCCACCTCGTCGAGACCGTCCTCGCGTCAACTGCCCTTTTTGTCGTGGCAGTTGACGGGTCAAGCGCCTCGGTGGTCGTGCTCGTCGCCGTGGTGGCCGTGGTGGCCGTGGTGCCGGCAGGCCGACTCGGTGTGATCCGGGCCCGGCTCAACCGACGCTCCGACCGTGCACCCGCCGGGCAGCAACCACCCCGCTCCCACGCCCACTGGTACTACGTGGCGTTCGAGGCCATCATGACGGTCCCGCTCCTGATCCCTGGCATCCTGGTCCTGGGCATTCTGATCCCCGGCATCCTGCTTCTCGCAGTCTGAGTTCCGCTCCGTGTGCTCCAGCCTATGAGTTTCGTCCCCTGCGTTCCAGCCACCGAGTTCCATCCCTGAGCCGCCGACGCCACGCCGGCCGCCGGGCTTCCCGTGACCTCAGGAGGTCGCAGTGACAACTACGGGCAGTACCGGAACCATCGTCACCACCGCATGGCGTCCACCCGGGCGCCGAAACCGCGGGGGGAAAATGGTGGCGTGGCTGACCACGACCGACCACAAGGCGATCGGCTCGCTTTACCTCACCACGTCTTTCGTGTTCTTCATCGTCGGCGGTGTGATGGCACTCCTGATGCGTGCCGAACTGGCCCGTCCAGGACTGCAGATCGTGTCGAGCGAGCAGTTCAACCAGGCGTTCACGATGCACGGCACGATCATGCTCCTGATGTTCGCGACACCGCTGTTCGCCGGCTTCGCCAACTGGATCATGCCGCTGCAGATAGGCGCCCCCGACGTCGCCTTCCCCCGGCTGAACATGTTGGCCTACTGGCTCTACCTGTTCGGCTCACTGATCGCGGTGGCCGGTTTCCTCACCCCGGACGGAGCCGCCGACTTCGGCTGGTTCGCCTACGCACCACTGTCGGACGCGGTGCACTCCCCGGGCATCGGCGGCGACATGTGGATCATGGGTCTGGCGCTCTCCGGCTTCGGTACCATCCTCGGCTCGGTCAACTTCATCACCACGATCATCTGCATGCGCGCCCCGGGCATGACGATGTTCCGCATGCCGATCTTCACCTGGAACGTGCTGCTCACCGGGGTTCTGGTGCTGCTCGCGTTTCCGGTGCTCGCGGCGGCCCTGCTGGCCCTGGAGGCGGACCGCAAGTTCGGCGCGCACGTCTTCGACGCGGCCAACGGCGGGGCGCTGCTGTGGCAGCACCTGTTCTGGTTCTTCGGTCACCCGGAGGTGTACATCATCGCGCTGCCGTTCTTCGGCATCGTCAGTGAGGTCATTCCGGTCTTCAGCCGCAAGCCGATGTTCGGCTACATGGGCCTGATCGGCGCCACCATCACGATCGCCGGTCTCTCGGTGACGGTGTGGGCGCACCACATGTTCGCCACCGGTGGCGTCCTGCTGCCGTTCTTCTCCTTCATGTCCCTCCTGATCGCGATCCCGACCGGGGTGAAGTTCTTCAACTGGATCGGCACGATGTGGAAGGGCAGCCTGTCCTTCGAGACGCCCATGCTCTGGACCACGGGCTTCCTCGTCACGTTCCTCTTCGGTGGTCTGACCGGTGTCATCCTGGCCTCGCCGCCGATGAACTTCCACATCACGGACTCGTACTTCATCGTGGCGCACTTCCACTACGTGGTGTTCGGCACCGTCGTCTTCGCCATGTTCTCCGGATTCCACTTCTGGTGGCCGAAGTTCACCGGCAAGATGCTCGACGAACGACTCGGCAAGATCACTTTCTGGACGCTGTTCACCGGCTTCCACGGCACCTTCCTCATCCAGCACTGGCTGGGCGCCGAGGGCATGCCCCGCCGGTACGCGGACTACCTGGCGGCCGACGGCTTCACCGCGCTGAACACCGTCTCCACGATTGCCTCGTTCCTGCTCGGCATGTCCGTGCTGCCGTTCCTCTACAACGTCTGGAAGACCGCCAAGTACGGCGAGAAGGTCGGCGTCGACGACCCGTGGGGGTACGGCCGTTCGCTGGAGTGGGCGACGTCCTGTCCGCCGCCGCGGCACAACTTCATCGCCCTGCCGCGGATCCGCTCCGAGTCCCCGGCCTTCGACCTGCACCACCCGGACATCCTCGCGATCGAGCGGGAACAGGGACACGCGCGGGCGCAGGGGCCGGAGGCGGAGCGTGGGAGGGAAAGCTGAGGCGGCCCGACGGCCGGCTGCCGCCTTCCAGGTGCGTCGTCAACGGGCTTCCGGGCTCAGCGGTCCGGCACTCGCCACGGACCGACGACCGGCCACAACGGCGTCGTGAGGTGCTCCGGTGCGGGGTGCAGGAGGCCGGGGCACCGGGACGAGTTCGGGCGCCGCCGATCCGGGCTGTGGGGTGAGGACGGCGGCCACGGGGCGATCCGTCACGAGAGGGCCCGCGAGGAGGTCCGCGGAGGGGACAGGAGAGGGGCCCGCAGGGTGTTCCACCGCGGACCTCCTCGCGGCAGCACGCCCCGCCGGACCCGGCGCGGCATGCTCCTGCCGGCCCGTGCGTGATGTCGCCCGGGTCAGGAGGAGCACGCCCCATGACGCGAGCGCCGCGCCGGTCAGGGCGAGCAGCACCCCCGTCGGGCCGCCCCGGAACCGCTCGCCGAGCAGGCAGAGTCCGATCACCGCGGCGGCCACGGGATTCGTCAGGGTCACCATCGCGAGAGGGGCGCCCAGCCCGCTGCGGTAGGCGGTCTGGGACAGCAACAGCCCGCCGGCCGCGAACACGGCGACGAGCAGAACCACCCCGATCACCCGGACGTCGAGCAGCGGACCCGAGCGGTCCGTCACGGCCACCGTCACGGTCTGGGTGAGCGCCGAAGCCACCCCGGAGGCGATGCCCGACGCGGTCGCGTGCCGCAGTCCGGGCCGGGCGCCCGGCCGCGCCAGTACGCCGATCAGGGCGGCCGTGGCGGCCGCGACCAGCAGTGCCTCGGCCATGGACAGTGTGTCGTCCGGTGCCGGCCCCGACGCGGTGACCAGGATCGCCGCGAGACCGGCGAGGGTGAACACCGTGCCCCGCCACTCCATTCGGCCCACCCGCCGTCCCGCGACCCACGCCCCCATCGGCACGGCCGTCACCAGCGTGAGCGCGCCGAGCGGCTGGACCACGGTCAGCGGGCCGTACGCGAGCGCCACGACGTGCAGCAGCGCGCCCGCGGCGTTCAGTACGACCGTCCACCACCAGGCACCGCTGCCCAGCAGCCGCAGCGCACCGGTGCCGGGGGACCGTGACGCCAGCCGTTCCTGGGCGACCGCGGCAGTCGCGTAGGCGACGGCGGAGACGAGGGACAGGGCGACGGCGACGAGGACCGCGCTCATCGGCACGCCCCCACGAGTTCCTCGCCCCCGGCCCTCGCCTCGTCGGTCTGCTCAGCCTCGTCGCTCTTCGCCGGCACGGTGGGCGCGCTCGGAGGCCGGCGGGCCGGGTGCGGGAGGCACAGGACCGCGAGGGCGGTGCCGAGCAGGAGCTCACGCAGGAGGGGTGGGCGCGCCGACGCACCGGACGCCGCCGGTGCGTCGGGCCTTGCCGACGGCGGCTCGCTGCGGGCATTCATCCCCCGGCCCTTTCGCCGACGCTGGTTCTGAGGTGGTGCTGGTGGCAGTGGTGGTGCCGGGTCGCGCTGTGGTGCCGGCCTTCGCCGGTGCGGGTCCGATTCGAAACGCATCCGTACCGATACGAGCAAGTACCGATACGCGAGTGTACCGATACGGAACCGTTCCGGTACGCTCGCGTATCGATGGGTAGGAGACGCAGGCGCACGGGCAAGCCGGCACCCCGGAGGACCCGTCCCAGGAGCGAGGAGCCGAGCCGATGACGTCGCAGGCCGCGGACCAGCCGGAACCGGTCGGCAGTTCACGCCGCTCCAAGATCACGCCCGAGCGTGAGCAGGAGTTCTTCGACGCGGTTCTGGAACAGATCCGGCAGTGCGGCTACGACGCCGTCACCATGGACGGGGTCGCGGCCCGGGCACGGTGCAGCAAGTCCACGCTGTACCGGCAGTGGCAGACCAAGCCCCGGTTCGTCGCCGCGGCCCTGCGCTCCAGCGGGCAGACGCGCTTCACCGGCATCGACACCGGCATTCTCGCGGGGGACCTGCGCGAGGCCGCCCGGAGCGCGGGCGCGTGGTCGG
Source organism: Streptomyces sp. NPDC005774 (assembly GCF_042871645.1). Classification (NCBI taxonomy): domain Bacteria; kingdom Bacillati; phylum Actinomycetota; class Actinomycetes; order Kitasatosporales; family Streptomycetaceae; genus Streptomyces; species Streptomyces sp. NPDC005774. Next base: position 54,703 of record NZ_JBIAIV010000017.1, on the reverse strand, counting down.
CGGAGGGCACCTCGCTGCTACAGGCACTCGGGCACGCGGTCACGCAGGACCCGGAGCTGGCCCAGGCACTGCGCGAAGCACTGGTCGAACCGGAGATCGCCGCTCTGAAAGCGATTCTGCGGCGTGGGGTCGAACGCGGTGAGGTTTCCGCGGAGAACCCGGCGCTGGAGTACATCCCGGCCCAGTTCTTCGGGGTGCTGCGGGTGTGGCCCCTTCTGGAGGGACAGAACGCCGATCCGGACTATCTGCTCCGGTTCGTCGAGGCCGCCGTACTGCCGGCACTCGGCCTCGAATGAGACCAGGTACCGCCGTTCCCGGATGACCGGGCGGCTACCTGACCGCGCCGCACCGTGGGGACGGGGGCGGCGCATCACCGGCCGGGCGGGGTTCCCCTTGAGCGGAGGGGAGCCCCACCCGGCCGTCTTCCCGGCGGGGGGACATCGGGGTGGTGGGCTCAGACGTCCTGGCCGTTGCCGCGGCCGCTGCTCTCCGCCTTCTCTATGCCCTTGGTGATGTCGTCGAGGACGGACTGCTTCTGGTCGGTGTCCAGACCGAAGCGGATGACGACCATCTGCTCGGGCTGCGCGGGGGAGGGGAAGGCCAGCGACTGGACGTACCCGTCGGAGCCCTTGCTGGTGACCGCCTTCCAGCGCACCAGGTAGCCCTTCTGCCCGGCGACGGTCACCGCTTTCGACTCGAGGACCTCGTGCGAGCTGATCCTCCCGTAGGAATCGCCGCCGTACGACTCCTCGGCGTTGGCGGAGATGTCCGCCTTGGCGACCGCCTCCGCGGTGGAGCCGCGGGTGCCGAGGGCCAGTGCCGGTGCCGAGTACGCGCCGCCCTTGGTGCAGGTGCTGGAGGCGTTGCCGGGGCAGTCGTACGTGTCCTCCGACATGATCTGGGCGCCCACCTGGCCCTCCTGGCCGTACCAGCCGTCCGGGATGGGCAGGCTGATTCCACTCAGCCCGTCGGTCACCGACCCGCTCTCGACCCGCGGCGGCTCAGAGGTGTCCGAGTCGGGGTCCTCATCGCCCGGACCGCCCTCGGGACCTCTTTCCGGGCCCCCGTCCCGTCCGCCCGGTGCCTGCGAGGCGGTGGAGCTGTCGCTCCCGCCGTCGTCGGTCAGCGCGTACACGCCGGCCCCGATGCTCGCCAGCACCGCGACGGCCGCCGCCACGGCTATTCCGATGAGCAGCCCGCGCCTCCGGCCGGAGCCCGGACCGGACTGCACGACCCCGGGATACCCGGGATGCGCCGGGTAGGCGGGGTACACCGGCTGGGCCGGATACGCCGGTCCGGCGGCCGTGACCGGTGCGGGAGGCTCCCAGGCGGGTGCCGATCCCGTCGGCCGGACCTGGTCCGTCCAGGCAGTACCGTCCCACCAGCGCTCGGTGGCCGGTCCGTCATTCGTCTGCCCGGGGTCGGGATACCACCCGGGAGGAGTCGCCTGCGTCATGCCCCCACCGTATGAGGCGTCGGTGAAAGAGGGATGAGAGAGGTCCGTAAGTTCGGAGTCCGAGGTTCTGCGGGCCGCGAATGCGTGCCCCGTGAGCGTGCCTGGGCATCCCGGCCCCCGGCCCCCGGGAGTCAGGATGCCCGGGCGGCCCCCCGACTCGCCTCCGCCCCTGCCCCTGTACCTGCCGAAAAGATCCGACACTCCATCACTTTCCCTTCCCTTGACAGGTGTTGACCGTCGGGTCCCTGATGAGAGGCAGGGTGCGTCGACCCCCGTACCCGGTGTCACCCGTCACGGCAAGAGCCCGGCCGGTACCGCTCCGTCGGGGCTCTCGGAGGACTACGCTCGACGCCGGTACGTCGTTCGGGCGACTTGGGGAGGCAGCGCAATGACGGAGGTGCGGCCCACGGCATCGACCTCTCTCTGGGAGCGGGACGAGGAGATCGCCGCCATCACCGCGGTGGTCGACACCCTGTGCGCGGACCGTTCCTCGCCCGGCAGCCTGCTGGTGCTGCGGGGCGAGTCGGGGCTGGGCAAGACCGCGCTGCTCGCCGAGACCCGGCGCATCGCCGAACAGCGCGGCTGCACCGTGTGGTCGGCCCGCGGCGGCGAGACCCTGCGCACCGTCCCGTTCAACGTCGTACGCCAGCTCCTCCAGCCCACGCTGGTGTCGATGCTGCCGGAGGAGGCCCGCGAGCACCTCGGCGACTGGTACGACATCGCCGGCCCCGCCCTCGGCATAGCCGAGCCCGGCGACCGGCACGCCGACCCGCAGGGCGTCTGTGAGGGCCTGGTCGCCGCCGTGCGCCGGCTGGCCTGCCGGGACCGGCCGCTGGTACTGACGATCGACGACGCCCACTGGGCCGACCAGGAGACCCTGAACTGGCTCTCCACTTTCACGGAAAGCCTGGCCGACCTGCCCGTGCTCGTCGTGGTCGCCCGCCGGCCCGGCGACATCTCCGGGGTGAGCGCCCGCCACCTGGACGCCGTCGCCGCCGCGACCGAGCACCCGGTCACCGTCCTCAGCGCGCTGACCCCGCCCGCCGCGGCCGGCCTCACCCGCGCCACCCTCGGCGAGAACGCGGACGCCGCGTTCTGCCGCGAGGTGTGGGCCGTCACGGGCGGCAACCCCTACGAGACCGTGGAACTCCTCGCCAAGGTCCGGGACAGCGAACTCGAACCCGTCGAGGCGAACGCCGGTGAACTGCGCGCGCTGAACCGCTCCGCCCGCGGTGGCGGGGTCGTCGCCCGGCTGGAAGAGCTCGGCATAGACGCCACCCGGTTCGCCTGGGCCGCCGCCATCCTCGGCAGTGGCATCACCGTCGACCTGGTGGCCGAGCTCGCGACCCTCGACCACGACGACGCCGTCCGCTGCGCCGAGCGGCTGCGCAGCGACCGTATCCTCACCGCCCCCGACCCCGGCACCGGCCGCACCGGGCCCGCCGACCTCGAGTTCGTCCACACGCTGATCGCCACCGCCGTCTACAACTCCATCCCCGACGCGCTGCGCCGCGCCATGCACGGCATCGCCGCCCGGATCGTCACCGACTCCGGACGCGGCGCCGCGTCCGCCTCCCGCCACCTCCTCGAAGTGCACCCGGACGACGACGAGGAACTCGTCCGCCAACTGCGGGACGCCGCCGGTGAACACCTCGCCGTCGGCGCCCCGGACGCCGCCCGCCGCTGCCTGGAGCGTGCCCTGGAGGAACCACCCCGCCCCGAGATTCACGCGCGCGTGCTCTACGAACTGGGCTGCGCCACCTTCCTCACCGCGCCCGCCCGGACCATCGGCCATCTGCGGACCGCACTGGACATGTCCGGCCTCGACGGGGACGCACGGGTGGACGCCGTGGTCCGGCTCTCCCAGGCGCTGCTGCACAACAACCAGATGGAGGAGGCCGTCCGCACCGTCGACGAGGAGGCCGCGCGGCTGGAGCCCGGCCCCGCCCGGATGCGGCTGCAGGCCGTGCAGTTCATGTGGGAAGGCATCCACGCCGGCGAGACCACCACTCCGGGCCGTTCCGAACGCCTCGCCACCCTCGCCGCCACCTGCACCGGCCGGGACAACTCAGAACGCGCGCTGCTCATTCTGCGCGGCTTCGACGCCATGATGCGCGGCGAGAACGCCGAAGTGGTCGCCGAGAGCAGTGACCGCGTCCTCGTCAACGGCTGTCTGGCGCCCGGCCTCGGCTGGACCGACGCCGAGTGGGGCGTCGAACTGCTGCTGATGCTGGCCAGCACGTACGCCTACACCGACCGCCTCGACCGCGCCGAAAGCCTCTACAACGAGGCCCTGCGCTCCTACGAGACAGCCGGCTGGAGCGGCGGCCATCTGGTCCTCGCCCACGCCTACACCGGTCTCGCGCACCGCAGGCGGGGCCGCCTCGCGGCGGCGGAGAAGTCGCTGCGCGAATCCCTGCGCCTGGCCGAACGCGTGGGCCGCGGCCTGCCCCTGTACTGGACGGCGACCTGCAACCTGGTCGACACCCTGCTCGTCCGCGGCCATGTGGACGAGGCCTGGGAGGTCGCCGAACGGTACGGGTTCGCGCCGCCCTACCCGTCCACCATCGTGCTGCCCGACCCCCGCTCGGTGCGCGGCAGACTGCTGCTCGCGGTCGGCCGTACGAAGGACGGCATCAACGAACTGGAGGCCGCCGAGAAGGCGGCAGCCTCCCGCGGCCACCACAACCCCGTCCACCTGTTCTGGGCCGCCGACCTCGCCCGGGTCCTCGCCACCGAGGACCCGGCCCGTGCCGCCCGGCTCGCCGTCGAGTACCGCAGCAGGGCCGAGCGCTTCGGCACGGACACCGCCATAGGCGAGGCCCTGCGCTGCGCCGCCGCGCTGGAGACCGGCCGGCGGGCGGTGCGGCTCGCCGGCCAGGCCGTCACCTACCTGGAGTCCTCACCCTGCCAGTACGAACACGCGGCGGCCCGTGTCGAGTACGGCATCCTCGCCCGCTCGCGGGCCGACCTGGAGCGGGGCCTGGCGCTCGCACGCTCCTGCGGCGCGGACGGCCTGGCCGCCCGCGCCGAGGCCGAACTGGCCACGGCGACCGGCCGGGCCCCGGCCCCGGGAGGAGAGCCGTGCAGTCGGCCCCGGTGACCCGCGGGCTCACCGCCGACCGCGTCCCGCTCGGCCACCAGGCGCAGCGGCACCCGCATGTTCCCGGTGGGGGCCGGCGGTGAGGGCCTGCCCGGGACGCCCGGTCGGCCGCGGGTCCGCGCCCCGACCGGTGTCGGTCCACAGTGCCCCGACGACAGCGGACGTCGTCACCCAAGTAACCGCCGTCGCCGCCGTCACCGACAGGAGAGGCCCGGCCCGCTCACCGGCCGCCGTGCGGGGCAGGGCGCGCACGGCCCGCACGCTGACGGGCCGTGGCGTCCCGTCGTCCCGGGCCCGTCCCTGCCCGTCGCCCCCTGGACCGGCAGCGTGTCACGACGGCCCCTCGGACTCCTCCGCCAGCACCCGCTGGGCCGTGGCGAACGCCGAGTTGGCCGCCGGGACTCCGCAGTACACCGCCGTCTGCAGCAGGACGGCCCCGATCTCCTCCGGAGTGAGCCCGTTGCGCCGTGCCGCGCGGACGTGCATGGCCAGTTCGTCGTAGTGGCCGTGCGCGACCAGGGCGGTGAGCGTGATCATGCTGCGTTCGCGGCGGCTGAGTGTCGGATCGGTCCACACCTCGCCCCAGGCGTAGCGCGAGATGAAGTCCTGGAACCGCGCCGTGAACGGCGTCTGCCGGGCCTGGGCCCGGTCCACGTGCGCGTTCCCGAGAACCTCGCGCCGTACCCGCATCCCGCTCGCCGCATCCCCGCCGAAGTGGGCCCGCAGCGCCGTCAGCACCGCCTCCGGGCGCTCCGCCGGCGCCAGATGCGAGGCACCCGGGATCTCGACGAGCCCCGCTCCCGGCACCGCGTCGGCGATCTCGCGCAGATGCGCCGGAGGCGTCGCCGGATCCTCCCGGCCGGCCACCAGCAGCGTCGGCGCCCCGATCCGTGCGAGGCGGTCCCGCAGATCGAACGCGGCCAGCGCGTCGCAGCAGGCGGCATATGCCCCGGGATCGGCGTCCCGGTGGTCACGGACCAGCTCCGGCACCGTGAAACCGGGCGTGAACCAGCGGGAGTCCGCGCTCTGCGCAAGCTCCGCGAGGCCTTCGCTCCGCACCAGCGCCGCCCGCTCCTCCCACGCCTTCGCACCGTTGAAGTGCGCCGAGGAGCAGATCACGGCCAGCGACGACACCCGCTGCGGATACCGCACGGCCAGCTCAAGACCCACCGCGCCGCCCAGCGACACCCCCGCGTAGGCGAACCGCTCGATGCCGAGCGAGTCGGCGAGCGCGATCACCAGATCCGCCAGATCGCCGACACTCGCGCCGGGGCCGATCAGTCCGGCCGCCGAACCGCCGTGCCCCGGCAGGTCCCAGCGGACCACCCGGTGCGTGACCGACAACTCGGGCGCCACCTTGTCCCACAGGGCGTACGACGTGCCCAGCGAGGGGCCGAGCAGCAGCGGGGGAGCGGAACCGGGTCCTTCGATACGGTGGTTGAGGAGAGTGTCGGTCACGAGCGCTCCAGTGCACGGTCGGTGAGAGGTCCGGCGGAGCCGGTGTAACGGGCGGGGTCGGTCGCGGCGGAGAGGTCGAAGCTCTTCCACTCCGGGCGCTCGGCCAACTCCGGTTCGGCGCAGAGCAGTTCATCGAGCATCTCACCGAGCAGCGCTCCGAGGTCGCGGCCCTCCGCGTACGCGCGCCGCGCCAGACCGGTGAGCAGTTCCTTCGCCCGGCCGCGGCCGAGGAGGGGCGCCAGTTCGGCGGACAGCCGCTCGGAGACGATCAGCCCATGGGTCAGACCGAGGTGTTCGCGCATCATGTCCGCGTGCACCCGCAGTCCACCGGTGAGTTCGGCCGCGTCCCGGGCCGCGCCGCCGGCCAGACGCAGCAGCTCCCGCAGCGGCTCCCACTCGGCGTGCCAGGCACCGGCCGGCCGTTCGTCCTCGGCCGTCAGCGAGCCGTACAGCGTGGCCGCGAGCTGCGGCGCCTGTCGGGCCGCAGCCGCGATCAGCGTCGAACGCACCGGGTTGGCCTTGTGCGGCATCGCCGAGGACCCGCCGCCGCTGCCCTCGGAGAGTTCCGCGATCTCGGTGCGGGAGTACGTGAGCACGTCCGCCGCGAGCTTGCCCAGGGCCCCGGCGGTGAAGGCGAGGGCGCCGGCGAGATCGGCGACCGGGGTGCGCAGTGTGTGCCAGGGGAGAGCGGGCGGGCACAGTCCGAGCTCCCGGGCGTAGAGCGCGGGAAGCACGGTCGGGTCCGTCGCCCCGTACGCGGTGAACGCGGCCAGCGTTCCGGCGGCGCCGCCGAGTTGGGCGGGGAGCGAGACGCGTACGGCCGTTGCCCGGTCACGGGCGTCGAGCACGAGGGAGCGCCACCCGGCGGCCTTCAGCCCGAACGTCGTCGGCACCGCGTGCTGGGTCAGCGTGCGCCCCGGCAGCACCGTGTCGCGATGCTCGGCGGCGAGGCCGGACAGCGCCCGCTGAGCGCGCTCGAGGTCGTCGAGGAGCGGGCCGAGGGCGCGGTGGGCCACCAGCATCAGAGCGGTGTCCATGATGTCCTGGCTGGTCGCCCCCCGGTGCACATAGGGAGCGTGGGGCTCGCCCACCGCCCGGGTCAGATCCGCGACCAGCGGGATCACCGGGTTCCCGCCGCCCCGCGCCCGCTCGGCGAGGGACGCGAGGTCGAAGCGTCCGGGGTCGGCGGCCGCCTCCGTGACCGCCGCCGCCGCCTCGGCGGGGGCGAGCCCGGCCGCCGCCTGCGCCCGGGTCAGCGCGGCCTCGGCGTCGAGCAGCGCCCGCAGGACGGCGCCGTCCCCGGCCTCGGCGGCGGCCCGGGAACCGGCCCACCCGGGGGCGAGCAGACCGGTGCCGGCACCGGCCGATGTCACTGGAACTCCAGGAAGACCGTTTCGCCCTCGCCTTGAAGACGGACGTCGAAACGGTACGTCCCCCGCCCCTCGCCCTTCGCGATCAGCGTGTCACGGCGGTCCGCGCCGAGCCGGGACAGCAGCGGGTCCGCCGCGAGCGCGGCCTCGTCGTCCGGCAGGTGGATCCGGGTGAACAGGTGCGTCAGCAGACCCCGGGCGAACACGCACAGACTGAGGTACGGCGCGTTTCGCCCCCGGGCCCCCGGCCGCAGTGTGCGCACGTACCAGTGCCCGTCGGCGTCGGTCTGGATCCGGCCGAAGCCGGTGAACTCCACCCCGTTGCGGCCCAGGAAGTCGCCGCTCGCCGGGTCCCGCCGCATCGAACCGTCGGCGGTCGCCAGGTTGCCCTGAGGGTCCGGCCCCCACACCTCCAGCAGCGCGTCCGGCAGCGGGTTGCCCTCGCCGTCGTACACGTAGCCGTGCACGGTGACGGTGTCCGGGTGGCCGGCCGGGGCGATGTCCTCACCGCCGCGGAACGGCAGCGCATAGCCGTAGAAGGGGCCGACGGTGTGCGAGGGAGTGGGCAGCACGCTCTCCGGAGTGCCCGTGTCGATCTTCGTCATGACGGTCAGCGCCCTTCTTCCATCCAGGTGGCCCGCGGGCCGTCGAGCACGATGTCCCAGTGGTAGCCGAGGGAGAACTCCGGCACCGACAGACTGTGGTCGTAGGTCGCCACCAGCCGCTGACGGGCCGCGTCGTCGGTCACCGACTGCAGGATCGGGTCGTAGGGGAACAGCGGGTCGTTCGGGAAGTACATCTGCGTCACCAGCCGCTGGGTGAAGGCGGTGCCGAAGACGGAGAAGTGGATGTGCGCCGGCCGCCACGCGTTGACGTGGTTGCGCCACGGATAGGGCCCCGGCTGGATGGTCGTGAAGCGGTAGAAGCCCTCGGTGTCGGTGAGGGTGCGGCCGGCGCCGGTGAAGTTCGGGTCCAGCGGTGCGTCGTGCTGCTCGCGCTGGTGGGCGTACCGCCCGGCCGAGTTGGCCTGCCAGACCTCCACCAACTGGCCGCGCACGGGACGGCCGTCGCGGTCCAGCAGCCGCCCGGAGACGGTTATTCGCTCACCGATGGGCTCACCGGGGTGCTGCCGGGTGAGGTCGTTGTCGGTCTCGGTGACGTCCCGTTCGCCCCAGGCGGGGGAGGACAGCTCCACCAGCTCGGGGTCCTTGGTCGCGTCGACCGCGATCGCCGGCTGCCGGGGGTGGCGCAGTACCGACGAACGGTACGGCCGGTAGCCGCGGCGTGGATGGTGCTCGACCGGGGCACCGCTCGCCACCCGCTTCTCGTACGCGGCGTGCTCGGCCGCGATCTCCCGGTCGATGTCGTGCTGAGTGAGAACGTTCGTCACAGAGGCCACCACCCTGTCCATCCGAGGTACCCCGTCCCTTCCGGCCCCGTCGGCCGGACGCGCGTCGTCGGTCTGTGTCGTCAGTCTGCGTCGTCAGCCCCGAATTAGTCAGGGCACTGAGTATTTTCGCAGCAGTTCCTTCACGCTGCCACCGTTGGACGGGAGCGTCAATACCCTGCTGCACCCTGCGTCGATGTCGTCACGTACCGCAGACAGGGTCGGTCCTGCGCGGGTATTGTTCAGTACACCAACGAATTGCGGCAACGCATCGCAGCAACGGACTGCGGCAATGGACCGACGGCATCGGCAGTGAGGGGCGTACATGGCCGCGGTGGACCTCACCACCCATCCCGGGCACCTGGCCCGGCGGCTCCAGCAGGCGCACCACCTGCTGTGGAACACGATGGTCTCCGAGGAGATCACCTCCCCGCAGTTCGCGGTCCTCAACGCGCTCGTCGCCGAGCCGGGCCTGGACCAGCGCACCGTGGGGGAGCGGGTCGGTCTCGACCGGTCCACCATCGCCGAGGTGATCGGCCGGCTCATCCGGCGGGAACTGCTCGGCAAGGTCCGTGACCCACAGGACGGCCGCCGCTTCCTGCTCCGGCTCACGGACGACGGCCTGCGCACCCACCGCAGGCTGGCGGTGCGCACCGCCCGGATGAACCAGGTCTTCCTGGGCCCGCTGGACGCCGAGGAGCAGGCCGCCTTCTTCGCGTTGATCCGGCGGGTGGCGGACGCGGCCGAGGGACTGCGCCACCCCGGCGAGCCGGTGGCCCGGGACCCCGGTGATCCGGCGTCCCGGTGATCCGGCAGCCGCTGATCCGGCGTCCCGCTGATCCTGTGGCCCCGCAGGCGGCTCCGCACCGGTCAGGCGGCCTTCGCGTAGACCACCCACACCTGCCCCTGCGCGAAGTTCACCGCGGTGCCGTCGTCCGTCGTGAACGCGGTGCCGCCCGAGGCGGCCGGGCGGCTCCAGCGGACGTCGTGGGCGCGCCCGTCGCGCAGCACGGTGGCCGTCCCGGAGCCCACCGTCTCGGTGTACGGCGTGTTGTTGCCGCGGGAGTCGTGGTAGTCGGACGGGCGGACGGTCACGTACTGCACGACGACGGTCGCGGGAGCCACCGGCTCACCCCGCGCGGTGACCGTGGGTGTGCCGTCCATGGAGACCAGCCAGCGGTCGCGGGCGCCGGACCAGCTGAAGGTGAAGCGCGCCGCCGGATAGCGCACCGTGCGCGTGCTCGTGGGCTCACCGCCGGAGGGCGGCGGGCCGTTGCGGAAGCCGGTGGTCAGCGAGGCCCGGCCGGGCGGGCCGTCCAAGAGACGCCGGGGCTGGAGGAAGAGGTTGTGCGGGGCGGACCGCGTGGCGCCCCGGACGTAGACGCCCGCCCCCGGACCGGACGTCTCGGGAGTCAGGGGCTCCAGCGGTGCCCGGTCGATCAGCGGCAGCAGTCTGCCCTGCGCCCCGGAGAACGCCAGGATCGGCCGGTCGAACTGACGCAGCAGCTCCAGGTCGGCCTCCCGGACGCTGCGCACCGGCCCGACGGACTCGGGCAGCCGGGTGGCGTAGACCGCCATCAGCCGGCTCAGGCCGCCCTCGACCTGCTCGACGTACACCACGTCCGCAGACTCCAGGCCCGTCTGGGGGCGGGCCGCCGGGGCGTTGTCGATCTTCACCGCGAGGACCGGCGGGCGGTCGCCCCCGCGGGTCTCGTCCGTCCCGGCCGGGTGTGAGGTGCGCGGCGACCCGCGTCCGTCGTCCCCCGGACCGTTCGACGCCGTGCAGCCCGCCGCCAGACCGGCCGCCAGCAGCGTCGCCAGCAGCACTCTCGCCGTCGCGACGCGTCGTGCGCGTGCTCTTCGTCCCGTGCCCACCGTCGCCACTCTGCCTGCCCCACATCATCGGTTGTCTTGATTGTGCGCTTTTCTGATCGTCAGTGGCCATAGGTGATCGACGGTGTTCCCGCGCGGGGGCTTCCGCCGATCGGCCCAGTGGGAGCGATTCGGCATCGGCCACCCGGGTACCCGGAGCGCCCGCCGTACGAACGGCGCACAGCGCGCACCGGCGGACCGTACGGACGGCGTACCGGCCACTACGACGCAGGGAGCAAGCGGCGATGAGGGCAGTGACCTGGCAGGGAAAGCGGGACGTTCGCGTGGAGGAGGTGCCCGACCCGCGGATCGAGGAACCGACGGACGCCGTCATCCGCGTCACGTCCACCGGACTGTGCGGCTCCGACCTGCACCTCTACGAGGTGCTCACCCCGTTCATGACCCCGGGCGACATCCTCGGCCACGAGGCCATGGGCATCGTCGAGGAGGTCGGTGCCGGCGTACCGGACCTCCAGGCCGGCGACCGTGTCGTCGTGCCGTTCCAGATCGCCTGCGGCAACTGCTGGATGTGCCTCACGGGCCTGCCCACCCAGTGCGAGACCACCCAGGTCAGCGCCGAGGGTATGGGCGCACCCCTGTTCGGCTACACCCGCCTCTACGGTGCGGTGCCGGGTGGCCAGGCCGAGTACCTGCGGGTCCCGCAGGCCCAGTACGGTCCGATCAAGGTCCCCGAAGGGCCGTCCGACGACCGGTTCGTCTACCTCTCCGACGTGCTGCCCACCGCCTGGCAGGCGGTGGCCTACGCCGACGTCCCCAAGGGCGGCAGCATCGCCGTGCTCGGCCTCGGCCCCATCGGCGACATGGCCTGCCGGATCGCCCGGCTCCAGGGCGCCGGCCGGGTCTTCGGCGTGGACCTGGTCCCGGAACGGCTGCGCCGGGCGCAGGAACGGGGCGTGGAAACCTTCGACCTGCGCTCCTTCGACGACGAGAAGGAACTGGTCACCGCGATCCGTGACCGGACCGACGGGCGCGGCCCCGACGCCGTGATCGACGCCGTGGGCACCGAGGCACACGGCAGCGCGGTGGCCCGCCTGGTGCAGAACACCGCGGCGCTGCTGCCCCGGAAACTCAGCGGTCCCCTGGCCGAACGCTTCAGCGTCGACCGGCTCGCCGCCCTGTACACGGCGATCGACCTGGTACGCCGCGGCGGCACCATCTCGATCTCCGGCGTCTACGGCGGCGCGGCGGACCCCATGCCCCTGCTCACCATGTTCGACAAGCAGATACAGATACGCATGGGGCAGGCGAACGTGCGCCGCTGGAGCGACGAGATCATCCCCCACCTCACGGACGACGACCCCCTCGGCGTCGAGGACTTCGCCACCCACCGCCTGCCGCTGTCGGACGCGCCCATGGCCTACGACATGTTCCAGCACAAGCGGGACGGCGCGGTCAAGGTCCTCATGCAGCCGTGAGCCGGGTACGGACGAGCCGGGTCGGGAAGCCCGGGACCACGGCTTCCCGACCGGCGTGCCGATTCGCTTTCACGGGTGAATCAGCGCTGTGTCACGGCAGTTCGTGTCACAGCGGGGGTTTCACGGCAGTTCCTTGATCCGGACGTCCCGGTACGAGACCACGTCCGTCGTGCCGTGCACCTGGAGGCCGACGTAACCGGAGGCGAACCGCCGCCCGTCCGTGCCCGGGTCGTCCGAGCGCGGCGGGGTGAAGTCCTGACCGCCGGTGTTGTCGAACTCGTTGATCAGCACACCGTTGCGCAGGACCGAGTAGTGCTGGCCCTCCACCCGGATCTCGTAGTCGTTCCAGGTGCCCTTCTGGGTCACACCCGCGCCGGCCAGACCCACCCGGTCGAAGCCGTAGACCGAACCCGTCTTGTACATGTCGCCGGTGGGTGAGTCGAACACCTGGACCTCGTGGCCGTACTTGATGGCGGCCCACTCCGGCCGGGTCTCCTCCGGGTGGTCGTGGATCTGCGGGAACCGCACGAACACACCGGAGTTGGCGTTCCCGGCGCCGGGTGCGTCGTCACGCCACTGCAGCTTCAGCGAGAAGTCGCCGTACTTGCGCTCGGGGAACCACAGCATGCCGAGCCCGGACTTCGTGGTGCCGGACGTGATCGATCCGTCCTGGTTCAGTGTGAACGAACCACCGCCCACCTGCTGCCACTTGGCGAACGCCGCCGCGCTGCCGTCGAGGATCTTTCGGTAGCCGTCGGTCTGGCCCGGCTCGCCGATCCCGGACTGGCGGGCCGCCTGGTTGACGGCCCGGTACTCGCGCTGGTCGAGGACACCGTCCTTCCTGAGCTTGTCCAGCACGCCCTTCACGTGCTTCAGGAACAGCGCGCCGGACGTCCACTCCTTCTCGTCCTCGATCAACTCGCCGATCCGGCAACGGTTGTTGGTGATCCGGTTGGGTACACCCGAGTCGACCTCGCCGACGATCACCGTCAGCCGCTCGTCGTACTCCGGGCAGGGCGGCGCGGGGACCTGGCCGGTCACGACGGTGAAGCTCACCGTGAGCGGTGCGGAGGTGTTGCCCGCCTTGTCGCTCGCCCGGTACGCCACGGTGTGCCGGCCCGCCCGGTCGACGACCACGGGCTGCGTGTACGCCAGGTAGGGCCCGCCGTCGAGGGAGTACTCGATACCGGCGACGCCGCTGCCGTGCGCGTCGGTGGCGCTGACGGTCACCTTCGCGCTGCCGACGTACGCGCCGTCGGAGTTCTTCGACCCCTCGACGCTCACGCCCGTCACCGGCGGGGTGGTGTCCTGCGGGGGCGCGGAGACGACGGTGAACCCGACGCTCTTGACCGCCGAGACGTTGCCCGCCTTGTCGGTGGCGCGGTAGCGCACCGTGTGAGTGCCGATCTGATGCACCATCACCGGTCCGCCGTACGTCTGCCAGGCGCCGGAACCGACCGCGTACTCGATGGTGTTGACACCGGATCCCGTGTCGGAGGCGCTGACGGTGACGGTCGCCATGTCGATGTAGGCGCCGTCGGGGTTCTTCTCGCCGGCCACCGTCGCCGAGGTCTCCGGGGCGGTGGTGTCGTCCGACTGCGGGGCGACGACGGCGAACTCGACGCTCTTGACCGCCGAGACGTTGCCCGCCCTGTCCAGGGCGCGGTAGCGCACCGTGTGCGTGCCGACCTGGTCGACGACCACCGGTGCGGTGTACGGCTGCCAGGCGCCGTCGGCGCCGATCGCGTACTCGATCCGGTCGACGCCCGAGCCCTCGTCGGTGGCCTCGACGGCGACGCTCGCCGAACCGACGTACGCGCCCTCGGCGTTCTGCGTGCCGGTCACCTCGGCCGTCGCCTCGGGCGCGGTGGTGTCCTCCCCGCTTCCCTCGGTCACCACCAGGATGCCCTGCATCGCGCCGTGGCCGGGGATCGTGCAGTGGTAGAAGTAGCGGCCCGGCGTGAGCGTGACCTCGGCGGTGTGCCGGCCGCCCCGGGCGTCACCGGGGTTGGCGAGGATGTTCAGCTGGACGTCGTTGTTGAACTCGGGGTCCGACGTGGCGAACGTCAGCGTGTGCGGCATACCGGTGGTGTTGCCGGTGGCCGCACTGTTCTCGAAGACGATCGTCGCCGGTCCGGCCACCGCGGTCGCCGGTGCCGAGAGGTACTTGTCGATGTCGTTGCCCGCGGTCCAGGTGAGCACCTGGTCCGCCGCGGCCCCGGCCTTACCCGTCCGCCCGGCCTCCGGCTCACCGGCGGCGGAAGCGGTCTGCAGACCGAACATCATGAGGAGGGCGGCCAGCAGGGCGGCCCAGACTCTTCGTTGCCTACGCATCACTGGTTTCACTCGGCCTTCCTCGCCAGCTGACCGGCGGCCGGGGTCGGGCCGCCGCCCGTGTAGGTGACCCGCCACAGCGCGGACTTGGAGTCCGAGGTGAAGAAGCCGCGGCCGTAGTCGAGGACGTACAGCGCGCCGTCCGGACCGAACTTCCAGTCCATCAGGTTCTTGATGCCGTCGTTGCCGACCGGCACGATCTTCTTCAGCGACTCCGAGTGCACCGGCAGTCCGCCGTCGCCCTGCGTCTTCGGGTTCATGAGCACCGCGTTGCGCGGCTGGTCGGCGTCGTAGAAGTCGCCGACGAACCACTTGCCGTCCCAGTAGGCCGGCCATTTGGTGTTACTGCCGCTCGCCTCGTCGAAGCGGTAGACGGGCCCGTTCATCGCGGCCTGGCCGCCGCCCTTGAGCCAGGGGAGCCGGTAGGTGGCCTCGTCCTGCTTGTAGGACGGGACACCGTTCGCGTCCCGGGGGAAGTCCGGGCCGCCGCCCTGCGGCGAGTACCAGATGTTGTTGCCGGTCACCGGCGGCAGATTGACCAGACCGTCGTTGTTCGGCGACTCGTTCTTCGGGTGGTCGCAGTCGTACCAGCCCAGCGGCTGGGAGGGATCGGGCAGATTGCGGTCCCGGTAGGGCTGGTTGTTGCCCATGCAGTACGGCCAGCCGCGGTTGGACGCCTTCGTGATCACGGCGAAGGTGTCGTACTTGGCCGGGCCCCAGGTCGTCGACGGCTGACCGGCGTCCGGGCCGACCCAGCCGGCGTAGAGCGCGTCGGTCCGCTGGTCCACGGAGATGCGCGCCGGGTTGCGCACCCCCATCACGTAGATCTCGCCGCGTGTCTTGCCGCCGCCCTCGGCGCTCTCCTCACCGGTGAAGAGGTTGCCTTCGGGGAGGGTGTAGGTGCCGTCCGGCTCCGGGTGGATGCGCAGGATCTTGCCGTTGAGGTTGTTGGTGTTGCCGGCCGTGCGGCGCGCGTCCGCGAAGGAGACGCCCTTGTAGTTTGGCTCGGGGTTGTTGCCCGAGTAACCGCCGCTGAAGCCACTGGAGTTGTTGTCACCGGTGGCGATGTACAGGTTGCCCTTGGAGTCCCAGGCCAGTCCGCCGCCCGAGTGGCAGCAACTGTGGATCTGCACCGGCCAGTCGAGCAGGACCTTCTCGCTGGCCAGGTCCAGCTTGCCGGTGGACTCGTCGAACGTGAAGCGCGAGACCCGCCGGTCGGCCATGCGCTTGTCGCGGTCGATCTCCGAGTGGGGCGTGTAGTGCAGGTACACCCACCCGTTGCGCTCGAACCGCGGGTCCAGCTCGATGCCGAGCAGGCCCTCCTCGACCTTGACGAGTTCGTCGCCGCCGCCCTTGTTGCCGAAGACGGTCAGTGCCCCGGCGAGGGCGGTCTTCCCGGTCTTCGGGTCGTAGACGTGGATCTCGCCCGTGCCCTTGCCGATGTCCGGGTTGTTCCAGTCGGTGACCACGGGCTGCGAGGAGTCGGCGCCGCCGCGGCCGATGTGGAAGACGCGGCCGTCGGGGGCGGTGACCAGTCCGTGCGGCTCACCGATCTGGTCGTTCTTCCCCGGCTGGTTGGGCCGGGTCAGCCGCTCCGCCTTGTAGTTGCCGTTGATGGTGGCCTTGCAGTCGGCCTGGACCAGCCGGCTGGTCCACAGCAGCGCGCCGCGCAGATGGTCGCGGAAGTCGGTCTCGTCGTACGACGACACCGTGCCGCCCATCCCGGTGTAGAAGGACCGCCCGCCGTCGTAGTCGCGGCACCAGCTCACTGGGTGGTCCGCGCCGTTGGCGCTCGCCCCCGGCAGGTAGGTCGACTCGCGGACCCTGGCGACGGTGTGCACCTCGCCGGACGGGTTCCGCTGCCAGTTCAGCCACTTGTCGGGCCGCTTCCACTCCTGCGGCAGGCTCTTGCTCGCCGGGTGCCGCCGGTCGCCGACCTCGACGGTCGCCCGTTGTGCGTTCTCCGGGCCAGAGGCGGCCGGGCGGGCCCCGATGAGACCGGTGAACCAGTCCGAGTACGGCTCCGCGCGGGCCGCGTCATGAATGCCGACGAACCCGCCGCCGGCCTCCATGTAGGCCTCCAGGCCCGCCTCCTGCGCCGGGTCGAGGACGTCCCCGCCGCCGGTGAGGAAGACGACCGCGTTGAAGCGGCTCAGCCTGGTGTCGTTGGTGAACACCGAGGCGTTGTCCGTCGCCGTGACCTGGAACCGCTGGTTCTCCGGACCGGACAGCCCGATCTTCTCGATCGCCTCGATCCCGGCGTTCACCAGTGGCGACTCGTCGCCGGCCGCGGCCGAACCGTGGAACAGCAGCACTCGTACGTTCGCGCCGCCCGGAGGCGACTTGATCGACATCGTTGTCAGGGTCGGGTCGGGGGCCGGGCGCGCACTGGCGGCGGGGCCCGACAGCAGTCCGGCGGCGACGACCCCGGCGGCGACGGTCGCCGCCCAGGCCCTTCGCCTCGTTCTGTTCGCTCTCGTGCTTCTCGTGCTCAATCCGTGCAAGCGCATGGGTCCTTGATGCGATGTGAACCGCACGTGGCCACCCACCCCTCCTCGGTCGCAGCAACAGCGTCAAGGAAGCTAGACCTCTTTGCGTCACACGCCAATACCTATGGCCGCAATGAAACGAACTTTGTCCTGAGTGTGGATAAACGGAGGGGCGGCCGCTACGGTTTCTCAGGTTCATGACAGTCACTTCATGGCCGGCGTGCGCGCGCCTTCCGATGCTCGGCACCATCGAGTCCCGTACGAGTAAGGGGAGTTCGGCATGGACAGACGCGGCTTCAACCGGCGGGTGCTGCTGGGTGGCGCGGTCGCGGCGACATCGTTGTCCCTGGGATCCTCCGAAGCGGTGAGCGCACCGGCACCGGCGAGGACGGCTCCCGCGGGCGGCGAGGTGAGGCGCATCAAGCTGTACGCCGAGCGCCTGGACGGCGGGAAGATGGGCTACGGCCTGGAGAAGGGCAAGGCGTCCGTCCCCGGCCCGCTGATCGAGCTCAACGAGGGCGACACGCTGCACGTGGAGTTCGAGAACACCATGGACATACCGGTGAGCCTGCACGTCCACGGCCTGGACTACGAGATCTCCAGCGACGGCACCAGGATGAACCACAGCGACGTCGAGCCCGGCGGCACCCGCACCTACACCTGGCGCACCCACAAGCCCGGACGGCGCTCGGACGGCACCTGGCGGTCGGGCAGCGCAGGCTACTGGCACTACCACGACCATGTCGTCGGCACGGAACACGGCACCGGCGGCATCCGCAACGGCCTGTACGGCGCGGTGATCGTGCGGCGCAAGGGAGACGTCCTGCCGGACCGCACGCACACCATCGTCTTCAACGACATGACGATCAACAACCGGCCCGCCCACACCGGCCCCGACCTCGAGGCCACCGTCGGCGACCGCGTCGAGATCGTCATGATCACGCACGGCGAGTACTACCACACCTTTCACATGCACGGTCACCGCTGGGCCGACAACCGCACCGGCATGCTCACCGGACCCGACGACCCGAGCCAGGTCATCGACAACAAGATCGTCGGACCCGCGGACTCCTTCGGTTTCCAGATCATCGCGGGGGAGGGGGTGGGAGCGGGCGCCTGGATGTACCACTGCCACGTCCAGAGCCACTCCGACATGGGCATGACCGGGCTGTTCCTGGTGAAGAAGCCGGACGGCACGATCCCCGGCTACGACCCGGACGCACACGAACACGGCAAGAAGAGCGCCTCAAAGGAGAGCGAGAGCGGGAAACACGAGCACTGACGGGGTTCGGGCCGCGCCGCGGGGTGGCTGCGGGGCAGGGATGCGGGCATATGGCGGGGCCCTCGGGTGAGAGCGCTCTCACCGCCCGGGGCGCCGGGGCTATCCTGATCCGCAGCCGCAGATGAGGAGCCCCCGACGTGTCCGAGACAGTGTCGCGCCCCACCCTGGAGGCCGTGGCCGCGCGGGCCGGGGTCTCGCGGGCCACCGTCTCCCGCGTGGTCAACGGTGCCGACGGCGTCACCGAACCCCTGGCCGAGCGGGTCCGGACGGCGGTGGAGGAGCTCGGCTACGTGCCCAACCAGGCCGCCCGCAGCCTGGTGACGAACCGGCACGACGCCATCGCCGTCGTCGTCGCCGAACCCGAGAGCCGCGTCTTCGCCGACCCCTTCTTCGCCCGCCAGCTGCGCGGCATCAGCAGGGAACTGACGGCACACGACAACCAGCTCGTCCTGCTGCTCACCGAGGGCCGCCACGACCACGCCCGCGTCGCCCGCTATCTGGCCGGCGGCCACGTCGACGGCGCGCTGGTCTTCTCCCTGCACCTCGACGACCCGCTGCCCGAGCTGATCCAGCGCGCGGGGGTCCCGGTCGTGTTCGGCGGCCGGCCCGACTGGTCCGGCGGCAGGAACGGCGTCGTCTACGTCGACAGCGACAACCGCGGCGGCGCCCGCGACGCCGTACGGTACCTGCTCGGCCTCGGCCGCGGCCGGGTCGCGCACATCACCGGCGCCCTGGACCAGACCTCCGCCGTGGACCGGCTGGACGGCTACCGGGACGCCATGGCCGACGCCGATCCGCGGCTCGTCGCGGAGGGCGACTTCACCCTGGCCGGCGGCGAGCGGGCGATGCGGGAGCTGCTGGAGAGCTGCCCCGGCCTGGACGCCGTGTTCGCCGCCAACGACCTCACGGCGGTGGGCGCGCTGCGGGTGCTGCGCGAGCACGGGCTGCGGGTGCCGGACGACGTGGCGGTGGTCGGCTTCGACGACATGCTGCCGTTCGCCGAGCAGACCGACCCCCCGCTGACCACCGTCCGCCAGGACATCGAGGAGATGGGCCGGCTGATGGCCCGGCTCCTGCTGCGCGGCCTCGACCGCACCGCCGCCGCACGCGAGACCGTGGGCGGTGCCCCCTCCAGCGTGATCTTCCCGACGACCCTGGTACGCCGCGCCTCCGCGTGAGGCCCGCGGCCGGCCCCGGCCGACGGCACCCGCGCCTTCGCTCGAGAACACTTCGCGCGCCGCCGTGTGCTTCGGCGCCGGTACGGGCATCGTTCGTGCGGTCGGAGCGGGTGTGGGTGCCGATGCGGGCGCGAGGGCAAGCGTGGGCCCGGGGTCCGAGGCCCGGGGCGCCGCGTTGATCCGTCGTTGATCGAACGTTTTTCACCGTTCGGCACGCTGGCGGGCATGCACATCGACACCATCGCGTCGCCCGACCTCGCGTGGCAGGAGGAAGCCCTGTGCGCGCAGACCGGGGGAGATTTCTTCTTCCCCGAGCCCGGCAGCTCGGTCCGTGACGCCAAGCGGATCTGTGGTCTGTGCCCCATCCGGGCCACCTGCCTCGACTACGCCATGACCAACGACATGCGCTTCGGCGTCTGGGGTGGACTCTCCGAGAAGGAGCGGCTGGCTCTGCGGCGTACGCCCCGGCGCTGACGGCCCAGGACTGCGGTCGCAGAGACCCCGAGGGAGGCCCGAGAAGGGCCCAAGGGGGGACTCTGGCCGGGGAAACGACGACGGTGGGCCGCCCCGTCGCCGGGGCGGCCCACCGCTGTCGTCGGGAAGGCGGGGTCAGCCGGCCGCCCGCGCCGCCATCCGGGCCTTGCGCGCCGCGAGCTTCTCGTCGAACTTGCTCGCCTCGGAGTCCAGACCGCCGAGGAACAGGCCGAGCTCCTCCTGGGCCTTGACGCCCTCGGGACCGAGCCCGTCGATCTCCATGACCTTCAGGAAGCGGATCACCGGCTGGAGCACGTCGTCGTGGTGGATGCGCAGGTTGTAGACCTCACCGATCGCCATCTGCGCCGCGGCCCGCTCGAAGTTGGGAATGCCGTGACCCGGCATCCGGAAGTCCACGACGACGTCCCGCACCGCCTGCATCGTGAGGTCGGGGGCGAGCTCGAAGGCGGCCTTGAGCAGGTTCCGGTAGAAGACCATGTGGAGGTTCTCGTCGGTCGCGATGCGGGCCAGCATCCGGTCGCAGACCGGGTCACCGGACTGGTGGCCGGTGTTGCGGTGCGAGATACGGGTGGCCAGCTCCTGGAACGCGACGTAGGCGATCGAGTGCAGCATCGAGTGACGGTTGTCCGACTCGAAGCCCTCGCTCATGTGCGCCATGCGGAACTGCTCCAGCTTGTCCGGGTCCACCGCCCGCGACGCGAGCAGGTAGTCCCGCATCACGATGCCGTGCCGGCCCTCCTCAGCGGTCCAGCGGTGCACCCAGGTGCCCCAGGCGCCCTCGCGGCCGAACAGCGTGGCGATCTCGTGGTGGTAGCTCGGCAGGTTGTCCTCGGTCAGCAGGTTCACCACCAGCGCGATCCGGCCGACCTCGGTGACCTTGGACTGCCGCTTCTCCCAGGCCTCGCCGTCCTCGAAGAAGCCGGGGAAGTTACGGGCGTCGCTGAACGGCACGTACTCGTGCGGCATCCAGTCCTTGGTGACCTTCAGGTGCCGGTTGAGCTCCTTCTCGACCACTTCCTCCAGCGCGTACAGCAGCCGGGCGTCGGTCCAACCGGAAGAGCTGCCGAGGGGGGGAGAGGTGATCGACATGAGGTACTCCAGGGGACGGGGACAGGCACAGGGTAACGGCGAGCGGCGCCGGTAACCTACGGCATCGTAGGCTACGAAACCGTAGGTTACGAAACCGTAGGTTAAGCGCGCTGTAAAGCTTGCTGATCAGTGGGGTCACCCGTCAGGCGTAAGCGGGGTCACCCGTCAGGCGTAAGCGGGGTCACCCGTCAGGCGTACAGGTCCCGCAGCCGCACCGAGAGGCAGGTGACGCGGCCCTCGAGCTTCTCGGACTCCCCGATATCCACCGGCACCGGCGCGTAGCCGAGGTCCGTGAACAGCTCCGCCGTCTTCGGCGCGCGCCGCCGTCAGCAGCCGGTCCCCGCCGTCTTCAGGTGCGGCACCTTGCGCACGGGCAGCGCGACCACCCGGGCGTCCGGGGGCTCGAACGTCGCCCGCACCTGCCGGCTCCCGGCCGTGGTCGCGCAGAACCCCGGAGTACGCCTCGCGCTGCCCCACCGCGCGGTCGACGTCGACGCCCTCCCGTCCGACGTGGGTCACCGGCCCTTCGACCGGTCGGGGGCCGGGGGCGGACGAGAGCCTTCTGCTGGGCACGTGCGTGACTCCGTAGCGGACGGGGCAGGTCGGGCGGTACCGAGGGCGCCGGTGGGCCGGCCGGTTCCCCGGGTGCCGGCGCAGCCATCATGCAGGGCGAACCCGGCCCGGGTCACCCCGTCGGCCCTGTGATCTTCCACCGGTTACCGGCCCGTACAGGTCACACGCGGGTCACACGGGCCTCATCGCCCTGCCCGCCTCACCTGCCTCACCCGCCCCGCCTGCCCCGCCCGGGTCATCCGACGGCCTCCGGTGCGATCTCCTTCAGCTCTCCCTCCTCCATCAGCAGCCAGCGCGTGATCCCGACCGACTCCAGGAACGGCAGGTCGTGGCCGGCCACGATCAGCGCCCCCTCGTACGACTCCAATGCCGTGGTGAGCTGCCGGACACTGGCGATGTCGAGGTTGTTGGTCGGCTCGTCCAGCATCAGCAGCTGCGGCGCCGGTTCGGCCAGCATCAGCGCGGCCAGCGTCGCCCGGAAGCGTTCACCGCCGGAGAGCGTCACCGCCTTCTGGTCGGCGCGGGTGCCCCGGAACAGGAAGCGGGCCAGGCGGGCCCTGATCCGGTTGTCGGTGGCACCCGGCGCGAACCGTGCCACGTTGTCGGCGACGCTCAGCTCGCCGTCGAGGACATCCAGGCGCTGTGGCAGGAACCGCAGCGGAACCTGTGCCGTCGCCTCCCCGGACACCGGCGGGAGCTCGCCCGCGACGGTGCGCAGCAGCGTGGTCTTGCCCGCGCCGTTGCGCCCGATCAGCGCGACCCGTTCCGGGCCCCGCAGCTCGAAGCCGCCCACCCGTGCGCCGTGGGCGAGTTCGAGGTCCGTGAGGGTGAGGACGGTACGTCCCGGCGGCACGGCCGTGTACGGCAGGTCGACGCGGATCTCGTCGTCGTCCCGTACCGCCTCCACCGCTTCGTCGAGCCGTTCCTTCGCCCCGGTGAGCTTCTCCTCGTGCATGATGCGGTGCTTGCCCGCGGACTCCTGGGCCGCGCGCTTGCGGGCGCCCATGATGATCTTCGGCTCGCGCTTCTGGTCCCACATCTTCTGCCCATACCGCTTACGACGTGCCAACTTGACCTGAGCGTCGACGAGTTCACGCTTCTGCTTGCGCAGGTCCGCCTCGGCGACCCGCACCATGCGCTCGGCCGCCTCCTGTTCGACCGCGAGCGCCTCCTCGTAGGCCGTGTAGTTGCCGCCGTACCAGGTCACCTCTCCCACCCGTCTCCCACCACCACCCTCAGCCGAGGCGCTGCGCGCCGCTGTGTTCACTCGGCGCAGATCGGCGATCTGATCGACCAGTTCCAGCAGTTCGCGATCGTGGCTGACCACGACCAAGACGCCGGGCCAGTTCCCCACAGCCGTGTAGAGCCGCCTTCGGGCGTACAGATCGAGGTTGTTGGTGGGTTCGTCGAGCAGCAGCACGTCGGGCCGGCGCAGCAGCAGCGCGGCCAGTCGCAGCAGCACCGACTCGCCACCCGAGACCTCGCCGATGGTGCGGTCCAACCCGATGCCTCCCAGGCCGAGTTCGCCGAGCGTGGCCAGGGCGCGTTCCTCCACGTCCCAGTCGTCGCCGACCGTCTCGAAGTGTGCCTCGGCCACGTCGCCCGCCTCGATGGCGTGCAGCGCGGCCCGCCGGGCGGCGATGCCGAGCGTCTCGTCGACCCTCAGCGTGGTGTCGAGCGTGACGTTCTGCGGCAGATACCCCACCTCACCGGTGACGCGGACGGTGCCGTCGGCCGGCCGGAGTTCACCGGCGATCAGCTTCAGCAAGGTCGATTTTCCTGATCCGTTGACGCCGATGAGGCCGGTCCGGCCGGGGCCGAAGGCGACGTCGATGCCATCGAGGACGGGGGACCCGTCGGGCCAGGTGAAGGACAGGGCGGTACAGGTGATGGATGCGGTCATGCGGGCCTCCGCGGTTGCGTGGTGCGGTCGGGGCGAACGCGTATCGAGACACCGCGGGAGGGCGACCGCCGCACGACGACGGCCGCCGGGCGACGACGGTCGGACGACCGGGAGCCGGACGGGAAGGCGCGGGCATGAAAAAAGCCCTGTTCCGCAAGGACGGCTCGTATGCCGAGGTCGCACGCTGCGTGCACACCACATGGGTGTGACGCGGTGTCTCAGAACCTCAGACGAGCAACGTCCTTCTCCAATCGACGGCAACAGAAGCGTTGTACACCGTACGAAGGGCCGGGAACGGGTGTCAACGCGTTTTTCCCGCAGGCCCGCAGGCCCGCAGGCCCGCAGGCCCGCAGGGCGCAAGGGCGCCGGACGGGCCGGCCGGCTCAGCCGGTGAACGGCCCGTCGGCGCCGAAGGCCAGCTCCGCGAAGCGCTCGCCCATGCGACGGTGCGTGGCGGCGTCCGGGTGCAGCGCGTCGGGCAGCGGCAGCTCGGTGTGGTCCGCCTCGCCGTACAGCTCCCGGCCGTCCAGGTAGCGCAGATACGGATCGTCGGCCGCCCGCTGCCTCACCACGCGGGCCAGCTCCTCCCGTACGACGTTGAGGGTCAGCTTTCCGGTGGCCCGTTCCTCGGGATCCCCCATGGCCGTGAACCGGAGCCGGCCCTCGTCCAGGGTGCTGAGGTCGGGAAGGCTCGGGCCCGGGGTGTCCTCGTGGATGGGGCACAGAATGGGCGAGACGACCAGCAGCGGCGTCGTCGGGTGGCCGTCGCGGATCATGTCGAGGAAGCCGTGCACCGCCGGAGCGAAGGCACGCAGTCGCAGCAGATCGGTGTTGACCAGATTGATGCCGATCTTGACGCTGATCAGGTCCGCGGGCGTGTCCCGCATGGCCCGCGCGGTGAACGGATCGAGCAGGGCGCTGCCGCTCAGCCCCAGGTTCACCAGGTCCACCCCGCCGAGCGAGGCGGCCAGCGCCGGCCAGGTCGTGGTCGGGCTCGCGGCGTCGGATCCGTGGCTGATCGAGCTGCCGTGGTGCAGCCACACCCTGCGGTCCCCGGGGGCCACCGGCGTCACCGAGGCGTCGGTGCGCAGGGCGACCAGCTGGGTCATCTCGTTGTGCGGGAGCCAGATCTCGACGCGCTTGTCACGGCCCGGCAGTCCGGTGAACCGGACCGTGCCCACGGGGCCCGGCCGCAGCTCGGCGGAGCCCGTGGCCATGTTCATCAGCAGGACGTTGCCGTCGGGGGCACGGGTCTGCCCGGCCGGTTCGCCGTCGATCAGCAGGTCGTAGAGACCGTCCGGACGGGGCGGAGCGCCCTCGTAGGCCATCTTGGTGCGGAGCACGTCCAGTTCCACGGCCGTGGCCCGGGTGCGCAGCACCAGCCGGACGCCGGACGTCTGTGCCTCCGCCATGGCCAGCTGACCGTCGGTGCTCTGCGCGCGGGCCCGGGCGGGCAACCGGTGCGGCTGCACGCCCTGCGCGGTCCGTTCCAGCTCGAGCGCGCCGCGCAGCAGCTCCTCGGTGAGCGGGGTGGTGATCCAGCCCTCCGCCGGAGAAGTGGGGGAGGAACCGTTGACGGGGTCGTGGGGGGTACTCATGGTCGCAGGCTGTCAAGCGCGCCGGCCATCCGCAAACATTTATCCCGTCGGCTGTCGCGGGTCGGTGGTCGTGGCTCAGCAGGCGTCGCGGATCAGCTCGGCGAGATCGTGGTCCAGATCGAGCTGGAGGTGCTCCAGACCGGCCGGCACGAGTTCGCTGGTCGCCTCGAGGAACTGGCGTATCTCGCCCGAGCGGACATGCACGACGGCGGTCCCCTCCGGAGCGTGGAACTCCAGCACGGTCCGGTCGTAGCCGTACGGCCGCACACGGACGTCGCCGTGGCCCTCGGGCTCGTGCAGACCCGCGGTGAGCAGCTCGCGGGCGAAGGTCCAGCAGACCTCGACGCCTTCCAGGGTGGCGGGAGCGGGGAAGGACATGCGGACGGCGAACGGATCGCTCCGGTCGTAATGCAGAGTGGCGGGAATACTTGCCATCCGCGGCGCGGCGGCGACGAGACGGGCCTCGACGGGTTGGTCGATGACGGTGGACAACGCCTTGCTCCCTCGTGACGGCTGGACAGCTTCCGGGCGGATAGGGCGGGCTACTCAAAGAGACGACGGAATCGGCCGATCCGTGCCCACCGGAACAGCGTGACCTCTGTCACCGCCTCCATGTGCCGGTGTGATCAGGCTTCCCCGGGACGGGTGTTGCATGCGGCATGTGCGGGGTGCCGTGGGTGTCGAGTACCCGGGAGGGTGCAGGACCGGTTCACGGGACGAGGAGGCCAGGTGCCGCGGGGGCGGGGGCGGCCGGACATGAGCAGGAGTCGGCTCCGACGCGCGAAGTCCTCCGGACCCGTAGGCTCGTCGCCATCATGACGAGCGTACGCATCCCCGACGGCCGGCCCACGACCGAGGAAGCGGCCCGTGCGGTCCAGGAGGGACTGCGCGGGCGGGTGGTGCTCGACGAGCCCGGCCCGCCGCCCGGGACGGGCCGGGTCACCGGGGTCGACGTGGCGTACGACGACGAGCGGGACCTCGTCGCGGCGGCCGCCGTCGTCCTGGACGGGGCGAGCCTCGAGGTCGTCGCCGAGGCGACGGCCGTCGGCCGGATCTCCTTCCCGTACGTGCCCGGCCTGCTGGCCTTCCGGGAGATCCCCACCGTGCTGGCCGCCCTCGACGCCCTGCCGTGCCCGCCGGGCCTGGTCGTCTGCGACGGCTACGGGCTCGCACACCCCCGCCGTTTCGGCCTGGCCAGCCATCTCGGGGTCCTCACCGGCCTGCCGACGATCGGCGTCGCCAAGAACCCGTTCACCTTCACCTTCACGGCCCCGGCGACCCCGCGCGGCAGCACGGCCCCGCTGCTCGCCGGCACCGAGGAGGTCGGCCGTGCCCTGCGCACCAGGGACTCCGTCAAACCGGTCTTCGTCTCGGTCGGCCATCGCGTCGGCCTCGCCAACGCCTGCGCCCACACCCTCGCGCTGACTCCCGCCCACCGCCTCCCGGAGACCACCCGCCGGGCGGACGCCCTGTGCCGCAGGGCCCTCCGGGAGGCAGTGGGCGCGGACCCGGGCACGGACCGGGGCACGGACCGGGGTCTTCCCTCCGGGCCGGGCCGGACCGGGGACCGAGGCCCGCGAGCCCGGCTCGATCAGCCGGACAGGCCCTAAGCGGCTCCCTCCCGCTCCTCACCCCCGCCCTGCTCGATGCGCCAACGGCCCACCTCGCGGTACTCGGAGTCGTAGATCTCCGACCCGTCACCGGCCGTCATCGGGTAGTGGCGCAGGTTCCCACCCCAGTAGCGCAGGATCCGCCCCAGCTCACCCACGGGGTCCTTCGCCAACGCCTCGTCGTCCATGTCCACTTCGAGCAGAAATCGCATGCCTTCAAGTGTTCCATTGAACTCCTTCTTGGCACTTGTGCGGAGAGTGTCGCCGACCGGCCCGGACCTGGCACCGGAAAGTCCCCACTCGGTGCCGCCGCGGGCGGACACGGGGCGACGCGAACCGGATACGTACACCTGAGTACCCGTACGGATGCCGGGCCGCCACTCGATCGGCAGGCTGAAGGCATGACAACACGCCGTGCCTCCAAGCCGGTTGCCCCCCCGCCCGGCCCACCGGGCGGGCGATGGCCTTCGGACTGGCCCTCGCCGTCCTGGCGGGCGTCGGCTGGATCGCCGGGATGATCTACACAGTGCTGGAGCGGCCCTTCCAGGAGAGGCGCGGCGCTCCGGACCGGCGGAGCCGCCCGGCCCCCTCGCTGCTGACGTTCTGCGGGCCCGCGCTCCACCGCCCCCTCGTCGCCGTCCTCCATCCCCATGTCGCTCCATCCCCGCCGCCCCGCCGGTGCCGAAGGGCGTGCCTGCCGCCGACTGCTCCGCGACCGGGTGGAGGAGGCCTGCCGCACCGTCGCGTCGGAGCGTCCGGTGGCGGAACCGGACGACACTTGAGCCGGGCGGGAGCACGGGTCGCGCCGTACAGTGGCGAACAGTGGCCAAGCGCTTGCTCGCCTGCTCTTGTGCTGAATGGAAGGTGTTCTTAGCATCATCGGTGTGACATCGGTTGTGTCAAAGCTGGGGGTGTGATGACGGAGGCACAGGTGCCCGCACCTGCACCCGCGCGGTCGCCGGGGCAGGGGCCGCTGACCGGCGTGCGGGTGGTCGAGCTGGCCGGGATCGGTCCCGGCCCGTTCGCCGCGATGCTCCTGGCCGACCTGGGTGCCGACGTCGTCCGCGTGGATCGCCCCGGCGGCCCCGGACTCGGTATCGACCCGGCGTACGACGTCACCAACCGCAACAAGCGCTCCGTGGTCGTCGATCTGAAGGCTCCCGACGGCGCCGGCCGTGTCCTCGACCTGGCCGAGCGCGCCGACATCCTCGTCGAGGGCTTCCGCCCCGGTGTCGCCGAGCGCCTCGGCGTCGGCCCCGGGGACTGCCACGCCCGCAACCCGGGCCTCGTCTACGGCCGGATGACCGGCTGGGGCCAGCAGGGGCCGCTGGCGGACCGCGCGGGACACGACATCGCGTACATCGCCCGCACCGGCACCCTCGGCATGATCGGCGGTCCCGACCGGCCGCCGGCCGTTCCGGCCAACCTGCTCGGCGACTACGCGGGAGGCTCCCTCTACCTCGTCGTCGGCGTTCTCGCGGCCCTGCACCACGCGCGCCTGGGCGGCACCGGGCAGGTCGTCGACGCCGCCATCGTGGACGGAACCGCCCACCTGTCCACCATGATCCACGGCATGCTCGCCGCCGGAGCCTGGCAGGACAGGCGCGGGGCCAACCTCCTCGACGGCGGCTGCCCGTACTACGGCACATACGAGACGGCCGACGGCGGGCACATGGCGGTGGGCGCGCTCGAACCGCAGTTCTACGACGAGTTCCTGCGGCTGCTCGGCATCGAGGACGAGGACGAGGGCGATGAGGACGGGAACGGGCTCGGGTTCTCCGGGGCCCGCACCGACGTCACCCGGTGGCCCGCCCTGCGCGAGCGGGTCACCGCCCGCTTCAAGGAACGCACCCGCGACGAGTGGACCGCCGTCTTCGACGGCTCCGACGCGTGCGTGGCCCCCGTCCTGTCATTGCGCGAGGCCCCGCACGACCCGCACCTCGCCGCCCGCTCCACCTTCATCGACCACGCCGGTATCACCCAGCCCGCACCGGCCCCGCGGTTCTCCGCCACCCCCACCAGCGTCCGCACCGGGCCCGCCCGGCCGGGCACCGACACCGACGACGTGGCCCGCGACTGGGACGTCCCCCGACTGCTGTCCGCGCCCCGACCCCCTCAGCGAAAGGCCTCCCCGTGAGCACCGAAGCGTACGTGTACGACGCGATCCGCACCCCACGCGGGCGCGGCAAGGCGAACGGCGCCCTGCACGGCACGAAGCCCGTCGACCTGGTCGTCGGCCTCATCCACGAGATCCGCGACCGCTTCCCGGACCTCGACCCGGTCGCCATCGACGACGTCGTGCTCGGCGTCGTCAGCCCGGTCGGCGACCAGGGCTCCGACATCGCCCGGATCGCCGCCATCGCCGCCGGGCTGCCCGACACCGTCGCCGGCGTCCAGGAGAACCGCTTCTGCGCCTCCGGCCTGGAGGCCGTCAACCTGGCCGCCGCCAAGGTCCGTTCCGGCTGGGAGGACCTGGTCCTGGCCGGCGGCGTGGAATCCATGTCCCGGGTGAAGATGGCCTCCGACGGCGGCGCCTGGTTCAACGACCCGATGACCAACCTCGCCACCAACTTCGCCCCCCAGGGCATCGGTGCCGACCTCATCGCCACCATCGAGGGCTTCTCGCGGCGCGACGTCGACGAGTACGCGGCCCTCTCCCAGGAGCGCGCCGCCACCGCCTGGAAGGAGAACCGCTTCGCGCGGTCCGTCGTCCCGGTGAAGGACCGCAGCGGGCTCGTCGTCCTCGACCACGACGAGCACCTGCGCCCCGGTACCACCGCCGACTCCCTCGCGGGGCTCAAAGCGTCCTTCGCGGACATCGGCGAGCTGGGCGGCTTCGACGCGGTGGCGCTGCAGAAGTACCACTGGGTGGAGAAGATCGACCACGTCCACCACGCGGGCAACTCCTCCGGCATCGTGGACGGCGCTTCCCTCGTGGCCATCGGCACCAAGGAGGTCGGTGAGCGGTACGGGCTCACCCCCCGCGCGCGGATCGTCTCCGCCGCCGTGTCCGGCTCCGAGCCCACCATCATGCTCACCGGCCCCGCCCCCGCCACCCGCAAGGCGCTCGCCAAGGCCGGACTGACCATCGACGACATCGACCTCGTCGAGATCAACGAGGCCTTCGCGGCGGTCGTGCTGCGCTTCGTGAAGGACATGGGCCTGTCGCTGGACAAGGTCAACGTGAACGGCGGCGCCATCGCGCTCGGCCACCCGCTCGGCGCCACCGGCGCGATGATCCTCGGCACCCTCGTCGACGAGCTGGAGCGCCAGGACAAGCGCTACGGCCTCGCCACCCTGTGCGTCGGTGGCGGCATGGGCATCGCCACCATCGTCGAGCGCCTCTGAAGCCCCGGCAGAACCCGGACCAGAGCGCCCAGAGTGCCCAGAGCGCCCAGAGCGACCCGAGCGACTCGAGTGACCCGAGCGACTTCTACGGAGACCTTGTCATGACCGACACCCCCACCATCCGCTGGGAACAGGACGACACCGGCGTCGTCACCCTCGTCCTCGACGATCCCCACCAGTCCGCGAACACCATGAACCAGGCGTTCCGTGACTCCCTCGCGGTGATCACCGACCGTCTGGAGGCGGAGAAGGACGGCATCCGCGGCATCATCCTCACCTCGGCGAAGAAGACCTTCTTCGCCGGCGGTGACCTGCGTGACCTGATCGAGGTCACCCCCGAGACGGCGCAGGACCTGTTCGACGGCGGCATGGCGATCAAGCGCCAGATGCGCCGCATCGAGACCCTCGGCAAGCCGGTCGTCGCGGCCATCAACGGAGCGGCCCTCGGCGGCGGTTACGAACTCGCCCTCGCCTGCCACCACCGGATCGCCCTCGACGCACCAGGCTCCAAGATCGGCTGTCCCGAAGTCACCCTCGGCCTCCTCCCCGGGGGCGGCGGCGTCGTCCGCACCGTCCGGCTGCTCGGCATCACCGACGCCCTGCTGAAGGTGCTGCTCCAGGGCACCCAGTACAGCCCGCGGCGCGCCCTGGAGAACGGTCTCGTCGACGACGTGGCCGAGACCCGCGAGGAACTGATCGCCAAGGCCCGCGCCTTCATCGACGCGAACCCCGAGTCCGCCCAGCCCTGGGACCGGCCCGGCTACCGCATCCCGGGCGGCACCCCGTCCCACCCCAAGTTCGCGGCCAACCTGCCCGCCTTCCCGGCCAACCTGCGCAAGCAGACGAACGGTGCCCCCTACCCGGCGCCGCGCAACATCCTCGCCGCCGCCGTCGAGGGCGCCCAGGTCGACTTCGAGACCGCCCAGGTCATCGAGGCCCGCTACTTCGTCGAGCTGGCCGCCGGACAGACGTCGAAGAACATGATCCAGGCGTTTTTCTTCGACCTCCAGGCCGTCAACTCCGGTGCCAACCGTCCCCAGCGCATCGAGCCCCGCAAGGTCGCCAAGGTCGCCGTGCTCGGCGCCGGGATGATGGGCGCCGGCATCGCCTACTCGTGCGCCCGCGCGGGCATCGACGTCGTCCTGAAGGACGTCACGCCGGAAGCGGCCGCCAAGGGCAAGGCGTACTCCGAGAAGCTGTGCGCCAAGGCCGTCTCCCGCGGCCGGACGACCCAGGAGAAGGCGGACGCGCTGCTCGCGCGGATCACTCCCACCGCCGAGGCGGGGGACCTGGCCGGCTGCGACGCGGTCATCGAGGCCGTCTTCGAGGACACCGCCCTCAAGCACAAGGTGTTCCAGGAGATCCAGGACGTCGTCGACCCCGACGCGCTCCTGTGCTCCAACACCTCCACCCTCCCCATCACCGCCCTCGCCGAAGGTGTCGAACGCCAGAGCGACTTCATCGGGCTGCACTTCTTCTCCCCGGTGGACAAGATGCCGCTCGTCGAGATCATCAAGGGCGAGCGGACCGGCGAGGAGGCGCTCGCCCGGGCCTTCGACCTGGTCCGGCAGATCAACAAGACGCCGATCGTCGTCAACGACAGCCGCGGCTTCTTCACCTCCCGGGTCATCGGCCACTTCATCAACGAGGGCGTCGCCATGGTCGGCGAGGGCATCGAGCCCGCCTCCGTCGAGCAGGCCGCCGCCCAGGCCGGCTACCCCGCCAAGGTGCTCTCCCTGATGGACGAGCTGACCCTCACCCTGCCGCGCAAGATCCGTAACGAGTCCAGGCGGGCCGTCGAGGAGGTCGGCGGCACCTGGACCGCGCACCCCGCCGAGGCCGTCATCGACCGCATGGTCGACGAGTTCGGCCGCCCCGGCCGCGCCGGCGGCGCGGGTTTCTACACGTACAAGGAGGACGGCAAGCGCGACGCCCTGTGGCCCGGCCTGCGCGAGCACTTCACCGAGCCGGGGTACGAGATCCCGTTCCGGGACATGCAGGAGCGGATGCTGTTCGCCGAGGCGCTGGACACGGTCCGACTCCTGGAGGAGGGCGTGCTGACCTCGGTCGCCGACGCCAACATCGGCTCCATCCTCGGTATCGGCTTCCCCGGCTGGACCGGCGGCGTCCTGCAGTACATCAACGGCTACGACGGCGGCACCGGGGGAGGGACCGGGCTGCCCGGATTCGTGGCCCGCGCGCGTGAACTTGCCGAGCGGTACGGCGAGCGCTTCGCACCGCCGGCGCTGCTGGTGGACAAGGCGGAGAAGGGGGAGCGGTTCACGGACGCCCGCTGACCCTCCGGTGCGTGCGGCCGGCCGGCGGGGACAGGAGCATCAGCCTCCGGTCTCCGCCGTCCCCGTCTCCGTACCCTCCCCGCCGTCCAGCCACTCCCGCAGCTCCTCGCGCAGCGACCGCTGGAAGGCCGTGAGCAGCGCCTGGACCACGAGCGGGTGCATATGGGCGGAGAGCGACTTCACGTCCCGCGGGTCCCGCTCCGCCACCGCGTCCCGCAGCAGCCGCGACAGCTCCTGGGCGGCCGCGCGGGCGTGCTCGGTGAGCGTCGTACGGGCCTCGAGGATCGTCTCGTGCGTCAGCGGTACGTCCAGCAGCTCGACGCCGAGCCGCAGCAGCCCCGCGTCGACCCGGAAGTCCTCGCCGTCCCGCTCGACGACGTTCAGTGCCGCCAGCCGCCGCAGATCCTCGTCGCCCAGCGCCCGCCCCGCCCGTCGCTCCAATTCCCCGCGCGACACCTTCTCCACCGTGTCGGGCGCCCAGGAGGCCACCACCGCGCGCTGGATCGCGAGGTCCCGCACACTCAGATCCGGCGGCAGCTGCCCCAGGTAGCGCTCGATGGCCGCCAGCGTCATGCCCTGCCGCTGCAGCTCCTCGATCAGTGCCAGCCGGGCCAGGTGCTCCTGCCCGTAGCGGCCGACGCGGCGCGGCCCGATCACCGGCGGCGGGAGCAGCCCCTTGCTGCCGTAGAACCGGACCGTCCGCACAGTGACCCCGGCCCGCGCCGCCAGTTCGTCGATGGTGAGGGCCGGCTCCTCGATGTCGGTCGTCATGCACAGCAGTATTACTGTCTCACCAGTGGTGCGACATCTCACCGCCCGTACGGCTTCCGCGCGCTGCCCCTCCGCGCGGCCGGCCCCCAAGCACCGGCTCTCGTTCGCCGCTTCCCGCGCGCCGGGCCGGTTTTCCGGTTTCCGGCTCCGCTCGTGCGCCCACGGGCCGTCAGATGCCCCCTTCTGCACACGAGTTGACCGTTGTACCGTCCGCGCATGCCGATACGCACGCGCTTCACGACCTGGAGACCGCTCGTGACGGTGGCCCTGGCCGCCCTGACGGCCACGCTGCTCACCCCCACGACGGCGACCGCGGCGGGCACCGCGCCGCGCGAGAGCCGGCCCGTCCACTCCTATGACGACGCGATCCGCGAGGCCGTCTGGGTGGACACCGGGCTCGACGAGGACGGCGACGGACGGACCGACCGGGTCGCCGTCGACATCGTCCGCCCCGCCGAACCCGCGCAGCGGGGCCGGAAGGTCCCCGTCATCATGGACGCCAGCCCGTACTACTCCTGCTGCGGGCGAGGCAACGAGAGCGAGCGCAAGACGTACGACGCGAACGGCGACGTCGTCCGGATGCCGCTGTTCTACGACAACTACTTCGTGCCGCGCGGCTATGCCGTCGTCGGCGTCGACCTGGCCGGCACCAACCGCTCCGACGGCTGTGTGGATGTCGGCGGACGCTCCGACATCCGGTCCGCGAAGGCCGTCGTCGACTGGCTGAACGGCCGCGGCACCGCCTACACCACCCGCACCGGCGCCGAGCGGGCGGATGCCGACTGGACCAACGGCCGCACCGGCATGATCGGCAAGAGCTGGGACGGCACCATCGCCAACGGCGTCGCCGCCACCGGGGTCGAGGGCCTCGAGACGATCGTGCCGATCGCCGCCATCTCCTCCTGGTACGACTACTACTTCACCAAGGGCGCCCCGCTCTACGACTCCGGCCCCGACTGGCTGTCGAACTACGTGGAGAGCCCGGACGCCCGCGCGCGGTGCGGGGCGGTCCAGCGCGAGCTCGTCGACGGCGCCCCGCGCACCGGCGACCTGACGCCGCTGTGGACCGAGCGCGACTACGTGCGCGCCGCGAAGAAGGTGAAGGCCAGCGTCTTCCTCGTGCACGGCATGCAGGACCTCAACGTACGGATGCAGCACGTCGGCCCGTGGTGGGACGCGCTCGCGAAGAACGGCGTCGACCGCAAGATCTGGCTCTCCCGGACCGGACACGTCGACCCGTTCGACTTCCGCCGCGCCGACTGGGTGGACACCCTGCACCGCTGGTTCGACCACGAACTCCTCGGCCTCGACAACGGCATCGACCGCGAGCCCATGGCCGACATCGAGCGCCGGCCCGACCACTGGGTCACCTCGAAGAGCTGGCCGCCGCGCGGCACCCGCACCGCGACCCTGCGCCCCGCCCACGGCAGCGAGGACGGAGTCGGCACGCTGGGCCTGCGCAAGGGCCGCGGCACCGAGACGTTCACCGACGACCCGAGCCTCGGCGAGACCGACTGGGCCGCCGGTATCGACACATCGACACCGGACAAGGCCGGCTTCGTCACCGGGCCGCTCTCCCGCGACCTGAGGGTGTCCGGCGCCTCCGAGGCCACCGTCACCGTGACCCCCAGCACGCCCACGGCACACCTGTCCGCCGTCCTCGTCGACCTGGGCCCCGACACGATCCGTGACTACGCCGCCGCGGGCGAGGGCATCACCACCCTCGCCGACCGCACCTGTTGGGGCGCGAGCACCGAGGGCGACAGCGCCTGCTACCGGGAGACCCGGGCCAGGACCGCCGACGTCGGTCACACGATCGTCAGCCGGGGCTGGGCCGACCTGGGCAACCACGCCCCGGACGGCAAGGGGGCCCCGCTCACCCCGGGCAAGCGCTACACCATCACCCTCGACCTGGCCGCCACCGACCACGTCGTCCCCGAAGGCCACCGTCTCGCTCTGATCGTCGCGGGCACGGACCGTGGCCTGATCGACCCCCCGGCGGACACCCCCGCCCTCACCCTCGGCCTCGCCCGCACCTCCGTGAGCGTCCCGGTCGCCGGCGGAACCGCAGCCTTCGCCCGCGCCACCGCCAACACGCCCACAGCGGGCGCTTCCACCGGGTCCGGGGCCGCGTCGGATGCCACCGTCCGGGACGGCGTACGTCCCGCGCACACCGTCCGGCGCGTTCCGGGAGAAGGCGGAGGTGTGTCCGGAGCCGAGTGACCCGCGCGCTGCCGGTCATGTCCTTGCGTACGACCGATCACCGATTCGGGCGGATGCGTGGTCCTTTCGATCGCCATCCGCCCGCCGGTTGACAGGAACGTGACCGCTGCAGAGGTGAATTTTGCGCCAAAGGTGGTACGCCCATGGCTGGGGAAGTGATTCTCCGCCCAGTGGCTTGATGAAAGGTGCCGCCCGTGACGAAGGACCAGCACAGCGACAAGGATCATACGGCGGGCCCTCTACCGGGCTCGGAAACGGGCCTGGCGGGCCGCGGGGCCCCTCGGACCGACCGGGTGGTCTTCGGTGTCACGGCGGTGCTCACCGTCGCGTTCGTCATCTGGGGCGCCACCGCGACCGATTCGCTCGAGGACGTTTCGAGCAGCGCGCTCTCGGGTCTGATGCACAACGGTGGCTGGGCGTTCATGCTGGCCGCCTCCGGCTTCGTCGTCTTCGCCCTGTGGCTGGCGGCCAGCCGTTACGGCCGGATCCGTCTCGGCACCGAGGGCGAGGAACCCGAGTTCCGCACCGTGTCGTGGGTCGCGATGATGTTCAGCGCGGGCATGGGGATCGGCCTGATGTTCTACGGCGTCAGTGAGCCGCTGGCGCACTACCTCACGCCGCCGCCGGGCACCAGCCCGGCCGATTCGGGCGAGCGCATGGAACTGGCCATGGCGACCACGCTCTTCCACTGGACGCTCCACCCGTGGGCGATCTACGCCGTGGTCGGCCTCGCCATCGCCTACAGCACCTTCCGCCGGCGCCGGCGCCAGACCGTGAGCGCCGTCTTCACCCCGCTGATCGGATCGAAGCACGCCAACGGCGGCGTCGGGCGCGTCATCGACATCCTCGCCATCGTGGCGACCATCTTCGGTTCGGCGGCCTCCCTGGGGCTCGGCGCGCTGCAGATCGGCTCCGGCATGCAGGAGCTGGAGTGGATGGACGAGGTGAGCACGGGACTGCTCGTCGGCATCATCGCGGTGCTCACGGTCGCCTTCGTCGCCTCCGCGGTGTCGGGCGTGGAGAAGGGCATCCAGTGGCTGTCCAACACCAACATGGTGCTGGCCCTGGTGCTCGCCCTGTTCGTGTTCGTGGCCGGGCCGACGGTCCTCGTCCTCGACCTGCTGCCCACTTCCGTCTTCGGATACCTGCGCGAACTGCCCCAGCTGGCCGGCCGCACGGAGGCCAGCGCCGGTGAGGGAGTGGCCGAATGGCTGGGCAGCTGGACGGTCTTCTACTGGGCGTGGTGGATCTCCTGGACGCCGTTCGTCGGCATGTTCATCGCCCGTATCAGCCGGGGCCGTACGATCCGCCAGTTCATAGGCGGCGTCATCCTCGTGCCCAGCACGGTCAGCCTGGTCTGGTTCGCGGTCTTCGGCGGCTCCGCGATGAGGCTCCAGGAGCAGGGCCGGCTCGGTAACGAGTCGACGGCCGAGGGTCAGCTGTTCGCGGTGCTCCAGCAGTACCCCATCGCCACCGCCGCGAGCATCCTGGTGATGATCCTCGTCGGCATCTTCTTCGTCTCGGGCGCCGACGCGGCCTCGGTCGTGATGGGCACGCTCTCACAGAAGGGGTCGCTCGAACCGAGCCGCCTGGTGGTGGTGTTCTGGGGCGTGGTCACCGGAGCGGTCGCCGCGATCATGCTGCTGGTGGGCAGCGGCGAGGGCGACGCGCTGGCCGGCCTGCAGAACATCACGATCCTCGCGGCGGCCCCGTTCGTCATCGTGATGATCCTGATGTGTGTGGCGCTCATGCGCGACCTGCGCCGGGACCCGGTCATCGTGCGCAGGGAGGTGGGTTCCGAGGCGGTCGACCTGGCCGTCATCGCGGGGCACACGAAGTACGACGGCGAATTCGAACTCCGTATCGGCCCCGGGGCAGGCACGGACGTGGAGGGCGACCCGGTCGGCAAGCACTACGAGGCACCGACCGAACCCTGACCGCCGACAGCCGCTGCGGCCGTCAACGGCCACAGCGGACGGGCCGGCCGCCCCCCGATTCCGAGGGGCGGCCGGCCCGTCCGTTTCCGGGGCCGCACCGCCGCCTCACCCCAGGGCGAGCTCCGCCGCCTCCTCCGCGCAGCCCCAGGCCACGGTGACGCCCGCGCCGCCGTGGCCGTAGTTGTGCACCAGCGTCCGCCCGCCCGGGAGCGGTTCGCGTTCGATGCGGACGGTGTCGCGGGCGGGCCGCAGCCCCACCCGGTGCTCCAGGATCCGCGCCCCCGCGATCCGGGGCCGCAACGCCGCGCACCGCCGCACGATCGCCTCCGCCTGAGCCGGATCCGGCTCCAGGGACCAGTCGTCCTCCTGCGCCGTACCGCCCAGCACCAGCCGCCCCGGCTGCGGAAAGACGTACGCCGTCGTCCCGTCGGCGGCCGTGGAGACCGTCCAGGTACGGATCCCGGGGTTCTCCACCACGACCAGCTGCCCCCGTACCGGACGCACCGTGGGATCGGGCACGAGGTCGCGTGCCCCCAGCCCCGAGCAGTTCACCACGACCGGGGCGTCCGCCCGGGCGAGGTCCGTCACCGCGCGTTCCTCCACCACCCCGCCCGCGGCCACGAACCGCTCCCGCAGCCAGGGCAGATGGGCCGGCATGTCGACGAGCGGCAGCCGGGCCCACACACCCGGCCCCAAGGAGTACTCCTCGGTGCTCGACACCCGCAGTTCCGGCAGTCGCGCGGCGGCCCAGGCGCCGACCTCGTCCAGCGTGGTCCCGCCCAGGACCCCTTCGGCCATCCGTACGCCGGTGACCTCCGGCCGCGCGGCCAGCTTCTCGTACACGTCCAGTGAACGCAGCGCCCACGCGTGCGCGGACGCCACCGGCTCGATCCGGTACGGCCACCACAGTGCCCCGGCAACCGCCGAGGTGGTCCGCTCGACCGGATCGCGCGTCCACAGCCGTACCCGCGCGCCCCGCTCGGCGAGGACGACGGCCGTCGTCAGCCCGACGACCCCGCCGCCGATCACACGGACATCGAAGACCGGTTCGCTTTCCATGCGGGGACGTTAGCGGAATATGTCATGCCGTGCTCAGATCCGCCCTGCTGCGGGAATACTCACCCCATGCCTGCCGAGTACGCGACCTTCGGCCTGACACCGGCGATCCGTGCCGGTGGACTCCTCTCCGGCGGTGACCACCAGGTCCACCGGGACTTCGTCGACTTCGTCGTCGACGGACGCCCGCTGCTGTTCCGCCTCTGTGACCTCGACGCCGTCTCCCCGCTCGCCTCCGACATCCCACCCGCCATCTTCACCGCCCAGGTCCGCAGCCTGCTGCTGGAGACCGAGGCACCGCTGCCGGCCGGCCGGTACATCGTCTACGGCTGCCCCGACTGCGAGGACCTGGCCTGCGGAGCGGTGACCGCCGCCATCGAACGGGACGGCGAGGACTACATCTGGCGGGACTTCGCCTGGCAGACCGGCGAACACGCCGACCTGGAGCGCGACGGGTACCACGGTCTGGGCCCGTTCCGCTTCCGCGGCGCCGACTACCGCACGGCACTCGCGGCCCTGCCGGCCGGCGGCCAGGGCACCCGCCGCCGCGTCCTGCTGATCGGCGCCCGTGTCGCCCTGCTGGCCAAGCTCGCCGCGGCCCTGCGCACCATCGGTGTCGGCGCCGACATAGCCCACGACGCCGACGGTGTCCCCGCCGACGAACTGCGCGGCTACGGCGCCGTCGTCTTCGGCCGGTCGGCCGGTCCCGCCGAACAGGACGCCGTGCGCGCCGCCTTCGCCGCCGCCGGCATCGACGTGCCCTGCGTCGACGGCCGCGCCCCGATCGTCCCGCTGCTCGTCGCCCGGACCGAGCACGCCCTGGACCGCAGCCCGCCCGAGCAGCGCCGCCTGACCGCTCTGACCACCCTGGCCTCGGCGGCTTCGGCGGAAACCGCCGGGGGAGCCGCCGGGGGAGCCGACGCGGAGGTCGAGGTCACCTCGTCGTGCCGGGTGCACCTCACGGCATACCGCGTCGACCGCCTCGCCCGCACCCACACCCGCGAAGTCTTCGACGGCGTCCTGGAACCGGGCCGCCACCGCATTCCTCTGGATCCGAGGACGGTCAGGGGGGAGTCCTACCTGGTGGCCCGCACCGCCGGGGCGGTCCTGACCACGGCGGTGCGGCGATGAGCACCGGTGGCGGGGAGCGTGTAGGGGGGAGACGTACGGGGGGAGGCCAGAGGGAGCGCGGCGGTCGGGGGAGGCCGGAACCGGGTGGCCGAGGGGTGACGCGCGAAGGCTAGGATCGGCAGTCTGATGACTGCCACCCTCGTCGCCAAGAACCTCTCCGCCGGCCATGGCGACCGCTCCTTGTTCACCGGCCTCGACCTCGTCGTCGCCCCCGGCGACGTGATCGGCCTGGTCGGCGCCAACGGCGCCGGCAAGTCCACCCTGCTGCGCCTGCTCGCCGGGCTCACCGCGCCGGAGGAGGGCGAGCTGCGGCTCTCCCCGCCCACGGCGACCGTCGGCCATCTCCCGCAGGAGCCGGAACGCCGGCCCGGCGAGACCGTCCGGGACTTCCTGGCCCGCCGTACCGGTGTCGCCGAGGCCCAGCGGACGATGGACGAGACGACCCAGGCCCTGGTCGACGGGGCGCCCGGTGCCGACGACGCGTACGCGGAAGCCCTGGAGCGCTGGCTGGCCCTGGGCGGCGCCGACCTCGAGGAGCGCGCCGAGGAGGTCACCGCCTCCCTCGGCCTGACCGTCGGCCCGGAGCACCTCATGACCGCCCTGTCCGGTGGCCAGGCGGCCCGCGCCGGCCTCGCCTCCCTCCTCCTGTCCCGCTACGACGTCTTCCTCCTCGACGAGCCGACCAACGACCTCGACCTCGACGGCCTGGAGCGTCTCGAACGCTTCGTCGGTGGCTTGCGCGCCGGCACGGTCGTGGTCAGCCACGACCGCGAGTTCCTCACCCGCACCGTCACCAAGGTCCTCGAACTCGACCTCGCCCAGGGGCGGATCAACCTCTACGGCGGCGGCTACGCGGCCTACCTGGAGGAACGGGACGTGGCCCGCCGGCACGCCCGCGACGAGTACGAGGAGTACTCCGACAAGAAGTCCGCGCTCCAGGACCGGGCCCAGATCCAGCGGTCCTGGATGGACAAGGGCGTCAAGAACGCGCGCCGCAAGGCGGGCAACGACAACGACAAGATCGGCCGCAAGTTCCGCAGCGAGGCCAGCGAGAAGCAGGCCGCCAAGGCCCGTCAGACCCAGCGCATGATCGAACGCCTCGATGTGGTCGAGGAGCCGCGCAAGGAGTGGGAGCTGCGCATGGAGATCGCGGCGGCCCCGCGCTCCGGCGCGGTGGTGGCGACGCTGCGGGACGCCGAGGTACGGCGCGGCGACTTCGTACTCGGGCCGGTCACCCTGCAGATCGACTGGGCGGACCGGGTCGCCGTCACGGGCGCCAACGGCGCCGGGAAGTCCACCCTGCTGGGCGCCCTGCTGGGCCGCGTCCCGGTCGACGCCGGGCACGCCGCGCTCGGCTCGGGAGTGCTGCTCGGCGAGGTCGACCAGGCCCGCGCGCTGTTCCACGGCCCCGAGGCCCTGCTCGACGCCTTCCGCGCCGGGGTTCCGGACACCGAACCGGCCGAGATCCGCACCCTGCTGGCCAAGTTCGGCCTCAAATCGGACCATGTGATGCGTCCGGCGGTCACCCTCTCGCCGGGCGAACGCACCCGCGCCGCCCTCGCCCTCCTCCAGGGGCGGGGCGTCAACCTCCTCGTCCTCGACGAGCCGACCAACCACCTCGACC
This sequence comes from Streptomyces sp. NPDC005774, assembly GCF_042871645.1. NCBI lineage: Bacteria > Bacillati > Actinomycetota > Actinomycetes > Kitasatosporales > Streptomycetaceae > Streptomyces > Streptomyces sp. NPDC005774. Next base: position 13,683 of record NZ_JBIAIV010000017.1, on the reverse strand, counting down.
TGCCCGCCATCGAACAGTTGGAATCGGCCCTGGACTCCTACGAGGGCACCCTGCTCCTCGTCACCCACGACCGGCGCATGCTCGACGCGGTGCACGTCACCCGCCGGCTGGAAGTGACCGACGGCAAGGTCATCGAGCACTGACCGGGCCCGGACCGACCACGGAGCGGGCGCGGACCGGACAACGACCGGGGCCCGACGGAGCACTGGCCAGGACGACGCGGAACGGACCGACGGCCCGGCCCCTCGCACCGCGGTGGAGGAACCGGGCCGTCGGCCGACGCGAAACCTAGCTCTTGCCCTTCTTCCGGTCGACCAGCCCCGCCCTGCGCAGGGCGTCGGCCATCGCGTTGTTCGCCGGCGCGGGAGTCTGACGCGTCCCGCCGCTTCCGCGACCGCCGCCCCCAACACGGCCCTGCCCCTGACGCTGCTGCGGCGGGCGTGCCCCGCCGCGCTGCCTGCGCCCGCCGGGGGCCTCGGTCTGCTCGGCGGCCTCGTCGTCCAGTCGCAGCGTCAGCGAGATCCGCTTGCGCGGAATGTCGATGTCGAGAACCTTCACCTTGACGATGTCGCCCGGCTTCACCACGTCCCGCGGGTCCTTGACGAACGTCCTCGACATCGCGGAGACATGCACCAGACCGTCCTGGTGGACGCCGATGTCGACGAACGCGCCGAAGGCCGCCACGTTCGTCACCACGCCCTCCAGGATCATCCCGGAGGCCAGGTCGGAGATCTTCTCCACGCCCTCCTTGAAGGCAGCGGTTTTGAACGCCGGCCGTGGGTCGCGCCCCGGCTTCTCCAGCTCCTTGAGGATGTCCGAGACGGTCGGCAGACCGAACGTCTCGTCCACGAAGTCCTGCGGCCTCAGCGAGTGCAGAACCGCCGTGTTGCCGACCAGGGAGGCGACTTCCTCACCGGACTTCTGCATCATGCGCCGGACCACCGGATAGGCCTCCGGGTGCACGCTGGAGGCGTCCAGCGGGTCGCCGCCGCGGATCCGCAGGAAGCCCGCGCACTGCTCGTACGCTTTGGGGCCGAGCCGCGGCACCTTCTTCAGCTCGCGGCGGGACCCGAACGGCCCGTTGCCGTCCCGGTGGGCCACGATGTTCTCGGCGAGCCCGGAGGTGATGCCGGAGACCCGGGCGAGCAGCGGCGCGGACGCCGTGTTGACGTCCACACCCACGCCGTTCACACAGTCCTCCACCACCGCGTCCAGCGAACGCGACAGCTTCACCTCGGACAAGTCGTGCTGGTACTGGCCGACACCGATCGACTTCGGGTCGATCTTCACCAGCTCCGCCAGCGGATCCTGGAGCCGGCGCGCGATCGACACCGCCCCGCGCAGCGACACGTCCATGTCCGGCAGCTCCTGCGAGGCGAACGCGGACGCCGAGTACACCGAGGCTCCCGCCTCGGACACCATCACCTTCGTCAGCTTCAGCTCGGGGTGCCGGGTGATGAGATCGCCGGCGAGCCTGTCGGTCTCGCGGGAGGCGGTGCCGTTGCCGATCGCGATCAGCTCGACGGCGTGCTCCTTCGCGAGCCGGGCCAGCTTGGCGATCGACTCGTCCCACCGGTTCGCCGGGACGTGCGGGTGGATCACGTCGGTGGCGACGACCTTGCCGGTCGCGTCGACCACGGCGACCTTCACGCCCGTACGGAAGCCCGGGTCGAGACCGAGCGTCGCGCGGGTACCGGCCGGAGCGGCGAGCAGCAGGTCGCGCAGATTCGCCGCGAACACCCGCACCGCCTCGTCCTCGGCCGCCGTACGCAGCCTCAGCCGCAGGTCGATGCCGAGATGCACCAGGATGCGCGTGCGCCACGCCCAGCGGACGGTGTCGAGCAGCCACTTGTCGGCGGGGCGGCCCCGGTCGCCGATCCCGAACCGGTGGGCCACCGTGCCCTCGTACGAGGACGGGCCCACCGTCGCCTCCTCCGGCTCCAGGACGAGGTCCAGGACCTCCTCCTTCTCGCCGCGCAGCATCGCCAGGATCCGGTGCGAGGGCAGCTCGGTGAACGGCTCGGCGAAGTCGAAGTAGTCGGAGAACTTCGCGCCCGCCTCCTCCTTGCCCTCGCGGACCTTGGCGGCGAGCCGCCCGCGCACCCACATGCGCTCCCGCAGCTCGCCGATCAGGTCGGCGTCCTCCGAGAACCGCTCGGTGAGGATGGCCCGCGCGCCGTCCAGGGCGGCCTGCGGATCGGCGACACCCTTGCCGGCGTCCACGAACGCGGCAGCCGCGGCGAGGGGGTCGACACCCGGGTCACCGAGCAGCCCGTCCGCCAGCGGTTCGAGTCCCGCCTCCCGCGCGATCTGCGCCTTGGTACGCCGCTTGGGCTTGTACGGCAGATAGACGTCCTCCAGGCGCGCCTTGGTCTCCGCGCTCCGGATCCGCGTCTCCAGCTCCTCGCTGAGCTTGCCCTGCTCGCGCACCGAATCCAGGATCGTCGTACGACGCTCCTCGAGCTCCCGCAGATAGCGCAGCCGCTCCTCGAGCGTGCGCAGCTGCGCATCGTCGAGCATCTCGGTGGCTTCCTTGCGGTAGCGGGCGATGAAGGGCACCGTCGAACCGCCGTCGAGCAGTTCCACGGCGGCCCTGACCTGCCGCTCCTGTACGCCGAGCTCCCCGGCGATCCTGTTTTCGATGGACCCTTGGAGGGGTGTCGTCACGATCCCGTACCGCCTTCTTCGCTGAGGTTGCGCGGCAATTGTGGCAGGTGACGCCGACAATCGGGGATCAGGGCGGCGACGCGCCGGGCGGTGGTGCGCGCCGGGTCAGGTGCGCCGGCCCCGGCCCGCCGACGAGGCACCCCCGAACAGCCGGGCCACCGCCCGGAACGGCAGTGTCACGACGGTGGCGACGGCGCCGCCGATCTGACGCAGGACATCCGCGACGGCACGCGACACGTGTCTTCTCCTTCGGTCTTCGGTGTCCCGTCCGCCCCGGGCGGGACGGACGGAGTGATGACCTCCGGGTACCTCGTCAAGGCTTCGGCGTGCCTGCTCGCTGCGGACGCCGTGCCCTACCGCCGTCCCGGCAGGCTCCAGTTGAACCGGGGCGGCCTTCGTTCCAGGAAGGCCGCGACCCCCTCCGCCGTGTCGCCGTTGCCCTGTGCCCGGCCGCTCCAGTGGGCGTCACGGTCGGTGCGCCCGTTCGCGAACTCCTTCGCCGCGGCCTGGGTCAGCTGCGAACGCGAGGCCAGGATCGCGGTGAACTCCGCGACCCGCCGGTCCAGTCCGTCCACGGGCAGCACCTCGTCGACCAGCCCCGTGCGCAGCGCCCGCGCGGTGTCGATCAGCTCGCCGGAGAACAGCAGGTACTTGGCGGCGGAGGGCCCCACCAGCGACACCAGCCGCCGGGTGGAGGAGGCCGGGTAGACGATCCCGAGCCGGGCCGGGGTCACCCCGAACACCGCACCCTCCTGCGCGAACCGCAGATCGCAGGCCGCCGCCAGCTGTGCCCCGCCGCCGACACAGTGGCCCCGGACCGCCGCGAGTGTCGGTTTGGGGAACGCGGCGAGTGCCTCCTCGGCCGCCACAGCGAGCCGCTGCGCCTCCTGCGGTGACCCCTTGAGCGTGGAGATGTCGGCCCCGGCGCAGAACGTCCGGCCCTCGCCGGTGAGCACCAGCGCCCGCACCCCGGCGTCGTCCGCCAGCGCGTCGAGCAGCGGTGGCAGCGCGCGCCACATCGCGGTCGTCATGGCGTTGCGCTTCGACGGATGACGGATGACGACCGTGGCGACCGATCCGGTGACGCTGTGCGACAGCTGCGGCTCCATGCGCCGGATGCTATCCGCCCCCGCCGGGGCGCTGATCGGCTGGAGCACGTGAAGCGTTACGCGACATCGGGGGCAGGGGAGAACGACAGAGAGCGGACATACGGGGGGCAATCGTGGCGAAGTCCACCGCACCGCGTGGCGAGGCGGCCGAACTGAAGAGTGGCTTCGGCCGGCTCGCCGCACTCGGCGTGATCCTGGTCGTCGCCGGTCTCATCGGTCTCGTCCACACCGGCTTCGCCACTCTGACGACGATGGTGCTGTTCGGCTGGCTGCTGCTGCTGCTGCTGCTGCTGCTGCTGATCGGCGGCGTGGTCTCGCTGCTGCACGCCGTCCAGGCCCGGCACCTTCTTCTTGCTCACCCTGCTCTTCGACGGGCTCGGTCTGATCGCCACCGGCTACGGAGGGCGCAGGATCGTGGGCATGGTCTCCGACTGACTGGCGGGCCCGGAGAGCGCCGGGCCGGGCGTCAAACCCGTACAACCCGAATAGTCCGCCGACACGACATAAGACAGACAAGAAAAGTCCCACAATCCACTACGACATACGTCAACGGTCAGAAACGCTCGATATCCGCTGACTTCTGTTCAGGGCTTCGGTGTGACGCGCATAGTTACCAACACTCGACGTGTGGTGACAATCGAGCGTGAGGGTGGCGACCGGACAATGGGCGACCAGGGGCGTGGGCCCGGCCCACGCCCGGAGGACGAGGACAGACCCACCGAGGCGGAGACCGCACCACCGAGATCGGCACCGCTGCCGTACGAAGGCGTCTGGCGGTTCACCGCCCCCGCTGCCGACGCCTCGGTCCCGCAGGCGCGCCACGCCGTACGGAACCTGCTGCTGCGCCAAGGGGTGCCGGTCGCCGACGAGGTGGTCCAGGGGCTGTTGCTGATCGTCTCGGAACTGGTCACCAACGCCGTACGGCACGCGGCACTGCTCTCTCCGACGCTCGCCGTCGAGGTCGCCGTCGGCGCCGAGTGGGTCCGGGTGTCCGTGGAGGACAACCACCCCTACCGCCCGACCGCCCTGGAGGCGGACCACGGCCGCACCGGCGGACGCGGACTGCTCCTGGTGCGCGAGATCACCCGAGAGTCGAACGGCATGTGCGACGTCGAGCACACCGCGAGCGGCGGCAAGGTGATCTGGGCCGCCCTGCCGCTCAAACCCGCGCAGGCCTGACGGCCGCACGCGCACAGGCTCCGACGGTCACCACCGGCGGCAGGCCCGACGATCGGGCCCGGGCAGGCCCGACGATCGAGTGCAGGAAGATCCGCGACCGGCCCCCGCGCGGTCACCAGCCCGCAGACGGCGCGGTCACCAGCCCGCAGACGGTCCCGTCAGCTCCCGGATCGCCGGGCGGACCGCGTCCAGCACGGTCATGAACCACGCCGAGAAGGTGTCCTCGGCATGACGCCGGGCCAGCTCGTCCGGGGTCACGAACGCGGTGGACGCCACCTCCTCGGGATCCGCCCGCAGCGGTGCCTGCACCATGCCGACGAACAGATGGTTGTACTCCTGCTCGACCAGACCGGAGGCCGGGTCCGGGTGGTTGTAGCGCACCGTGCCCGCCTCGGCGAGCAGCGACGGGGACAGCCCCAGCTCCTCGAAGGTCCGCCGGGCCGCCGCAGCGAACGGGGCCTCACCGGGGTAGGGGTGCCCGCAGCAGGTGTTGGACCACACACCGGGGGAGTGGTACTTGCCCAGCGCCCGCTGCTGGATCAGCAGCCGCCCGTGCTCGTCGAAGAGGAACACCGAGAACGCCCGGTGCAGCTGCCCCGGGGGCTGATGGGCGGCGAGCTTCTCCGCAGTGCCGAGCGTCACGCCGTCTTCGTCGACCAGCTCCAGCAGAATCGCCTCGGCGGCAGGGCTCGACGGGTTGTGCGTCGCGGTGGCAGGTGTGATCGGCATACCCATCCTTCATTCGGTCTTCGCGCCCCAAGTCTGCCGCACGAGTCCGGCACTCCCGGCACTCCCCGCACCGTCCGCATGTCCCGCGGCGGTCCGGCCCGCGGCCGGCGCAGGCCATGGGCCGGAAGAGGGGCCCGGTGGATGGTCTGCCCGGACCAGCGACGGGAGAACCGCGAGGAGCGGGGCGCCATGAGGGAAAGGGCGCCTGTACGGGGGCGGGAGGATGCTCCCTCCGGCGCACGCATACCGGCCTCACGCCCCAGCGGCGCCTCCCGCCCCAGCCGCACCCCGCACGCACCGTCGTCACGGCACGTCGTCATGTCACGCCGCTCGGGCGGCCCCGCAACAGGGTGCCGTCTCAGTGGCAGAGCCGCGCCTCGTGCTCCGCGTGACCGCGCGGTTCCAGCTGGAAGGTGCAGTGCTCCACGTCGAAGTGGTCGCCCAGACAGCTCTGCAGCTCGTGCAGCATCTTCTCGTGTCCGATGGCGCTGAGTACATCGGAGCTGACGACCACGTGCGCGGAGAGCACCGGCATGCCCGAGGTGATGGTCCAGGCGTGCAGATCATGCACGTCCTCGACGCCTTGCGTGCCCAGGATGTGCGCCCGGACCTGGGCCATGTCCACGCCCTTGGGCGCCGCCTCCAGCAGGATGTCCAGGGTCTCGCGCAGCAGCCTGAAGGCGCGGGGCACGATCAGCACGGCGATCACGAGGGAGGCGATCGGGTCGGCGGCCGTCCAGCCGGTCGCCACGACGACCAGTGCCGAGACGATCACCGCGACCGAGCCGAACGCGTCGGCAGCCACCTCCAGGAACGCCCCGCGCACGTTCAGGCTCTCCTTCTGCCCGCGCATCAGCAGTGCCAGCGACACCAGGTTGGCGACCAGGCCGATCGCGCCGAAGACGAGCGTCAGCCCGCCCTCGGTGTCGGCCGGTGCGATGAACCGCTGGATCGCCTCGTACAACACGTAACCGCCCACTCCGAGCAGCAGCAGGCAGTTCGCGAGCGCCGCGAGTATCTCCGCGCGGGCGTAGCCGAAGGTGCGGTGCTCGCTCGGCGGGCGGTTCGCGAAATGGATCGCCAGCAGGGCCATGCCCAGCCCCAGCGCGTCCGTCGCCATGTGCGTCGCGTCGGCGACGAGGGCGAGCGAGTCGGCCAGCAGACCGCCGATGATCTCGACGACCATGACACCGAGCGTGATCGCCAGCGCCGCCCGGAGCCTGCCGCGGTACGCGGCGCTCGCCGTACCGCCGGCGTGCGCGCCGTGCGCGTGCCCGTGATCGTGCCCAGCCCCCATGAAAGCCGTCCCTCCATGACTCGTCCGGATCACAGTGAACTACGGGTCGGGGGTATCGGGCAACGCGGCACTGAACACCGTTGTCATGTGCCTTGACCTGCGTAAACGGTTCGCAGGTCAGACGTGCTCGGGGCGGTGCGCGTTTCTTGCGGACAACCCGGTCGGCGGTGCCGCCGGGCCGCGGCCGCGGATGCCGCCGGGGCTCGGACCGGCCTCACCGTGCGCATGTGCCGAGTCGCGGAGCGTGTCCTCCGTGACGAGATCCACAGGAGACCCGCGCCGGGCTCGCCGTGCGCGACCGCCGGTACGGGAACGTGGAGTGCCCGCTCCCGCGGTGCCCGGCGCGGGGGCGGGAGGGCGTTCGTCCTCCCCGGCGGTACGGTGTGGACCGGGCCGTCGGCTCGGGACCTCCACCGGGCTGCCCGCGGACCTCGATACGGACATTGTGCTGGTCAGAGGCCGACGACCCGCTCCTGGTGTCGATGTGTCGATCATGGTCCGCCTCGTGCGTCCAAGGCCGACCGCCTTCATCGACGATGGGGCCTGCCCCGGTGACCCGGCCCGCGCCGCACGGTGCCCGTGCCGGGGCGATGCCCGCTATGCGCCTCAATGCCCCTTCTAGGGGGGCGGTTTGTGGGCCGGCCCCGCTATCCCCGATGATGATCGCGGCAGGGACGCAGGTGGAACCACAACGATCCAGCCGCCGAACGGGCGGTGAACGCGGGTTCAGGGGCATCCGCTAACCTCAGCCGACATGCCGCCCGGAGGCCTCGTACGGCCGCCCCCACCATGTACACGACCGGCGTGGAAGCGTCGGCATCCAGGGAGTGAGATTCGGTTGTCGACCGCCATCCTCACCGGTCAGCCGGTTCCGGGTTCGTCGATCGAGGCGGACCTGCGTTCCCTCGGCTTCGACGTGCGGATCGCGTCCGGCACCGAGGAGGCCGGGACCCTGCTCGCCGAGGTGCCCGCCGGACAGCGGGTCGCCGTCGTCGACGTCCGGTTCGTGGGCCATGAGCACGCGCTGCGCCTCGGCCTCACCGACCCCCGCTTCCCGCTCGCCGCGATCCCCGGTGCCGTCACCGCCCAGCCGGCCGCGCGTCAGGCCCTGACCCTCGCGATGGCCCGCGCGACGGCCCGCGAGGACACCACTGCCACCACGGAGGCCGCCGCCACCACGGAGGCCGCGACCGGTGATGCCGGTGGGACCGCGTCCGGCGGGACCCCGACGCCCGCGGGCACCACCCTCACCGGAACCCTCTTCGACCGCATCGTCGCCGCCCTGAGCGCCGACGGAAGCGACCCGCACCGCCCCGACCTCGGCAGCCTCGTCGCCACCGTCCCCGACGACCCGCAGGCCCGCAACGAGGCCCGGCAGGCCGTCGCAGCCGTGGACGACGAGGCCGTCCGGCTGAAGTCGGCCGTCAAGGCCCGTGACGGCTTCTTCACCACCTACTGCATCAGCCCGTACTCCCGCTACATCGCCCGCTGGTGCGCACGGCGCGGACTGACCCCCAACCAGGTCACCACCGCCTCCCTGCTCACCGCGCTCATAGCGGCCGCCTGCGCCGCCACCGGTACCCGCCCGGGCTTCGTCGCCGCCGGTGTTCTGCTCCTCGCCTCCTTCGTGCTGGACTGCACCGACGGCCAGCTCGCCCGCTACTCCCTGCAGTACTCCACCCTCGGCGCCTGGCTCGACGCCACCTTCGACCGGGCCAAGGAGTACGCCTACTACGCGGGCCTCGCCCTCGGCGCGGCCCGCGGTGGCGACGACGTATGGGCCCTCGCCCTCGGCGCGATGGTCCTGCAGACCTGCCGGCACGTCGTGGACTTCTCCTTCAACGAGGCGAACGCCGACAGCACGGCCGCCGACACCAGTCCCACCGCCGCTCTCTCCGGCAAGCTCGACAGCGTCGGCTGGACGGTCTGGGCGCGCCGCATGATCGTCCTCCCGATCGGTGAACGCTGGGCGATGATCGCCGTTCTCACGGCCCTCACGACCCCCCGCATCACCTTCTACGCCCTGCTGATCGGCTGTGCCTTCGCGGCGACCTACACCACGGCCGGCCGTGTCCTGCGCTCCCTCACCCGCAAGGCCCGCAGGACCGACCGCGCGGCGCGCGCCCTCGCGGACCTCGCCGACAGCGGACCGCTCGCCGAACGCCTCGCCGGGGTGCTGAAGCCCACCGCGCGGCGCCTGCCCGGGTTCACCGCCCCCGCCGTCGCCCTGCTCGGCGGCGGGGCCGTCGTCGCCACGGCCGCGCTGACCGGCTTCGGCGGACCGTGGCCCGTCCTCGCCGCCCTCCTGTACGTCCTGACCTCCGCCCTGGCCGTCGCCCGCCCCCTCAAGGGCCCCCTCGACTGGCTGGTCCCGCCGTTCCTGCGCGCCGCCGAGTACGGCACCGTCCTGGCACTGGCGGCAGGCGCCGGCGTTAACGGAGCGCTTCCGGCGGCCTACGGTCTGGTGGCCGCCGTCGCCTACCATCACTACGACACGGTCTACCGCATCCGCGGCGACGCGGGCGCGCCCCCGCCCTGGCTGGTGCGGGCGATCGGCGGGCACGACGGCCGCACCCTGGCGGTCGTCGTCCTGGCCGCCCTGCTCACCGCCTCACAGTTCGCCGTCGCGCTCACGGTGCTCGCCGTGGCCGTGGCCCTGCTGGTGCTCCTCGAGAGCATCCGCTTCTGGGTGGCCGCCCACCGGGGCGGCGCACCCGCCGTACACGATGAAGGAGAACCCGCATGATCGGCCTCGTGCTGGCGGCCGGCGCCGGACGGCGTCTGCGCCCCTACACCGACACCCTGCCCAAGGCGCTGGTGCCGGTGGGGCCCGCGGGTGTAGAGGGCGAACCGACGGTCCTGGACCTCACCCTCGGCAACTTCGCCGAGATCGGCCTGACCGAGGCCGCCGTCATCGTCGGCTACCGCAAGGAGGCCGTGTACGAGCGCAAGGCGGCCCTGGAGCAGAAGTACGGCCTCAAGCTCACCCTCATCGACAACGACAAGGCCGAGGAGTGGAACAACGCCTACTCCCTGTGGTGCGGCCGGGACGCCCTCAAGGACGGCGTGATCCTCGTCAACGGCGACACCGTGCACCCGGTCTCCGTCGAGAAGACGCTCCTCGCCGCCCGCGGCGAGGGCAGGCGGATCATCCTCGCCCTCGACACCGTGAAGTCCCTCGCGGACGAGGAGATGAAGGTCGTCGTCGACCCCGGCAAGGGCATGACGAAGATCACCAAGCTCATGGATCCCGCCGAGGCGACCGGGGAGTACATCGGCGTCACCCTCATCGAGGGCGACGCCGCCCCCGAACTCGTCGACGCGCTGAAGACCGTGTGGGAGACCGACCCGCAGCAGTTCTACGAGCACGGCTACCAGGAACTGGTGAACCGCGGCTTCCGGATCGACGTGGCGCCCATCGGCGACGTCGACTGGGTGGAGATCGACAACCACGCCGATCTCACCCGTGGACGGGAGATCGCATGCCAGTACTGACCCGGCTCATCCCCTCCCCCCTCGTCGTCGACATCCGCCCCGGTGCCCTCGACGACCTGGGCGGGGTCCTCGCCGACGAGCGCATCGCACAGTCCGGCCGTCTCGCCGTCGCCGTCAGCGGCGGCTCCGGCGCCGGACTGCGCGAGCGGCTCTCCCCGTCGCTGCCCGGCGCCACCTGGTACGAGGTCGGCGGCGGCACCCTCGACGACGCGGTCCGGCTGGCCGGCGCCATAAAGGCCGGTCACTACGACGCCGTCGTCGGGCTGGGCGGCGGCAAGATCATCGACTGCGCCAAGTTCGCCGCGGCACGCGTCGGCCTCCCCCTGGTCGCCGTGCCGACGAACCTCGCGCACGACGGCCTGTGCTCGCCGGTCGCCACCCTCGACAACGACGCGGGCCGCGGCTCCTACGGCGTGCCGAACCCGATCGCGGTCGTCATCGACCTCGACATCATCCGGAACGCCCCGGCGCGCTTCGTACGCGCAGGGATCGGCGACGCCGTCTCCAACATCTCCGCCGTCGCGGACTGGGAACTGGCCTGCAGGGTCAAGGGCGAGCGGATCGACGGGCTCGCCGCCGCCATGGCCCGGCAGGCCGGCGAGTCCGTGCTGCGCCACCCCGGAGGCATCGGCGACAACGACTTCCTCCAGGTGCTCGCCGAGGCACTGGTCCTCAGCGGCATCGCCATGTCGGTGTCCGGCGACTCGCGGCCGTCCTCCGGGGCCTGCCACGAGATCAACCACGCCTTCGACCTGCTCTACCCCAAGCGGGCCGCCGCCCACGGAGAGCAGTGCGGCCTGGGCGCGGCCTTCGCGATGTACCTGCGCGGCGCGCACGACGAGTCGGTGTACATGGCCGACGTGCTGCGCCGGCACGGACTGCCGGTGCTGCCTCAGGAGATCGGCTTCACGGCGGAGGAGTTCGTCAAAGTCGTCGAATTCGCCCCCGAGACCCGCCCCGGCCGCTTCACGATCCTCGAACATCTCGACCTGAAGACCGAACAGATCAAGGACGTCTACGCCGACTATGTCAAGGCCATCGGTAGCTGAACTCCGTCCGGTCGTCCACCCCGCGGGGGTGAAGGACCGGCGCAGCGGTGAGCACTGGATGGGACGCCTCTACATGCGTGAGGTGTCCCTGCGGGTGGACCGCTACCTGGTGAACACCAGGGTCACGCCCAACCAGCTCACGTATCTGATGACCGTCTTCGGCGTCCTCGCCGCTCCGGCCCTGCTGGTGCCGGGGATCACGGGGGCGGTCCTCGGCCTGGTCATGGTGCAGCTGTACCTGCTGCTGGACTGTGTGGACGGCGAGGTCGCCCGCTGGAAGCAGCAGTTCTCGCTCAGCGGGGTCTACCTGGACCGGGTCGGCGCCTACCTGTGCGACGCGGCCGTCCTCGTCGGTCTCGGCCTGCGCGCCGCCGACCTGTGGGGCACCGGCCGCATCGACTGGCTCTGGGCCTTCCTCGGCACCTTGGCCGCCCTCGGCGCCATCCTGATCAAGGCAGAGACCGACCTGGTCGGTGTGGCCCGCCACCAGGGCGGACTGCCGCCGGTCAAGGAGGCCGCCGCCGAGCCGCGCTCCTCCGGCATGGCGCTGGCCCGCCGGGCCGCCGGAGCCCTGAAGTTCCACCGGCTGATCCTCGGGATGGAGGCGTCGCTGCTGATCGTGGTCCTCGCGATCGTCGACGCCGCCCGGGGCGACCTGTTCTTCACCCGCCTGGGTGTCGCCGTCCTCGCCGGGATAGCCCTGCTCCAGACCCTGCTGCACCTGGTGTCCGTCCTCGCTTCCAGCAGGCTGAGGTGACCGCTGTGGGATCCTCCCTCAAGGTCGGCGCGGTGATCATCACCATGGGCAACCGCCCCGACGAGCTGCGCGCCCTGCTCGACTCGGTCGCCAAGCAGGACGGCGACCCGGTCCGGGTCGCCGTCGTCGGCAACGGCTCGCCCGTCCCGGAGGTCCCCGACGGCGTGCACACCGTCGAGCTGCCGGAGAACCTCGGCATCCCCGGCGGCCGCAACGTCGGCATCGAGGCGTTCGGCCCGGGCGGCCAGGACGTCGACATCCTGCTGTTCCTCGACGACGACGGCCTCCTGGCCCACCACGACACCGCCGAGCTGTGCCGCCGGGCGTTCGCCGCCGACCCGGAGCTCGGCATCATCAGCTTCCGCATCGCCGACCCGGAGACCGGCAGCACCCAGCGCCGCCACGTGCCCCGGCTGCGCGCCGCCGACCCGATGCGCTCCTCCAGGGTGACCACCTTCCTCGGCGGCGCCAACGCCGTACGCACCCGGGTCTTCGCCGACGCCGGAGTGCTGCCCGACGCGTTCTTCTACGCACACGAGGAGACCGACCTGGCCTGGCGGGCCCTCGACGCGGGCTGGATGATCGACTACCGGGCCGACATGGTCCTGTACCACCCCACCACCGCCCCCTCGCGGCACGCGGTCTACCACCGCATGGTCGCCCGCAACCGCGTCTGGCTGGCCCGTCGCAACCTTCCCGCGCCCCTGGTCCCCCTCTACCTGGGCGCCTGGATGCTGCTCACCCTGCTCCGCAGGCCGTCGCGCCCGGCCCTCAAGGCCTGGTTCGGCGGTTTCCGGGAGGGGTGGACCAGCCCCTGCGGCCCGCGCCGGCCCATGAAGTGGCGTACGGTGTGGCGGCTGACCCGGCTGGGCCGGCCTCCTGTCATCTGACAAGCTCGTGTCCGGAACATCGGGGCCGCACCCAGGCTCCCCGGCGCATGCCGGGTCCGTACGGGCCCGGCATCTCGAAGAGGGAAAGCTTCCACCAGTGAGTGAGACAACGCACGACGGCACGGTCGCGGTCAGCGCGTCCGCGCCGCCCGACGAGGGCCTCACGGCAGCCGAGCTCGCCGCCAGGTACGGGCTGACGGTGAGTGGTGCCCGGCCGTCGCTCGTCGAATACGTCCGTCAGCTCTGGGGGCGCCGGCACTTCATCCTCACGTTCTCCCGGGCGAAGCTGACCGCGCAGTACAGCCAGGCGAAGCTGGGCCAGCTGTGGCAGGTGGCGACCCCGCTGCTGAACGCGGCCGTGTACTTCTTCATCTTCGGTCTGCTGCTGGGTGCCCGCCGGGGCATCCCCGGCGACGTCTACGTGCCGTTCCTGGTGACGGGCGTGTTCGTGTTCACCTTCACGCAGAGCTCGGTGCTGGCGGGGGTGCGGGCCATCTCCGGCAACCTCGGC
>NZ_JBIAIV010000016.1:0-160372 GCF_042871645.1 Streptomyces sp. NPDC005774 | reverse complement strand
AACATCGCCGCCGCCCTACGACACCACGCCCGCGACACTGACCGCCCCGTCAACCTTCTCCTGACCGCATGACCGACGACTTTGCCGGGGCCCTGGGACCATGTGCCTGTGGCGTCGACGCCGGGAGGCTGATCGGCTCGCGATGCACCACGGTGGGCCCCCGGCCGGTGGTGTGAATGGCCTGAAAAGCGTGAGCACTTCGGCAGCAACTGCACCCATTTCACCCATTTGAGCGCTCAAGTGACAGTTGTCTGCTGACTGCTCACGCTTTTCAACGAATCCCACCAGGCTCGTCATGGTGACCAACTCCTTCCCCGGCACAGGAGCCGCCGAGCGGCTCATACCCAGCCTGGCTGCTTCCGCCCGACGCCGCGAGGGCAGTATGGGATCGTCCGGGGCCCGTCGGGCCTGCGGCAGCCGCCGGTTCGGGGCAGAGCTGCGCGGAGACGGCTCGACGGCGCCAAGAAGGGCCGCCTGTCACGCTCGGCCCACCCGGGCGGCATCGTGGGACCGTTCGCGCACCCCTCACGTCCGGCTTCGAGCGGTTCGGCCCTGGTGCGCAAGCGGTAGCTGGGGCCGGCATACCGGGTCCGGCGGCCCGGCAACGGGATCGGCCTGCCCATGCGGACGGCAGCCGTCACGGGCAGGCTGGGAAGAAGAGGCCACTCCGTTCGAATGTCCCACCAATGGTGTCCCGTCATTCTCGGCGCCGACGGTTCCAGGGGCTGCGGGTGGCCGCGCACAGGGCCCCGGTCGCTGGTGTTGCCCACGACCGGCGCCCGGAAGGGATCGTTGTGAAAGCACTCGTGTTCCACGGCTCCGGCAAGTCCGCCTGGGAGCAGATCGCGGACCCCGCCCTGCAGGAGGCCACCGACGCGATCATCCGGGTCGACGCCACCACCATCTGCGGGACCGACCTGCACATCCTCAAGGGCGATGTGCCGGAGGTACGCCCCGGCACGGTGCTCGGGCATGAAGCCGTCGGCGAGGTCGTCGAGGTGGGCAGCGACGTACGCGGTGTCCGCCCCGGCGAGCGCGTCCTGGTCTCGTGCATCACGGCGTGCGGCCGCTGCCGTTTCTGCCGGGAGGGGGCATACGGACAGTGCCGCGGCGGCGGAGGCTGGATCCTCGGCCATCGGATCAACGGCACCCAGGCCGAGTACGTCCGCGTGCCGTACGCGGATCTGTCCGTGCACCCGCTACCCGGCGGGGTGGACAGCAAGGATGCCGTCCTGCTGGCCGACATCCTCCCCACCGCCTACGAGGTGGGTGTCCTGAACGGGCGCGTACGGCCCGGGGACACCGTCGCCGTGGTCGGAGCGGGGCCCATCGGGCTCGCGGCGATAGCCACCGCCCGGCTGTACACGCCCGAGAAGATCATCGCCGTGGATCTCGCCCCGTCCCGGTTGGAGGCCGCCAAGCGCCTTGGCGCCGATGCCGTGGCCGCCGCGGGTGAAGAAGCCGAGCAACTGGTCGCCGACCTCACCGAAGGGCTCGGCGCCGACGTGGTCATCGAAGCGGTCGGGGTGCCGGAGAGCTTCGAGACGTGCACGCGCATGGTGCGGCCGGGCGGGCGTGTGGCCAATGTCGGCGTGCACGGCAAGCCGGCGACACTGCACCTCGAAGACCTGTGGATCAAGAACGTGACGATCACCACCGGCCTGGTCGACACGCACTCCACTCCCACGCTGCTGCGCATGATGGCCGCCGGCCGTCTGCCTGCGGCGTCCATGGTCACCCACACTTTCCCGCTGGACCACATGGAAGAGGCGTACGACGTCTTCTCACGGGCCGCCGACACCGGTGCGCTCAAGGTCGTTCTCGGCGGGCAGCAGCACGATGCCCTGGCGGTCCGGGTGCCCTGAAAAGGAAGCGGAGGCCCGGGGCCCGGTGCGACAGCGTGAACGGAGCGTCCCGTCCAAGCGTCACTGGTGGGGCATGGCCGAGGGCGCTTACGGCGGTGCCGGGCCCACTCGTCGCAGTCCGTTCCCCCATAACGACACGAGGCGGCAGGAGGAGCCATGAAGAACACCGCTGCACGCAATGAGGTGATCGTTGGGATCGACCCGCGCGAGCAGCCCGTTCCGGCGCTCACCTGGGCGGCCGACGAGGCCGTCCGCAGGCGGTTGCCCCTCCGGCTCGTGGTGGCGGTGCCGCTCCTGCCCGGAGGACAGCACGTCGACGCGCCCTGGAGTCGCACCATGCTCCGGGTCCAGGGCGAGGGCGCGCTCGCCGAGGCGGCTGCCACGGTGCGGGCGCTGTACGCGGAAGTGCCCCTGACGACGGAACTGCTCGACGGGACGCCGTCGGTGGTGCTCTGCCGGAAGGCGGTGCAGGCCCGGATGGTCGTCGTCGGTTCCCGTCGGCTCAGCCGACCGGAGGAGCTCCTCAGCGCGGGCTCAGTGGCCGTTCCGGTGAGTGCTCAGGCCGACTGCCCGGTCGTCGTGGTCAGGGAACCGGAGCGCGCGGGGCAACGGCATCCCCGTCTCGTCGTGGGTGTCGACGGCAGCGGATCCTCGAGAGCCGCCGTGGAGTTCGCCGTGGAAGAGGCGGCGCTGCATGGCGCCGCCCTGCACGCCGTGTGGGTGTGGCGGCGGCCCGTCGTGTCCTTCGGCGACGAAGCGGCGGGGCTTGACGAGCGGCGCCGGATCCTGTCCGAGACCGTAGCGGGGTGGGGAGAGAAGTACCCGGACGTGGAGATCACCCATGAGGTCCTGCGCGGCCACCCGGTGGAGGAACTGGCCCTCGCTTCGCTCGGCGCCCTGGTGGTCGTCGTCGGCAGACACGGGCGCGGGGGATACTCCGGCATGAGGCTGGGATCGGTGGTGCACGGCCTCTTGCACCGGGCGGAGTGCCCGGTGATCACCGTGCCCGAGTCCCCGCACGGCTGAGCCGGTGGCGGACCGGCGAGTGAACCGGAACCGGACGGGAGAATTCATGTCATGCTGCCGGGCCCGGTACCTTGCCGGCACCCCCGCCGGCCACTGGTACCTCACCGCCCCGTGACGGCGACCCGCCCCACTCGGCGGGTGGTCAGGCCGGAGTCATGGGTGAAGACGACCCTCCCGGACCGCCACGGACGGAAGCGGCGGAAGGCGAATCCTGCCGGCCTGCTTCTCCCGGGCGGACGGATAGTGTGGGCCCGTCAGCGAAGATCGCGGAAAGACGGAGCACATGGCGGACATCGTGGAGACAGCGGCGCGGAAGGTCTTCGAGCGCTACGACCTGGACGGGGACGGCCTGGTCACCGCAGACGAGTACCGGAAGGTCGTGGCGGAGCTGGAGGGTTCCGAGATCACCGAGTCGGAGGCCCGGGGACTGATCGATTCACTCGACGCCGACGGCGACGGCCAGATGTCCTTCGAGGAGTTCTGGGCGGCCATGAACCGTTGACCCCGGTGGCCCGGCACGCGAGAGTGCCGGGCTCGTCCGTGCCGCCTTCAGCCGACCTTGCGTCCTCGCATGGGTGCGGTGCCGGCGCCCGGTCCGGCACGCACCGCCGGACCGGGGTGCGGGAAACGGTCGGCCCCAGCCCTGGCCGGCCACCGCCGACGGCTGCCGGGCCGGGACGGCGGAAGGTCTCGGACTCCGGGTGACCAGGGTGTACTGCGCGCCCCGAACCCAGGCGGTCGTCACCGGGCACGCCCCTTGCCCTCCCACGGTCGTTGCGACGGTCACTCCAGAAGGCCCGCGACCAGCGTGGCGAACTCGTCCGGGGTGGCGAGGCGGATGCCGAGCTGTTCGGCCTTGGCGCGCTTGGAGCCGGCGCCTTCTCCGGCGACGACGATGGTGGTCCTCCTGGAAACGCTGGAGGAGGAGCGGCCACCGGCCCGTTCGATGAGTTCGTTCATCTCGTTGCGGGAGAGCTTCTCCAGGTTTCCGGTCATCGCACCGGTGACCACCACCGTCATGTCGGCCAGCGGGCTGCCCGCCCCCGGCGTCCCGGCCTTATGCCGGTCCTCGGAGTCGGAGTCGGAGTCGGAGTCGGAGTCGGAGTCGGCGGCCGGAGGCGGAGTGGCGCCGGGTTCCGTCATATTGACGCCCGCCGCGACGAGCTTGTCGATGAGCGGGGCGAGTTCGGCGAGTTCCGCGACGATCGAGGGTGCCTTCTCCGATCCGATACCGTCCACCCGCTGCATCGTTTCGGCGTCCGCGGAGCGGATGTTGTCCATGGTGGCGAAGTACCGGGCGATGCGGCGGGACATGGACCGGCCGGTGCCGCGGACGCCGAGCGCGCAGAGCACCCGCGACAGCGGCTGGTCCTTGGCCGCGGCGATCGCGGCGAGCAGATTGTCGGTGCTGGTCTCACCCATCCGTTCCAGGCCGAGCAACTGGTCGCGCCGCAGGGCGAACACGTCGGCGAGATCGGCGACGAGGCCCGCGTCGACGAGCTGGACGACGCGGGTGGCTCCCAGGCCCTCGATGTCGAGCTGGTCGCGTCCCGCGGCGTAGGCGAGCGAGGCGACCAGGTGGCAGTTGCGGCCCTGCGCGCACCGCCAGCGTTCCCCGCTGGTGTCGATGTCCGATCCGCAGCGCGGGCACTGCTCGGGGAAGACGACGGGCTGCTCCTCGCCGGTGCGCAGGTGGGCGACGGGGGCCTCGATGCGGGGGATGACGTCGCCGGCGCGGTGGACCATGACATGGTCGCCGAGCCGCAGGTCGCGACGAGTGATGTCGGCCGGGTTGTGCAGGGTGGCGTAGGTGATGGTGGAGCCGTCGACGACCACTGGTTCGAGGACGCCGCGCGGGGCGATGATGCCGGTCCGTCCGACGTTCCACTCCACCTCCAGCAGCCGGGTGATCTTCTCCACGGCCGGCAGCTTGTACGCGATCGCCCACCGGGGCGCACGGGACCCGGAGCCGGCGTCCCGCTGGTCTGTGGCGAGGTCGGCCTTGATGACGATCCCGTCGATGCCGAACGGCAACCCGGCCCGCACCGCGGCGATTTCCTTCACCCGGGACAGGACCTGCTCCGGCGACTCGGCGACGGAGTCCGGGACCATGGTCGCGGCGCTGGTGTGCACGCCGAGCTCGGTGGCCAGGGACATCAGATCGCTGTGGGGGAGCTCCGCCAGCCGCTCGGCAAAGGGACCGTCGGTGCCGGGCAACGGCAGCAGTCCGTAGCCGAAGAACGTCATCGGCACGGTGTAGAGCCGCTCCTTCGCCCGCAGGGTGCCTGCGGCCGCGTTGCGCGGATTGGCGAACGGCTGACCGCCGTGGCTCGTGCGGGCCTCGTTCGCGTACTCGAACTGGGCCGCCGTCATCAGGACTTCGCCGCGCACCTCCACGGTGACCGGCTCGGCCAGCCGCTCGGGCAGCCCCACGACGGTGCCGATCGCGTGTGAGACGTCCTCCCCGGCGGTCCCGTCCCCACGAGTGACCAGCCGGGTGAGGCGACCGCCGCTGTAGCGGGCGACGATCGCGAGTCCGTCCAGCTTCGGGCCCACACTGAAGCGGGTGACCTCACGGCCGATGCGTCGGGTCAGGGACGCCGTCCACGCCGTGAACTCCTCGGCCGAGAAGACGTTGTCGAGGCTGAGCATCGGCACGGTGTGCGGTATGTCGCCCTCCACCGCACCGCCGGCGACCTTGCCGGTGGGGGAGTCGGGCAGGACCTCGTCCGGGTGCGCCGCCTCCCAGGCAGCGATCCCGCGGGCCAGTCGGTCGTAGGTGTCGTCGTCCAACGGTGAGGTGCCGCCCTCGTAGTAGGCGGCCGCCGCGCTCACGGCGTTCTCGACCGCCTGGGCGTAGGCGGCGGCATCCACGATCACTGCTGCGGGGGTAGTCATGACCGGCATCATGCCGCCCACCACTGACAACGGGACCGGATGCCGACCTGCACCGACCTGCATCGACCTGCTGTGATGCCGATGCCGATGCCGAGTCGTTGCCTGCGTCACCGTCCACCGGACGCGTCCATATAGGCGGATACCTATGGTTCATGTCCCAGTGGTCGCTTGTATGCCTTCGGTTCGTATAGGCGGGATTCGATCCAAGTGTCCCAACGGGGCGCATCGCGCCCCTCATCGGCATGGCCGGGCTCCCCCGGCGGTCACAGGATCGAGAGACACGTGAACATCCCCACCTCGTTGCGCAGGGCCAAGAACCCTGTGGTTCTGACAGCAGCTGTACTGCTGGCCGTGAGCGCGTGCGGCAGTGCCGAGGCGGGGTCGGACGGCAGCGGCGGTGAGGGGGAGAAGCTGTCGGGCACGGTTCAGGTGGACGGTTCCAGCACGGTGGCTCCGCTGTCGACGATGGCGGCCGAGCTCTTCCGGGCGGAGAACGTCGACGTCGAGGTCGCCGTCGGCACGTCCGGAACCGGCGGCGGTTTCGAGAAGTTCTGCCACGGCGAGAGCGACATCTCCAACGCTTCGCGCGCGATCGAGGACATCGAAGTGTCGGCCTGCAAGCTGAAGGGGGTCGAGTACCAGGAGCTCCAGGTCGCCGGTGACGGCCTGTCCGTCGTGGTGAGCAAGGGCAACGACTTCGTCGAGTGCCTCACGGTGGACCAGTTGAGGATGATCTGGCAGCCCGGTTCGGAGATCGACAACTGGAACCAGGTCGACGCGTCGTTCCCCGACCAGGAACTGGAACTGTTCGGTCCCGGCACGAACTCGGGCACCTTCGACTATTTTACCGATGCAGTCAACGGTGAGGAGGGCGCCTCGCGCACCGACTACACGGCGAACGAGGACGACGACCTCATCGTGAGGGGTGTCTCGGGATCCGTGGGCGGCATGGGCTACTTCGGCCACTCCTACTACGAGGAGAACAAGGACAAACTGAAGGCCCTGGCGATCGACAGCGGTGACGGCTGCGTCGCCCCGACCGTGCAGGCTGTTCAGAACGGCAGCTACAAGCCGCTGGCGCGCCCGCTGTTCATCTACCCGAAGGCGTCTTCGCTGGAGAAGCCGGAGGTCGCGGCGTTCATCGAGTACTACGTCGAGAACAACAAGCGCATCGCCGAGAAGGCCAACTTCGTACCGCTCAGCGCGGAGCAGGATGCCGAGCTGCGTGAGGACCTCGCCGCTCTCAAGGCGAAGCAGGAGTCCTGAGCAGGAACATCGCTCATCGCTCATCGCTCATCGCTCATCGACCGGTGTCCGGTGGTCGATGGCCCGGTGCGTGCCGGGCGGCCAAAGGGTCTGCGGCGCAGGCGAATCCCTGGTGAACAAGCGGGAAGGACTGGCTTCCCGCACCGGAGGAACCCCTGGCCCGCACCTATGCTGAACGGATGGTTATCTCTTCGTACGGTGTGCGGGCGGAGACGGTGTCGGACGGCCCGGAAGCGTGCACGACGGGCCTGGGCTGCCTGTTGATCGACCGTGGTGAGGCCGAACGGCTCGCCGCCGTACTGAAGGCCATCGCCGACCCGACGCGGCTGCAGTTGCTGCGCCTCATCGAGCGGGCTCCCCGGGGGGAAGCGTGCGTCTGTGACCTCACGGACTGCCTCGGCCTGCGGCAGCCCACCGTCAGTCATCATCTCAAGGTCATGACCGAGTCCGGGCTGCTGAACCGCGAGCGGCGCGGCACCTGGGTCTGGTACTCCGTCGACCCCGCCGGGCTGCGCCGGGTGCGCGAGGTCCTGGAGCCCGTGAGTCCGCAGGAGCCGGCGGCGGTCTGACCCCCTGTCCTGTCGGGATCCGATCGGGCCGGTTTCTCGGGCCGACCACTCGGGCCGCCCTTTCAGGCCGCCCTTTCAGGCCGCCCTTTCAGGCCGTCGGTCCCGGTGCGACCTCCGCGATCAGGTCCTCGATGTGCTTCCTGATCTCGTCGCGGATCGGACGGACCGCCTCGACGCCCTGACCGGCCGGGTCGTCCAGGGTCCAGTCCAGGTAGCGCTTGCCGGGGAAGACCGGGCAGGTGTCGCCGCAGCCCATGGTGATGACGTAGTCGGACGCCTGGACCGAGTCCACGGTCAGTACTTTCGGGGTTTCGGCGGAGATGTCGATGCCGACCTCGCGCATGGCCTCGACGGCGGCCGGGTTGACCCGGTCGGCGGGCGCGGAACCGGCGGAGCGGACCTCGACGCGGTCCCCGGCCAGGTGGGTCAGCCATGCGGCGGCCATCTGGGAGCGGC
Organism: Streptomyces sp. NPDC005774; assembly: GCF_042871645.1. Taxonomy (NCBI): domain Bacteria; kingdom Bacillati; phylum Actinomycetota; class Actinomycetes; order Kitasatosporales; family Streptomycetaceae; genus Streptomyces; species Streptomyces sp. NPDC005774. The sequence goes on along the minus strand of NZ_JBIAIV010000016.1, from coordinate 152,292 downwards.
CCGCGTTGTGGACGCAGACGAAGAGCACGGAGGGCTTGTCGGACATCAGGGAATCTCTCTTGTCGCACGGGATCAGGTGCGCGTGATATCGGCACCCGATGGTGTCAGTCGCCACTGATGTGAAAGTATCAGCCCATGATGACGTCAGTCGACACTGACCTGCTCCGGGTGCTGGCCGACCCGCTCAGGCTTCGAATCGTGACCCTGCTCGCCCGAGAGACGCTGTGCACCACCCATCTGGTGGAGGAGACCGGCGCCCGGCAGACCAACCTCTCCAACCATCTGAGGGTGTTGCGCGAGGCCGGGGTGGTGGAGACGGAGCCGTGCGGCCGGTTCACGTACTACAGGCTGCGCCCCGACGTCATCGCCTCGCTCGCCGGCCGGTTCGCCGACCTGGCCGAGTCCGCCCGCACCGCCGCCGGGAACAAGAGGGCCTGTCCGTGACCCGCACCGAAGCACCCGCGACCACCGGCGTGGAAGCGTCGATCGCGGCGAAGATGTCGACCCTCGACCGCTTCCTCGCGGTATGGATCCTGCTCGCCATGGCCGTCGGCCTCGGCCTCGGCCGCGCCGTTCCGGGACTGAACGACGCCCTGGCGAAGGTGGAGATCGGTGGCATCTCGCTGCCCATCGCCGTCGGCCTGCTGGTCATGATGTACCCGGTCCTGGCCAAGGTCCGCTACGACCGGCTCGACGCGGTCACCGGCGACCGCAAGCTGATGGTCTCCTCGCTGGTCGTCAACTGGCTCGTCGGCCCGGCGGTGATGTTCGCGCTGGCCTGGATCTTCCTGCCGGACCTGCCGGAGTACCGCACCGGCCTGATCATCGTCGGGCTGGCCCGCTGCATCGCCATGGTCATCATCTGGAACGACCTGGCCTGCGGCGACCGCGAGGCCGCCGCCGTGCTGGTGGCTCTCAACAGCGTCTTCCAGGTCCTGGCCTTCGGCCTGCTGGGCTGGTTCTACCTCGACCTGCTGCCCGGTTGGCTGGGCCTGGGCGACGGCGAGCACCTCGACATCTCCATGTGGCAGATCGCCCTGAACGTCGTCGTCTTCCTCGGCGTGCCGCTGCTGGCCGGGTTCCTCACCCGCCGCATCGGCGAGAAGAAGATGGGCCGCGAGCGGTACGAGAACGGCTTCCTGCCGAAGATCGGCCCCTGGGGGCTGTACGGCCTGCTCTTCACGATCGTCATCCTCTTCGCCCTGCAGGGCAGGACCATCACCTCGCAGCCGCTCGACGTCGCCCGCATCGCGCTGCCGCTGCTGGTGTACTTCACGGTGATGTGGCTGGGCACGTTCGCCCTGGGCAAGGCGATCGGCCTCGCCTACGACCGGACCACCACCCTCGCCTTCACCGCGGCGGGCAACAACTTCGAGCTGGCCATCGCGGTCGCCATCGCCACCTTCGGCGTCACCTCCGGCCAGGCCCTGTCCGGTGTCGTGGGCCCGCTGATCGAAGTGCCGGTGCTGGTCGGCCTGGTCTACGTGTCGCTGGCCTGGCGCAAGAAGTTCACCGCCCCCGTGACGGCCACCGTCGAAGGGGGCCGCTGACGGCGTACCGCCTTCACCAGCGGGCGGGCCCTCGGTGGAGGCGGTCGGTCAGTCGCGCAGGCCGAGCAGGGCGGAGAGGGTCGTCACCACGGAGGGTGCGACCTGGTAGGAGACCCAGGTGCCGTGTCGTTCGGAGGTCAGCAGGCCGGCCTCGCGCAGCTTCTTCAGGCGCTCGGGCCGCTCGGCGCCCGGGGCGCCGAGCGGCTGCGTCGCGAGGGCTCCGAAGTGGTCGACGTGGCCGAAGCGGTCGACGTGGCCGAGCCCTCGCGCGGCTGAGCATCCCGGCCGCCACCACGGCGACGGCCGCACGCGCGGCCCGGGAGCGGACCGGGCGGGCGGACGGCCGTCAGGCGGGCCGAGGGGTTTCCGGCGCGGAGACGTGAGTGATCAGCCGCAAGGCAGCCGTGACGGTGTCCTCCAAGGGGGGTCCCGCCGTGGGGTCGGGCCGTAGGGCCCAGTCCTCCACCGCGATGCGCAGCGCGGTGTTCAGTACGCCCGCCTCCATGCGGACCGTGAGGTCGTCGCCGGGGCGGCCGGTGCGGTCGGCGATCATCGAGGCGAACTCGGTCTCGGCGTCGTAGTGCGCCTCCAGCCATACGGCACGCAGCCCCGGTTCGTCCCGGCACAGCCGTACCAGGTCGCGCAGGGCCCGTGGATCCTGCTCCGCGCCCTCGCCGCGGTGGGCGTGCATGACGGACTCGGCGAGGGGGGCGGTGCCGTTCCGGTCCCGCAACTCCCGGGCCAGGGCTTCCAGTCCCGTGGTGAGCAGCGGGCGGACGCACTCCTCCTTCGAGCGGAAGTACCGCCACAGGGTGCGGGTGGAGATCCCCACGGCGGAGGCGATGTCCTCCGCGGTGGTCGCCGCCACGCCCTGCGCGACGAACAGTCGTACCGCTTCCTCGGCGATCTCCCTGCGCGTCTCGGCGCGCCGCCGCTCCGTCAGTGGCGGTCGCCCCGTGGCGCCACCGGCTCGTCCGGTCATGCAGGCCCCCTCACTCGCTGCGAACACCCTATTTTATGGCGTGCGATGCCGTAATGACACGTCATGCCTTTGTGTCGCGTTGCGACAATAACCAGTAGGCTGACGAACGCCGACGAACGCCGACAGGTCGCCGGCACATCGACATATCCATACGTCGAGCAGAGGAGCTCTCATGGGTGCCACATCCGGTACGGGTCTGTCCGGCAAGAGCGTCGTCGTCACCGGGGCCGCCTCCGGCATCGGCCGCGCGGCCGCGCGGCGGTTCGCCTCCGAGGGGGCCAAGGTCGTCGTCGCCGACCTGAACGCCGACGGAGCCGGGAGCGTCGTCGACGAGATCCGGTCGGTGGGCGGCACGGCGATCGCCGTCGCGGGAGACCTGAGCGACGGTGCGGTGGTCGACGAGGTCGTCACCGCCGCGGTCGACGCCTTCGGCGGGATCGACGTCCTGGTCAACAACGCGGGCGTGATGGACAGCATGTCCGCGCCGGTGGATGTCACCGACGCGGAGTGGGACCGTGTCCTGCGCATCAATCTCACGGCGCCGTTCCTGCTGACGCGGGCCGTTCTGCCGCACATGCTCTCCGCGGGCGGCGGAGCCGTCGTCAACACCGCCTCCGAGGCGGCGCTGCGCGGAAGCGCGGCGGGCACCGCGTACACCGTCTCCAAGCACGGCCTCCTCGGCCTCACCCGCTCCCTCGCCGTGATGTACCGGGACCAGGGCATCCGTGCCAACGCCATCGTGCCGGGCGGCACGATGACCGGTATCGCGACCGGCCTCGACGTCGACCGGGAGGCCCACGGGCCCGCCGTCGTCGGCCGGTACATGGTCAACATGGGGCGCATCAGTGAACCGGAGGAGCAGGCCGCCGCCATCGTCTTCCTTGCCTCCGACGCGGCGAGCAGCATCAACGGCGTCGTCCTGCCGGTGGACAACGGCTGGTCGGCGGTCTGACTCCGCCCGGACCCGAGGCGGTCGGCGCGGAACGGGCGTGAGCACCGGCGCCGGATCGTCAAAGGCGGGCAGGACGAGATCATGGGACACCGGTGAAGAGCAGCCCCCTCCGCGCAAGGAGCGTTACCCATGAACGACCGTGCTCCCACCGTGCTCGCCGGCCTCGACGGCATCCGACCGTACCTCGAGGCCGTCTACGAGGACCTGCACCGGCACCCCGAACTCGGCCTGCGGGAGCACCGCACGGCGGGGAAGGGTGCCGAGGCCCTGCGGTCGTTCGGCTACGAGGTCACCGACGGGATCGGCGGCACGGGCGTGATCGGCGTGCTGGCCAACGGCGACGGTCCCACCGTCATGGCGCGCGCCGACATGGACGCCCTCCCCGTGCGTGAACGGACCGGTCTGCCCTACGCCTCCACCGCGACCGTGACCGACGAGGACGGCACCGAGCAGCCTGTCATGCACGCCTGCGGACACGACGTGCACGTGACCTGCCTGCTCGGCTGCGCGCGGCTGCTGGCCGAGAACCGGGACGCCTGGCGGGGTACCTTCGTGGTTCTCCTCCAGCCCTCGGAGGAGAACGGCGAGGGCGCCGAGGCCATGATCGCCGACGGTCTCACCTCCAGGTCGCCCCGGCCCGACGTGGTGCTCGCTCAGCACGTACTGCCCTATCCGGCCGGCTTCGTCGGCACCCGCGCCGGCTCGTTCCTGTCGGCGGCGGACAGCCTGCGCATCACCGTGCACGGACGCGGGGCGCACGGCTCCATGCCCCAGGCGGCGGTCGACCCGGTGGTGATGGCCGCGATGATCGTCGTGCGCCTGCAGACCATCGTCTCCCGGGAACTGGCCGCCACGACCCCCGCCGTGGTCACGGTCGGCAGCATCCACGCCGGCTCCGGCCCCAACGTCATCCCCGACCGGGCCGTCATCGAACTCAACGTGCGCACCTACGACGACGCCACCCGCACCCACGTCCTGGACGCGATCGAGCGGATCGTCAAAGCCGAGTGCGAGGCGTCCCGCTCGCCGAAGGCACCCGAGATCGAGCGGATCGCCTCCTTCCCGCCCACCGTCAACGACAAGGAGCCGACCCGGCGCGTCGCCGAGGCGTTCGCCGCGTACTTCCGCGACGACGCGCACACCATCGAGTTGCAGACCGCCAGCGAGGACATGAGCGAGATCCCCGTGGCGTTCGAGGTGCCGTTCACCTACTGGGGCATCGGCGGCACCGACCCCGTCCGCCATGCCGAGGCCGTACGCGGCGGCACCGTCGCCGAGGACGTCCCGGTCAACCACAGCCCCTTCTTCGCCCCGGTGGTCCAGCCCACCCTGGACACCGGCGTGCGCGCGCTGACCGTGGCCGCCCTCGCCTGGCTCGCCGCCCGGCCCGCCTCCCGGTCACGATCAGCCGCACAGGCCCTACGGCACCCCCAGTTCGAACAGGACGTATCCCGCGTACGACCCGGAGGCCAGCGCCGCCGTCCCGAGCACGGTGGCCAGGGAGGGCAGCCGGAGCCGGCGCATGGCCAGGGCGAGCGGGACCAGGAGCGGGAACAGGGGGAGGAGATAGCGCGAGACATTGCCGAAGTACTGCTGGGTGCCCATCACCATCAGATACGACAGCACCGTGTACATGACGAGCACGGCCGGTGGGCGCAGCCGGACCAGCAGCACGGTGAGGACCGGCACGAGCAGGACCACCCCGACACCGATGACGTCCTCGAAGGGCATCGCGAACAGATAGTCGAAATGGCCCACGGGGACCGAGGTCAGGACGTCGAAGCTGTGCCGGCCGTAGTCGAACGTGTGGCCCCACGCGCCGTCCTGGAGCTTGCTGTATCCGCCCCAGTCGCCCATGCGATGGCCGACCCAGCCGAGGTAGCCGAGCGTGCCCAGCGGGGCGACGGCCACCGCGAGCAGCGGACGGCGGATGCTCTCCTGCCGTCGGCACACCGCGATCAGCCCGGCGACGGCGAGGGCCGCGACCAGGGTGACGGCGGTCGGCCGGGCGAGCCCGGCGAAGAACGTGAGCAGCCCGGCGGTGAGCCAGCAACGGGTCATGACGGCGTGGCAGGCCCATGCGGCCAGGGCCGTGTACAGCGACTCGGAGTACACCGCCCACTCGGCTCCGGAACCCGGCCACACCGCCCACAGACCGACGGCGACCAGACCGGCCCGGCGGCCGCCCAGCCGGGACGTGACCGCGTGGATGCCGAGCGCCGCGATGAACGAGGAGACGATGGAGACGGTCACCCCGGCGCCGTACGGGCCGAGCCCGGTGACCTCCTGGACCAGCCGCATCAGCGTCGGGTAGAGGGGAAAGAACGCCGCCGAATTACCCTCGAGGGTGATCATGCCGGTCGCGCCGGGGACGGGCTCCAGGGCCGGGTCGTACCCGTGCAGGGCGATCTGCTGATACCACCAGCCGTCCCAGCTGCCCAGCACGTCCCAGGGGTGGGCGCCGCCGCCGAAGCGGGGGTGCTTCTCGCGGAAGTCGCCGGCCGAGTCGAGCAGGTACATGAAGAAGGCGAAGCCGATGAGCTTCAGCACGCCGTACGTCGCGAGGACGGGCCCGTGGCGTGCGACGGCGCGCCGCAGCCGCTCCCGGAGGTTCGGGCCGGCGTCCACCGGCGGGGAGACGTCGGGCCACGGCGTCGGACCCGGCGCCCGGTCTGTGCGGTCCACCCGGTCTGTGCGGTCCGCGGGGTCCGACCGGCCGGCCGGGTGGCCGGTCCGGATGGTGCTGCTCATGAGGCGGAGGGCCCTCTCGTGCGGCGGGTGCTGCGGCCGGGGAACACCCAGGCCCGCAGGAGGAGGAAGCGCAGCAGGGTCGCGGCGAGGTTGGCGAGGACCAGGGTCAGCAGTTCCGGTCCCGGCCCGGCCTCGGGCGCGGCGCGGTGCAGAACGGCCAGCGAACCGCTGGTGAGTGCGAGGCCGACCAGGAAGGCGGCCAGCCCCTTGAGCTGGTGCCCGAGCACCCCGTGCCGGCCGCGCACACCGAAGGTCAGCCGCCGGTTCGCGGCGGTGTTGGCGACCGCGCTGGCCAGCAGGGCGAGCGCATTGGCCGCCTGGGCGCCGGTGAAGGACCGGAGCGCCGTGTAGAGCAGCAGGTGGCACAGCGTGCTGGCGGCACCGACCGCGGCGAAGCGCAGCAGCTGACCGGCCAGGCCCGGCGGCAGTTCCGCGACCCGCTCGGGACCGCCGTTTCGGCGCAGCGCGGTCAGCGGCAGCCGGCCACCGGCCAGGGCACGCCCCAGCCGGGCCATGCCGCGCAGGTCCGCCAGCGCCGTGGACACGATGTGGACCCGGCTGTCGGGATCGTCCACCCAGTCGACCGGCACCTCGTGGATACGCAGCCCGGCCCGCTCGGCGATCACCAGCAGTTCGGTGTCGAAGAACCACCCCCGGTCCTCCACCAGCGGCAGCAGCCGCTCGGCGACGTCGCGGCGTACGGCCTTGAAGCCGCACTGCGCGTCGGAGAACCCCACGGCGAGGGTGCCGCGCAGCAGGCCGTTGTAGCAGCGGGAGACGATCTCCCGCTTCGGGCCGCGCACCACATGGGAGCCGCGCGCCAGCCGGGTGCCGATCGCGAGGTCCGAATGCCCGGAGATCAGCGGGGCGACGAGCGGCAGCAGGGCTGCGAGATCGGTGGACAGGTCGACGTCCAGATAGGCGAGGACCGGGGAGCGGGATCCGGACCAGGCGGTGTGCAGGGCGCGGCCGCGTCCCTTCTCGGCCAGCCGGATCCAGTACGTACCGGGCAGGTCCCGGGCCAGCCGCGCGGCGATCCGCGGGGTGGTGTCGACGCTGGCGTTGTCGGCGATGGTGATCCGGAAGGAGTACGGGAACGTCTCCACGAGGTAGGCGTGGAGACGCCGGACGCACCGCTCCAGATCCTTCTCCTCGTTGTGCACGGGAACGACCACGTCGAGGACGGGGTCCGGGTGGCCGTCGTCGCTGTCGCCGGCACTGGCACTGTCGTCCGCCGGCGGCGTACGGCGCGGCAGGAGCACGGGCGGGGCGGGCGCGGCGGGTGTGCGACGGTCGGCCGGCGTCGGCCGCCTGGCGGTTCTCATGACGGGTTCACGGTCACTTTCCGGCGTACGGCACGACCCTTTTTATGAGGTGGGCATGCCAATGCGTTCGTGAGGGTGGTCGGAGGGAAGGCCCCGGGGGCCGAACGGCGCCCCGGGCGGGGAGTGCGGCGTAGTGCGGTGCCGCGCTGTGCGGAGCTGCGGCTACCCGCTTCCGGCCGATTCGAGGCCGGCCGAGAAGGAGGGCGAGTGCGAGGGCTCGGAGGTGGGCGGGGGCGAGGCCGGCGCCGTGGTCACGGGTGGCGAGGGGGGCGCCGACGTCCGCTCGCTCCCGCTCGTCGTGGCGGTCGGTGACGTCGCGGTCGGCGTGCCGCTCTCCGGGGCGTCGGTGGCGGGGCTCGTGGTGATGGGCGGGCGGGAGGTGCTGGGAGCGGAGCTCGTCGCCGGCGGAGTGGGCGTCGGGAGCACCGGGGGCGGCGTCGGACTGGTCGCGGGCAGCGGACGGTGATCGGCGGGAGGCTGGGAGCCGGAGCCGAGACCGGGCAGCAGGGCGAGTCCGGCGCTGAGCCCGGCCACCGCCAGGGCCGAGCCGCCCGCCCGCCACAGTGTCCGGGACCGGTGACGGGCCCGGATGCCCTGGTACAGCCGCTTCTGCCGCTCGGAATCGAAGGGGGTCTGCTGTCGGGGGTCGCGCATCATGTGCGTCAGCTCCCGCTCGAAGTCGTCCATCGGTTCTCCCTTCATCCCACGGGCCTGACGGCGTCGGACAGGATCTGCCGCAGTCGCGCCACGCCCCGCGACGCATGGGACCGGGCGGTGCCCACCGGGCAGCCGAGAACCTGTGCCACCTGGGCCTCGGGCAGGTCCTCGCAGTAGCGCAGCACCACCGCGGCCCGCTGCCGGGGCGGCAGCAGCGCCAGCGCGGCCTCCAGCCGCGAGCGCTCCGCCACGACCGACGACACATCACCCGGCTCGGGCCGGTCCGGCAGCTGCTCCACCGGACGCTCGCCCCACCAGCGCCGCCGGGCGGAACGGGCCGCCATCCGCACAAGCACTTGACGGACGTACGCGTCCGGCGCCTGCTCGGCGACCTTCGGCCAGGCGAACCACAACTTCACCAGGGCCTCCTGCACCAGGTCCTCGGCACGCTGCCGGTCGCCGCCGGTGAGCAGACGCGCGACATGGAGCAGCGCCCCCCAGCGGGCAGCCACGAACTCGTCGAAGCCGTCTGCCCGAAACCGCTCCATCCTCACCGTCCCGTCCGTTCAATCCCCTACACCCGGACAAAGACGCTGGACCCCGCCCCACGATGCACCCGGACCCTGTGATCCGCCTCACTTCGCGCAGGCGAAGGGGCGGGTCACGGTCCTGCGGCCGTGTGATCCGACCGATGAACTCATGACCCGCCCCGGGGTGCTGCCCGCCGTGCCGCCGTCAGGCGGTGCGGGCGAGGGCTTCGTCATCCGGCCCTAGGCGCGGCCGCTCCCGTCCCAGCGCGGACGGTCCTGCGAGGTGCCGGTCCGGCTGCCGGAGCTGCCGCCGTGCAGGTCGTGCGGCCCCAGACGGTCACCCTCGCGGGGCATCTCGTCGGGCTCCCGATGTTCGCGGACCTCACGGACCGGGCCGCCCTCGGGCATCCGCGGCTGCTCGTCGGGGCGCGGCCTGGGGGATTCGCCGCGCCGAACCCGGCGGCTGCCCGACGCGAACAGGCCGATCAACAGGCCCACGACCAGCAGGGCCGCCACAGCGAGCCCGATACCGACGGCGCCGCGGCCGACGGCGAGATCGGCCGCTCCGGTCCAGGAGGAGTCCGCCGGGGCGTTCGGCGAGACGTTCGGCAGGGCGTTCATTACAGAGTTCGACATGGTGTGCGATTACCCCCGACCCTCCGATGTATCGAATCGGAGAGGCATGACCGTCCGTGATATGGCCATCCGTGGTTTGAGTGCCGGCGGCCAGGGCTACCCGCCCGGTGTGACGACGACATCCCAGGTACCCCAGGTGTCCCAGCAGGAGCTGTACCGGTATCTCGAGGACCGGTTCGCCTGCGCGCAGGCGTGCGCGGAGTGCTCGCGGGCCTGCGCGGTGCGGGCGAGTCTGGTGAATCCCGGCGGCGGCACACCACAGGAACTCGTACGGCGCAAGGGTGTCATCTGCGCCGAAGTGTGCGACGCGACCAGCCGTGCGCTGTCCGAGGACGACCAGACGGACGAGGAGACCGTCCGGGCCCAGGTGGAATGGTGCCGGCAGGTGTGCCTCGAGAGCGCGCACGCCTTCGACGGACACCCCGGCGCGGAGCGCACGGCCGAGATGTGCCGGACCTGCGCGCGGGCCTGTACGGACTTCCTCGACGCACTGACCCCCTCGACGCACTGACCGTCCGCGGCACGCCGAACCGGCCGGTGGCGCGGCGTCGACGGCCGGCTCGGCGAGGGGGGACCGAAGGAGTACGGCGGGCGCGGTCCGTGCGGCGAACCGGAACGCGGCCACCGCTCCGAGGCCGTCCGCACCTTCGGCGGCGACAACAACGGGATCCGGCACGAGACGGTCCCGTGGACCGGCCGGGGACCTCCCGGGTGCGCCGGCAGGGCACCTGCCCGTCGGCCCGAGGACGCGCGGAGAGGGCGGGCCCCGTACAAAATCGGGTGACACATCGCCATACTGGACGGGCCAGGGGAGGGCGCGTTGACCACTGACGGGGGCGGAAGATGGGGGACAGCAGGCTGATCCACGGCCGGTACCGGCTGGTCGATCCGATCGGGCGGGGCGGTATGGGGGAGGTGTGGCGGGCACGTGACGAGTCGCTCGGCAGAGAGGTCGCGGTGAAGTGCCTCAAGCCGGTGGGCGCACAGCACGACCACGCGTTCAGCCGGGTGCTGCGCGAGCGGTTCCGGCGGGAGGCCCGGGTGGCGGCGTCCCTGCAGCATCGCGGGATCACCGTCGTGCACGACTTCGGCGAGTACGACGGTGTGCTGTATCTGGTGATGGAACTGCTCCAGGGCCGTGACCTCAGCCGGCTCCTGGAGGAAAACAAGCAGCACCCGCTGCCGGTCGACGAGGTGGTGGAGATCGCCGAGCAGGTCGCCGCCGCCCTCGCCTACACCCATGACCAGGGCATCGTGCACCGGGACCTGAAGCCCGCCAACATCGTGCGGCTCGCCGACGGCACGGTGAAGATCTGCGACTTCGGCATCGCCCGCCTCGGCCACGACATCGGGTTCACCTCCCGGCTGACCGGCACCGGCGTCGCGATGGGCACCCCGCACTACATGTCGCCCGAGCAGATCAGTGGCACCGAGGTCGACCGGCGCAGCGACCTGTACTCCTTCGGCTGCGTGCTCTACGAGATCGCCACCGGAGTACCGCCGTTCGACCTCGACGACGCGTGGGCCATCCTCGTCGGGCACCGTGACACCCCGCCCCGGCCGCCGCGCGGCCACCGCGCCGAACTGCCCGAGCGCCTGGAACGGATCATCCTCGACCTGCTGGCCAAGGAACCCGGCGGGCGCCCCGACAGCGCACGTGAACTGGCCCGCCGGATCAGTGAACTGCGGGCCGGGCCGGCGCCACTGCCGGTGCCGGCCGCGGTGACGGCCCGGCTGCACCCCGCGGGGACGCCCGGCGCGAGCGCCCCTGCGCTCCCGTCACCTCCGGCTGATCGGCCCGAGCCGGTGGGGCGCGCGCCCCGGCTGCCGTCCTGGACGCATGGCATGACCACCGGCCGCAAGGCGTTCGTAGCCGGACCGGGCACCGCGCCCCCGGACCCGGCAGCCGGCCTGTCCGGTGAATGGATCGCCCGCCCCGCGGCCGGCCGGGGCGAGCCGCCCCCGGCACAGGAACGGCCCGTCCCGTCCCCGGAGGCCCTGTCCGCCCTGGCCGGACGGCACAACGCGGGCCTGAGCCTCGGCCGCCTGGGCCGTTGGACGGAGGCGGGAGAGGTGCACCGCGCGGTCGCCGCGGAGCGTGAGCACCTCCTCGGCCCGCACCACCCCGACACCCTCGCCAGCCGTTACGAGGTCGCCTTCACCCTCAGCCGCACCGGCCGTGCCGCCGACGCCCTGCGCGAGTACAAGCACGTGACCGAGGTCCGTATCCGCACGCTCGGCCCCGAGCACCCCGACACCCTCGCCGCCCGTCAGGAAATGGCCTATGTCCTCGCTCAGTCGGGCCGGCCCTTCGACGCCCACCAGGTGTATCTGTCGGTACTCTCGGCCCGCGAGCGCACCATGGGGGCCGAGCATCCCGAGACCCTGCGCTGCCGGCACAACCTCGCCTTCAACCTCAGCAGACTCGGCCGCCTCGAGGACTCGTACAGCGCGGCGTGCGAGGTGGCTGCCGCCCGTGCCCGGGTGCTCGGCCCCGAGCACCCGGACACCCTGGTCACCCGTTACGAAGTCGCTTACACCCTAGGGCAGTTGGGGAGATGGGTAGAAGCCCTGGAGACCTACCGCGAGGTTGCCGAGGCCCGCGCGCAGGCACTCGGTCCGGACCACGCCGACACGCTCGCCGCCCGCTACGAGATCGGCATCGGACTCGGCCGGCTCGGCCGCACCGCGCAGGCCCTCGACCTCTACCGGGGCCTGGTCGAGGACCGTACCCGGGTCCAGGGCCCCACCCACCCCGAGACCCTGCGCGCCCGGCACGGCCTGGGCGTCAACCTCGGCCGGCTCGGCCGCTGGGTCGAGGCCCTTGCCGAGTCCCGCGCCGTGTGCTCGCTGCGCGAGAGCGCCCTCGGCGCCGACCATCCGGACACCCTGGTCAGCCGCCGCGAGGTCGCCGTCGGCCTGGGCTGGCTGGGCCGCTGGGCGGACGCGCTCAACGAGTACCGCCGGGTGGCCGACGCCCGTGAGCGCCTCCTCGGCGCGGACCACCGCGACACCCTCGCCGCCCGCAACGACGAGGCCCACTGCCTGGAGCGACTCGGACACGGGGACATGGCCGCCGGGCTGTACCGCGAGGTGGCGGCACTGAAGCAGCGGCGGGCGGCGGGCTGAGCGCGACGGGCACGAGGGGCGCGGTGACAGGCATCAGGTACGACGTATGACGGGTGCGCCGCTGCGACCGGTGCGCCCGGTGGTGTTCCTGCCGGGCATCGCCCGCCGCCTGGCAGACCCGGATCCTCACGTGCTACGAAGAACCGTGACCGCACACGAGGGAACCCGGACGTACGACGCCGTCATCGTCGGCGGAGGCCACAACGGTCTCGTCGCCGCCGCCTACCTGGCCCGGGCCGGACGCTCCGTACTGGTGCTGGAACGGCTGGACCACACCGGAGGGGCGGCGGTGTCCACCCGGCCGTTCCCCGGCGTCGACGCACGGCTGTCCCGGTACTCGTACCTGGTCAGCCTGCTGCCCCGGAAGATCGTGAGGGAACTGGAGCTCGACTTCCGGGTGCGCACCCGCACCGTCTCCTCGTACACCCCCGCCGAACGGGACGGACGGCCCACCGGGCTGCTCGTCGGCGGCGGTGAGCAGCGCACCCGCGAGGCGTTCGCCCGGCTCACCGGCTCCGAGAACGAGTACCGGGCCTGGCAGCGCTTCTACGGCATGACCGGCCGCGTCGCCGAGCGCGTCTTCCCCACCCTCACCGGGCCGCTGCCCACCCGTGAGGAACTGCGCCGCACCGTCGACGACGAGGAGGCCTGGCGGGCCCTGTTCGAGGAACCGATCGGTGTCGCCGTCGAGGAGAACTTCACCGACGACCTCGTACGGGGAGTGGTCCTCACCGACGCCCTCATCGGCACGTTCGCCGACGCCCACGACCCCGCCCTCGAGCAGAACCGCTGCTTCCTCTACCACGTCATCGGCGGCGGCACCGGCGACTGGGACGTGCCGGTCGGCGGCATGGGTGCCCTCACCGACGCGCTGGCCGCCGCCGCGCGCGACGCGGGCGCCGTCATCGCCACCGGTCACGAGGCGGTACGCATCGAAACGGACGGCCGCACGGCAGAGGTCACCCACCGTACGGCCGGCGGCGAGGGCGTCGCCGCCGCCCGGCACGTCCTGGTGAACGCCTCCCCGAGGGAACTGGCGGCCCTCACCGGCGACACGCCCCCCGCCCCGGCCGAGGGCGCCCAGCTCAAGGTGAACATGCTCCTCACCCGGCTGCCGAGGCTGCGCGACAGCTCTGTCGACCCGCGTGAGGCGTTCGCCGGCACCTTCCACATCGCCGAGGGATACGGGCAACTGGCCGCCGCTCACGCACAGGCCGCCGCCGGTGAACTGCCCGCCGCCCCGCCCTCCGAGATCTACTGCCACTCGCTCACCGACCCGACGATCCTCGGTCCGGAACTCGCCGCCCGGGGCTACCAGACGCTCACCCTCTTCGGCCTGCACACCCCGGCCCGGCTGTTCGCCCGCGACAACGACGCCGTACGCGAGGAACTCCTCACCGCGACGCTCGCCCAGTTCGACGCCCATCTGGCCGAACCGCTCGCCGACTGCCTGGCGACCGACGCGGACGGGCGCCCCTGCCTGGAGGCGAAGTCCCCGCTGGACCTGGAACGCGATCTCGGGCTGCCCGGCGGGAACATCTTCCACCGCGCACTGTCCTGGCCCCACGCGCAGGAGGGCACCGGCCGGTGGGGCGTGGAGACCCGGCACGCCAACGTCCTCCTGTGCGGTGCGGGTGCGGTGCGCGGCGGCGGGGTGAGCGGGGTGCCGGGCCACAACGCGGCGATGGCGGTACTGGAGGCGCGCTGACGGAGGCCGGACCGAGGGAGGCCGGACCGGCCCCGGTTCAGTCGGCGGACCTGGTCCATCCCGTCGCCTCGACGTGGGCGGCGTCCACCGGACGCCGCCCGTGCGACCTCACTCATCGCATGCACGTACACCTGCGGGTCTCACCCGCGGCGTCGCACACGGCCGACCGTCTCGGACGTAAGCGCATCGTGCCTCCCGACATCACTGGGGGAAGGGGTGGTTGAGGGCAACAGCGGGCGTCCTCACCGGTCGGGGGCGCGAGCCGGACCGTTCGCGCGGCCCGGTACCGACCGGTCCGGTGTCTTGACCTTCCTGGCCGGTGAACCGAGGATCGTCTTCCATGACGCCCGGACACGCCAGCACGGTCGACGGACTCCTGCGACGCAGCGCCCGCCGCACCCCGGCGCGCGTCGCCGTCGAGTACGGCGACCGCGCCTGGACGTACGACGCACTAGACGCCGCCGTCTCCCGCGCGGCGAGCGTCCTGCTCGGTGCGGGACTGTCGCCCGGCGACCGGGTCGGCGCCTACGGCCACAACTCCGACGCCTACCTGATCGGCTTCCTCGCCTGCGCCCGCGCGGGCCTGGTGCACGTACCGGTCAACCAGAACCTGACCGGCGACGACCTGGCCTACCTCGTCGGCCAGTCCGGCAGCGGTCTGGTCCTCGCCGACCCCGACCTCGCCGGGCGGCTCCCGGACGGCGTACGGACGCTGCCCCTGCGCGACGCCGACGGCTCGCTGCTCGACCTGCTGGCCGAGGCACCCGCCCACGACGGTCCCGAGCCGCGCTCCGAGGACCTGGTGCAGCTGCTCTACACCTCGGGCACCACCGCCCGGCCCAAGGGCGCGATGATGACCCACCGCGCCCTGGTGCACGAGTACCTGAGCGCCATCACCGCCCTCGACCTCCAGGCGGGCGACCTCCCCGTGCACGCGCTGCCGCTCTACCACTCGGCGCAGATGCACGTCTTCCTGCTGCCCTACCTCGCGGTCGGCGCGACCAATGTCATCCTCGACGCGCCCGACGGCGGCCGGATCCTCGACCTGATCGAGGCGGGCCGCGCGGACAGCCTGTTCGCTCCGCCCACGGTCTGGATCGGCCTGTCCAACCGCCCCGACTTCGCGACCCGGGACCTGAGCGGACTGCGCAAGGCGTACTACGGTGCGTCGGTCATGCCGGTGCCGGTCCTGGAGCGGCTGACACAGCGGCTGCCGGACCTGGCCGTCTACAACTGCTTCGGGCAGAGCGAGATCGGCCCGCTGGCGACCGTCCTCGCCCCCGACGAGCACAAGGGGCGCATGGACTCCTGCGGGCGGCCCGTGCTGTTCGTGGACGCGCGGGTGGTCGACGAGGACGGCAAGGACGTACCCGACGGGACCCCCGGCGAGATCGTCTACCGGTCGCCGCAGTTGTGCGAGGGGTACTGGGACAAGCCCGAGGAGACAGCCGAGGCCTTCCGCGACGGCTGGTTCCACTCCGGGGACCTCGCGGTGCGGGACGCCCACGGCTACTTCACGATCGTCGACCGGGTCAAGGACGTCATCAACTCCGGCGGCGTCCTGGTCGCCTCACGCCAGGTCGAGGACGCGCTGTACACGCACGAGGCGATCGCCGAGGCGGCCGTGATCGGCCTTCCCGACGACCGCTGGGTGGAGGCCGTCACGGCGGTCGTCGTCACGCGCGGTGAGGCGACGGAGGAGGAGCTGATCGCGCACGCGCGCGAGCGGCTCTCCTCCTTCAAGGCACCGAAGAGGGTGTTGTTCGTGGACGAGCTGCCGCGCAACGCCAGCGGGAAGATCCTCAAACGGGAGCTGCGCGACCGCTTCACCGGGTGAGCGCGATGCCCGACCCGGCAGGGGCGGACGCGGCTCAGCGCGGACGCAGGTCCACGATCCTGCGGATCTTGCCCACCGACCGCTCCAGCGTCTCCGGGTCGACGATCTCGACCCCGACCGACACCCCGATGCCGTCCTTCACGGCCGCCTCGACGGACCGGGCCGCCTCCGCGCGGGTGGCGACGTCCGCGTCCGGCCGGGCCTCGGCGCGCACCGTGAGGGCGTCCATACGGCCCTCCCGGGTGAGCCGGAGCTGGAAGTGCGGCGCCACACCCGGTGTGCGCAGCACGATCTCCTCGATCTGGGTGGGGAAGAGGTTCACCCCGCGCAGAATCACCATGTCGTCGCTGCGGCCGGTGATCTTCTCCATCCGCCGGAACGTCCGGGCCGTCCCCGGCAGCAGCCGGGTCAGGTCCCGCGTCCGGTACCGGACGACCGGCATCGCCTCCTTGGTGAGCGAGGTGAAGACCAGTTCGCCCCGCTCGCCCTCCGGCAGCACCTCACCGGTGAGGGGGTCGACGACCTCCGGGAGGAAATGGTCCTCCCAGGACTACCACTTGACCCGTAGGTGGGCGATAGGGTGCGGCCATGCCGATCGACCCCGAGTACCTGCACCTGGTGCGGCCCGACCTCGCGCCCTACGACGCCTTCCTGTACGGCCGCAACTCCCACGACCCGAAGCGGAAGACACGCTCGGTCGGCGACCAGCTGGGGGAAGGGCGCAGCCTGTGCGACCAGTACGGGTGGCCCGTCAAGCGGGAGTTCAAGGACCCGGGGGTCTCCGCCTCGCGGCACGCACGCCGGGGCCGCGGTGACTTCGACGCCATGCTCGAGGGGATCGCGGCCGGCGAGTGCCGCATCGTCGTCGCGTGGGAGGCCTCCCGGTACTACCGGGATCTCGAGGTGTACGTGAAGCTGCGCCGGGCGTGCATGGAGAACAACGTCCTGCTCTGCTACAACGGCCAGCTCTACGACCTGTCCAAGCGCGAGGACCGTAAAGCGACGGCGATGGATGCCGTGTCCGCCGAGGACGAGAGCGAGGGCATCCGGGACCGGAACCTGCGCACTACCCGGCGGGTGGCCAGGGAGGGCGGGCCGCACGGTCCGGCGCCGCTGGGGTACCGACACGTGTACGACCAGGACACCGGGGAGCTGCTCGAGCGGGTGGCCGACCCGACGACGGCCACGCTGGTCCGGGACATGTTCCAGTGGGCCGAGGAAGGCACCCCGCTGGCGGCGATCGCGCGCACGCTCAACGAGCGCAGCCTGACCACGCGCCTGGGTAAGACGTGGAACTCGCGCACGGTGCACATCATGCTGCGCAACCGCGCGTACATCGGGCAACGCGTCCACCTCGGCACCGTCCGGGACGGGACGTGGGAGGGCATCGTCGACGAGGAGCGGTTCGCCAACGTGCAGGCGCTCCTCGACCGCCGGGTGAAGGGCAAGGGCCACGACACCTCGGTCAAGCATCTGCTGTCCGGCATCCCGTACTGCAGCGTGCACGAACCCGTGACCATCAAGCACGAACCCACCACGCGCGGGCGGGCGATCTACCGTTGCGACGACAAGGACCTGAGCATTCAGGCGGACGCGCTCGAGGCGTACGTCGAGGAGGGCGTGCTGGAGTGGCTCAGCTCGCCGCAGGCGGCCGCCGCGTTCCGGCCCAACCCCGACGACGACAAGGCGCGTAAGGCTCGGGTGCGGTTGAAGACGCTGCAGAGTGCGCTCGACGATGCGCGTGCCAAGGCCAGGACATTGCGGCCGGATGGGCGGGGGATGCTGCTGTCCATCGACTCGCTCGGGGACATGGAGGCCGGCCTGCTGCCGCAGATCGAGCAGGCCCGCGCCGAGGCGGACGAGGCGCACGTGCCGCAGCTGCTGCGCGGTCTCCTCAGCCGGCCGCGGCCGGACGTTGAGGCGGCGTGGAATGACGAGCTGACGCTGCACCAGCGCCGTATGGTCCTGCGCCTGGTGGTGACGATCCGGTTGTTCAAGGCGCGTGCGCCGGGTGTCAGGCGCATCGAGCCGGGACGGGTGACGCTGTCGTTCTACGGGGAGCACGGGTTCAGGCCTCATGGGCGGTCACCGGTCCCGGGCCCGCGCCCGTCTGGGCCGTGAGCTGTCGGCCCGGTTAGGCACGGTGCCCCGCCCAGGGCTGGGGTCGGGACGCGGCCGGGCTACCAGCATCCGCAGGTGAGCCCTGGCCCGCACCACTTCCATTGCGTTGGACGGGGCGCGCTGCCGTGCGGCGTCAACGCCGTCGAGGACCGCGCGCACCGCAGTATCGATTCTGCGCTGCTGCTCCGTCCGCTGGTGCAGCACGTGCAGCCTGACCCCCAGCATCGCCGCGATGCCCAGAAGGGCACCGCCTGCGACAGCTGCAACTATTTGGCTGGTATTAGACACGCCTGTTTCCCCCAGTCCACGTCTGTGGCATATGCAACGACTGGGGACCACTGTCTGTAATACGTCTGTGACTATGGTAGAAATTTAAGCAGGTCGTGACAGTACCGTTACTATCCGATGTGGTCCTTTCGGACGTTACCGGCGGTATCACCCTCGGGTGACTGGTGAGTAAGCTCAATTTCCAGCCGCACCCGCCGCCACACCTCGTCGGCTTCCTTCGGTGAGAGGTCCATCTCGCGCACCGTCGCCGCGAGGAGGCGCCGCGCCAACTCCAGATCCTGGGGCAAGTCGGGCTGCTCCTCGTGCTGCGACTCGGCTACGGCCGGCTGAGGCTCAGGGCTCGGCGTGGGGGCCAGCCGGATGCCGTCGAGTAGCGCAAGGGTGCTGCCGGGTGCCCACTGCAGGGCTGCATCGAGCCCGCGCGCGGTCAGCTCGGTGGGGCGATAGGTGCCGCGACGGATGGCCCGCAGTGCCGTGTACGAGATGCCAGCGGCATCCGACACCTGGCGCCAGTTCATGCGCAGCCTCAGGCGCTGCTCGTTCATTGCCCCATCAAGCCGCTCGAACGGCTCCATCAATCCTCCGCGGCGTCGTGGCCGTACACGTAGGCGCAACCTTACGCAAGGTTGCGCAAGCCGTCAGCCATCACCCCGAGCGCTTACGCAAAATTACGCACGCCACTTATTGCGTCTTACGGCTTGTGGCGCTAAGTTGCGTCTCATGCCTAGTGAAGTGAGAAGCCCACTGAAGCACGGGCGGCTTCGGCGCGGCATGACTCTGCAGGAACTGGCCGAGAAATGCGCCGCTGATGGCGCACCGGTGAGCGAGTCGGCGCTGAGTCGTATCGAACGTGGCCGGCAGACCCCCCGACCCAGGCTGCGTAGCGTCCTCGCCCGCGTCCTCGACCTCGACGTCGACGACTTCGACCGCAACGTGCCGGTGGAGCCCGGCACTCCCGGGAGCGCGGCGTGACCCGGGAGGAACGCCGGCGGATCCTCAGCGCCGCTGAGCTCGCGGACGCCCGCAACCAGGCCCAGCGCGCGCTGAACACCGTCGGCATCCCGCCCGAGCTGATCGAGTCCCTGCGGCCGATCCTCGCCCCCGCCGCCCAGGCCCTCGCCGAGGACACCTCGGCGCAGCCGGCCGCCGCCTGACCACACAAGAACGGGGCCGCGCCCGGCTCGACCCCGGAACGCGACCCCTCGGCACGACCACACCCAAACCGTCTGACTGGAGTGGACAACCGTGACCACATCATCGCCCATACAGCCCGGAGCGCTGCCCCCCGAGGAGCCCGCCCGCCCCGTCTCCCTCTTCAACGCATTCGCCAGGGTGCCGCAGCAGCCGGCCCCCGCCGAGGCCGAGAGCGAGGGCGTGTCCACCGCGGCCGCGGCCGCGGCGATCCTCGACGCGACCATGACCGAGGACAGCGCAGCCACCGGCGAGCAGCTCGCCGCCGCTGAGCAGCGCGCGGGCATCCTGTTCGACGGCGCGAGCATCGACGCCGCAGTGTCCGCCGCCCGCGACCAGGCCCGCACCGAATGCGAGGCCGAACTCGCCGAGCTGCGCAAGCAACTGGCGACGATGGCTGGCGTCCACCGCCAGCGCGAGGCAGTCCTGCGCCTGTGCGAGGGCCGCCGCAGCGACGACCTCCTCCTCGTGTCCGCCGTGGCGACGGCCGCCGAGTGCGGCACCACCGCCCTCGACGGCTTCCCCATGACGCTCACCTGGGAGCGCGGCGCGGACATCCCCGAGGCCACCGACCCGGTGAAGCGGGCCATCATCAAGTGCACCTCGTCGTACGGCGGCCGCGCCGACCTGATCGTCGACGGCGACGACCGCATGGCGCTGGCCTCCCTACTCGACACCGAGATGGTCGTCGACACCAACGCGCCGTGCCCGCACTCCGCGCAGTGCGGTACGGGCGAGGAGCTCGACGCCGCCTTCGACTCCGAGCTGTTCGGCTGGGCCCGGCTCGAGGTCGTCGGCATCGAGGGCGGCCCCCGCTGGTACTGCACCCCGGCCTGCGTGTCCAACGCGCTCGCCCGTGCCGGCGCCGAGCTGGCCGTCATCGACCAGATGGCCGACGACCTCGTCGCTGTCGACCAGGCCGAGTACCCCGACGCCTACTACGGGCCCGGCGCCAGCGACGAGTACGCCCTGCAGGTTGCCGAGGCGACCGAGGCCGCGTTCGACGACGAGCGCGGCGACGGCGGTGCCCTGTGACCTCGGTCCTGGAGACGTACCTGGGGTGGGAAGAGCCCCAGCACCTGGCCGGCTGCAAGCGGCCCGCCTGGTCGGTGGACATCCGCACCGACCACCTCGAGCTGCGCGCCGGGCACGGCGGCGAGGCGCACGCCTGCCCCAACGAGGACTGCGGCCACGGCAGCCGGTACGAGCGCACCACGGTGCGGATCGTGTGCGGCTCCTGCCAGGCAGCCATGGTCATCCGCGGTGAAGAGGCAGCGATCTCCGAGGGCGCGCACGTCACCCACGGGTACGGCCAGCAGCCCCGCACGATGGCCGGGCTGCTGCTGTGGCCGGGCGAGCCCTGGCTGACCTTCGGCCGCCTCAGCAGTGACGAGCCGTACGACTACGTCGTCACCCGCAAGGGCGTGACCCGTCCCGCCGAGGCCGACGTCGTCGGCGTCATCACCCAGGGCCGCGGCAAGCGCGGCGCGGTCGCCTGGAACGCCGGCGCCCTGCCCACCCCCGGGAAGTACCACCGCTTCAACTGGGGCCGCACGACCGAGACCCCCGTCCGTACGGTCGCGGCCGCCGCCAAGTGGATCGCTGCCCAGCTCGACGAGCAGACGGGCGGGGTGCAGTGACCGCCATCGAGGAGACCGGCACCGCCCCGGTCGGGAAGAGCACCCAGGACGGCGGCCTGCCGCTGTCCGTGGGCGACGCCACCCGGACGCTGACGCTGCCTCACCTGCCGTACGCGGACGCCGTACACACCGAGCTCAAGGCCGTGGGCCTGCCACCCATGGTCCTCGAGGTCGGGGTGCGGCAGGAGGAGAGCCGGCCCTACGGCTCCAAGCCGGGCATCGTCTCCGTACTGTTCATGCGCCTGGTGTGGCCCGCCGGTAGCCCGGCTCTCGGCGACTCCGTCCGTCACGCCGGCCTGACCCTGGTCTGGTCGCACGTCACCGGCTGGACCGTGCGCCACGGGCACGACGAGGCCGTGCTGCTCGGCATCGACCCGCTGGCGTCGCCGGAGGTCCTCGCGTTCGCCGCCCGCTTCATGGCGCGCCACCGTCTGCCCGGAGCCTGGGAGCCCCCGGCCGGTGTCGTCGCCCGCTGGTCCGAGGCGGTCTACCTCGACATCGCCCTGGCGTACTACGAGGACCGGGGGGGTGAGGTGCGGTGACGGCCGCAACGATGCCCTGGGACGTCGTGGCCCGGCTCCGTACCGCGGGCCTGCGGCTGCCCCGCGTGCTGCCGGGGCAGGAGTGGCGGCCGATCACCGGGGCCGAGGAGCACCTGCTGTCCGAGGCCCGCCGGCTGGACCGCATCCGCCAGTTCCTCCTCGAGGAGATCGGACGCCTGCGCGCACAGTCCCCGTCCGAGCGCACTCTGCGTGAGCGGTCCCGGGTCGCGGCGATCTCCCGCATCAAGGACTGCCCGCTGACCGCGGGGCAGCTCGAGGTCCTGGCTGCAGCCGCATCCGGGGAGACCATCGAGGCCACCGCCCGCCGCATGCACATCACGGTCGACACCGTGAAGTCGCAGCGGAAGCGAGCCTCCGACCGGATCGACGCCCGCAGCATGCTCCACGCGGTAGCCCTGGCCGTTGCATCCGGCTGGATTCCCACTGAGCAGGACCACGGAGGCACCTCATGATCTGGCTGCTCATCTACGCGATCGCCGTCGCCGCCTGGTGGATCGTGGCCGCCGTCGTCGACGCCCGCCTCGAGCGTCGCGTGCACGTGCCCGAGCGGTGGGCGGTGCACATCCCCGGCCGGTTCCCCGCCTACGTCCGCCAGGACTACGCCAGGGCCCGCCAGGCCCGCGCCAGGGGGCGCGCCCAGCAGAAGCAGGAGACCGAGGAGCCATGACGCGCACCGGCTACGTGGCCGAGGCCGCCATCGAGGTCCTGGCCACCCGCCTGAGCAGCGCCATCCCCGGCCTGGACATGGCCGAGGCCCGCCGCATCACCCGCCGCCAGGTCGAGGAACTCGTCCGCGACGGCTTCCGCATCACCGTCCCGGTCACCGTCGTCGCGGCCCCCCGTCGTGGCAGGCCGCCGCGCACCACCTGATCCCCGGGTGGGCGGGACGTGCCCTGACAACCGTCCCGCCCACCCGGACCATCCACACCTTTTGGAGTACCCGTGCGACCCATCGTGCGACGCACTGACCCGCGCCTGCAGATCATTACCGAGACCCTGCGCAAGCCGCTGCCCGAGGTGGCGCCCGCCGACCTGATCACCGGCCAGCACGTCAGCCGGTTCGACCCCGCCGTGAACGTGGGGGAGGCGCCGGCGCCCTGGTCGATGCAGGTTGACATGCTCGCCCGCCACGTCTTCACCGCCCTCTACGGCCGCCCCGACACCGGCGAGCAGCAGAGCCCCCTCGCCCAGGCCGAGGACGCCAAGCGGGCCCGGGATCTGGGCGCCGAGATCGCCGCCCTGCAGCAGGGGCATACCGACCTGACGTCCGCGCCCTGGTACCCGGCCCGCCCGGGCGACCTGGTCCACGTCCACTACGAGCAGGCCGGCCAGTGCCCCGCCTTCGGCGAGACCTACCTCATCGCGGCCGCAGCCGACGGCTTCCTGTCCATGCAGCTGCTGTGCGACACCCTGCCGGACGGCGAGGACCGTCACGGCATGGTCGGCTGCTACGCCGTCGAGGACGACCCGGACCCGCTGATGGAACTCTGGTTCGAGGCCGGACCGCACCGGCTCACCCTCGTCCGCGACGGCCGCCCCGTCCACATCGGTGGCGCACGGTGACGCCGGCGACGGCGCGGGATCTGCGCCGCGCCCGGGTGGCGCAACTGCGCCAGGCCGAGCCGGAGCTGAGCCACCGCGACATGGCGCAGAAGCTGGGGATCTCCAAGGACACGGTGCGCCGCGACTTGGAGGCCATCGAGGAGGGGGCGGCGCAGTCTGCGCCGTCTCCCGGCCGGGCCGGCGCATCGGGTGCGGACATGATGGCGCAGACTGCGCCGCAGGTCAGCACGCCAGAGACGGCCGAGGCTGCGCCACCGGACGAGGACCCGGCTCCCGGGGTGGCGCAGCCTGCGCCACTGCCGCGCCGGGTGGCTGAGCCGCTGGCCGGGATCGACGTGAGCCAGTGGCGCGCACTGCGCCGGGACCTCGCGATCCTGGCGCAGACCGACCAGCAGGCCGAGGCGCTGGTGCACCAGGCGGTCACCGCCTTCGCGTACGCCTACAAGCAGGCCCTGGCCCTCGGCGAGCTCGAGGCGGGGCGGCCGGTCCTCATCACCGGCATGACGCTGCGGCCCGCCGCCCAGCTGGCCGACCGGCCGGCTTCATGACCGGGCCGGCCGCCCCGCACTCCCCCCAGCCGGGGCGGCCGGCCCTCCCCTACGGCCCGCTTCGGCGGCCGCCGGAGTGCCAGGCCCTGACCGGCTGGCACTCCCTGACCCGGGCCCGGCTGTACCCGTCCGGCTGGCACTGCGACCGACACAGCCCCTGGCACCGGTCCGGCCGCCAGGACCCGACGCTTCCGCACACGACATAGGACACCATGACCGCTCTGCCCGCCGCCGCTGAGCCCCGCCACCTGTGTGGCGGGGCCGGTGGTGCTGCCATGGCAGAGCAGCCACTGCCGCCCTGGCACCGGCAGAAGGTCAAGGTCCCCAAGCGCGTATGGGGGAGCGGCGCCTACTCGCCGGGCGCGGCCGCGTACTGGACCCAGATCGCCGCCCTGGCGCAGCGGTCCGAGCGGTGCCGCGCCGGAGTGCTCACCCTCGCCCGCTACATGGGCGACGCCAAACGCACCGCCGAGCGGTACCTGGCCGAGCTGTCGGCCCCGGGCCCGGACGGTATGCCGGAGCTGACCACGGTCC
The DNA here is from genome assembly GCF_042871645.1 of Streptomyces sp. NPDC005774. Lineage (NCBI taxonomy): Bacteria > Bacillati > Actinomycetota > Actinomycetes > Kitasatosporales > Streptomycetaceae > Streptomyces > Streptomyces sp. NPDC005774. The sequence goes on along the minus strand of NZ_JBIAIV010000016.1, from coordinate 127,787 downwards.
GCCACACCGACGCCGGCGGCGACGGCGAGACGGCCGAGCGGTGGACCCGCCCGGCCGGCCGCGGCGAGCACTTCGCCTACGTCCCCGTCGGCGCGGCCAAGACGCTGCGCTACCCCCTGTTCATCCTGTACTGCGCGCTCACCTACGCCACGGCGACCACCACCCCGGTGACGGCCGCCGAGCTCGCCGACCTCCTGGGCGTCACCGAGCGCTCGGCACGCCGCATGACCGACGAACTCGAGGCCCTCGGCTGGGTCACCGTCCACCGCCGCGCCGGCGCCCACGGCCGCCACACCTACGAGGTCCACGACCACCCCCTGCGCCCCGTGACCGCCAACCCCGCGCGACCGGACACAAATGGCGGATCGGGTGCGGACACGAACGGCGGATCCCTCGCGACTAAGGAAGACGCTGGACTGACTGACGAGAGCATCACGGAGGTGGGTGGGGCTTTCCGCCGTAGGCGAGATGACCGTAAGTGGGTGCCCGCCCCTGTGGATACTCCCGGTAACCGGCCGCCCGCGACGTTCCTGCCCGCCCCGCGGACCCCGTACAACGGACCGCAGCTCACCCTCAGCCCCCGGCTGTGGGCGGTCCTCGGCCCGGTGCTCGACCTCCTGCCCGACGTGAGCCCGTACCTGGCCCGCCGCATCGGCCGCGAGATCGGCCGCCAGCTCGAGGCCGGCGTGCCCGCCGAAGACATCCACGACCAGCTACAGCGCCTCCGAGCCTGGACACCCACCGAAGACATCCGCGACCCCGGCCGCTGGATCCTCGGTGCAGCCCTGCCCGTACGCCCCGGACGCTGCGGCACCACCGACTGCGTCCTTGGCTTCCAGCGCTACACCGGAGCCCCCTGCAAGGCCTGCGCCGAGCTCGAGGCCGACCGCCGCCGCGGCGCCCACCCACCGCATCCCCACACCAACACCACCTGCAGACCCGCCTGACCCGAGAGGAACCACCCTGCGATGCCGTACCCGACACCGAGCCCGCCCGCCTCCAACGGCCCCGGCACCTGCCCCCACTGCCTGGCCCGCGTCCTGTGGTGCCTCACCGACGCCAACCGCAAGCCGCTCGCCGTCGACCCCGCCGAGGACACCACCGGCAACCAGGCCGTCCGCGTCGACACCGAAGGCACCTACTGGACACGCCAACTGTCCAAGGCCCGCCCCGCCGTCGAGCAGCGCGAGGTCCTGCGCCGCCCCCACTTCGCCTCCTGCCCCACCGCCCAGGCCCGCGCGGCCGCCGCCCGACGGCGCACCCCCGGCCGCGCCCGCACCGGCGTACGCCCCGTCAGGTGGCAGCGATGACCCGCGACGACCAGATCGCCGCCCTGCTCGAGGCCGGCGCCACCTATCAGGAAGTCCAGCAGCAGCTACACGTCCGCTACGGCACCGCCCGCCGCGTCCGCGACGACCGCCGCATCCCCACACGGCCCGGACGGGCCAAACGCACCCGCGCCGAACTCGACGCCCTCGAAGTAACCGTCATCGCCATGCTCCTGACCGGAGCCACCGCCCAAGAGATCTACGACACGACCCGCATCAGCCCCAACCACATCGTCCGCCTGCGCCGCGAGCTGAAGATTCCCCTACCCGAACGCGACCGCGGGGCCAACACCCGCCTCACCCTCGCCCAGGCCTACGCCCGACACACCGTCCCGGCCGACGGCGGCCACGTCCTGTGGACCGGCCCCCGCAACGGCCGAGGCCTCCTACTGATCGCCTCCGGCCGCAACTACAACGCCCGGCACATCGCCTTCCGCAAGCACTACGGCCGCGACCCCGACGGCAGCGTCCGGCGCAGACCCACCTGCGACCAACCCGCCTGCATCGCCGGCGCCCACCAGACCGACCGCACCATCCGCCAACAGTTCAGGAGACAGCAGCAGCGATGACCAGCCAGCCCAGCACACACCAGGCCGTCATCGCGGCCGCCCTCGAACACTGGTGGATCACCACCGACCCCCTCGCCGACTTCGACTTCATGGAGGTCGCCCAGACCGTCGAGACCCACCTCATCAACTCCGGCTCCATAGCCCCCGACACCGGGACGACGCCCATGCCCCCACCCGCCTGCGAGGCCTCCCACACCACCCCATACAGCACCCTCGGCCCCTGCACCCTGCGCGACGGGCACAACGGCCCCGTCCACAAAGACGCCACCGGCGCCACCTGGTGGACCGACGCCCCCGCCCCGCCCACCCGCACGCCCAGCATCGCCAGCATCGCCTTCACCACGGTGCTCGCCCTCGCCTGCACCGCCGGCGGCATCATCGCCACCATCCGCGACGACTGGTTCTGGGCCGTCGCCGGCGGCCTCGCCGCCATCCTCATGGCCCGGGAAACCGCCGACGAACTCAACGAGCACCGCCAGGACCGCACATGACCCCCAACCAGGCCACCACCCTCGGCATCCTCGGAGGCCTCGCCGCCCTCCTCGGCCTCATCGCCGTCATCGCCCTCGCCCTCGGCCTCTACACCATCGTCTCCACCCTCATCGACCACTACGACGCCTGGCGCACCCGCCGAGCCCACACCCGCGCCCAACAGGCAGACACCACCCCCGAGCCGCCCCCCAGCGACCTCGACGTCTGCCAGGCCATCAACGCCCTGCCCCCCGCCGAACACTGACCCACGCCTCGCGCGCGGGTACGCGCCTGCGATCACGCGCGCGCGATCGCAGGCGCGCGAGCCCTCACCCCTACCCGCCAGTACAAGTGACCGCCTGCCACCGACGGGAGACCCACCCCATGCCCGAGCCCATCGACCCGAACGTCTGCACGATCCGGTCGGCCACCGCCGACAACGGCGCCGCAGCCTGCCTCCTCGTGTGGGGACCCACCGTGCAGGCGCTCCTCACCCCCGCCGCGACCCTGGCCACCGCCCGCGACCTGGTCGCGGCCGCCGCCCACGCCGAGACCGACATCGCCGTCCTCGGCTGGGTCTGCGAGGACCTCCGCGCTGACGAGCAGACCGCCGGCCACATAGTCAAGGACATCCGAGCCCGCCGCCCCCTGCCGCCCACCCCGGCCGCCCTGCGCGTCCATGCCGTCGCCGGCTACAAGACCCGCCAGCCCTACGTCCACATCAGCCGCGGCTCACAGGCCGGCCAGCTCAGCCCCGACGAAGCCCGGCAGATGGCCCAGCACTGGACCGAGGCAGCCGTCGCCGCACAGATCGACGTACGGCTCCGCTACGCCCTCGGCGAGTGGGACCGCCTCACCCCCGACGAAATCGAAAACCTGTTCGCCCTGCTGCGGAAGGCCCAGCGATGACCGCGCGTACACCCCCGGACTGCACGGTCACCGGATGCCATCAGCCGCGCGACGCTCAGGGCTACTGCCGCCTCCACTACCAGCGGTGGCAGATCACCGGAGACCCCAACGTCACACCCGGCCAGGCCATCGAGGAGGCCGTCGTCGGCCGAGTCGTCGCCGGACAGCCCCCGGGCCGCCGCCTCACCGTCGCCGAGCGGGAAGCCGCGGTCTCCCGCCTGTACTGGGCCCGCGCCACTGAGACGGAGATCGCCGCCCGCGTGGGACTGGCCGGGCGCAGCAGCGTCTACGCGATCAAGAAACGGCTCGGCCTGACCCGCCCACGAGGAGGGCCGGACCAGTGACCACCGCCTGCACCCTGTGCCCGCGCGACGCAGCCGACGGCAGCCGCATCTGCCCCCGTCACGCCGACGAGCTCCGCGGCTGGCTCGCCGAGATCCCCGCCCAGGCCCGCCTCCTCGAGGAAGAGTTCGTCGCCCCCGGCGGCGGACCGGCCCAGGGCCGCCTCGGCGGCACCGGCCGCGCCCACGCACCCGCCCCCGTCGACCTCCGCGTCCTCACCCTCCTCGGACCCGGCCACGCCGACCCCACCAGCCTCGACGACGACGGCACCATCCCCATCGCAGTCCTCCTCGGCGCCTGGGCCGGCCACATCGCCTACCACTACCCCGCCGCCACCCGCGACCGCCACGGCACCGCCCGCATCCAGCCCTGCGCCCAGGCCCGGCCCCGCCACGGCGAGAGCATCACCGGCTGGTGCGCCTGGCACCGCGCCTACCTCCCGTTCACCCTCACCCTGGCCGCGGCCGCCGACTACCACCGCGCCCTGGACCACCTCGTCCACCGCCTGCGCGCCCTCACCCACACCAGCCCCCGCATAACCCCCCGCGCCGCCCCCTGCCCCGACTGCGAGGCGTTCGCCCTCATCACCGTCGACGGCCGATGGGGCATCACCTGCGACGCCTGCGGCCACCACCTCGAACCGAACGCGTACGACGCCCACGCCGCCCACATCCTGCAGACGGTTGCGGCAGGATGAACGCCATGGACGATCTGGTGCAGTTCCTACGCGACCGGCTGGACGAGGACGAGCGGACCGCGCGGCAGACGCATCCCCTGTTCCTGAACTGGGAGTACGACGGCTGCGTCAAGGAGATCCGGGACTTCGGAAACGGGAACACGCTCGCGACGGGAGTGCTGCCTCACTACGGCGCGTTCATGCACGTTCATGATCCGGCGCGGGTGCTGCGAGAGGTCGAAGCCAAGCGGCGCACCATCGCGCTGTGCGAACCGCCCCTCGTCGAGACCACCGGTCTTCACGACACCGAGCGCCAGTTCATCCCGGGCGAGGGCCGGCCATGGGGCCTGGACGTCCTCAAGCTCCTCGCCCTGCCGTACGCCGACCACCCGGCGTACCGCGAGGAGTGGCGACCGTAGCTGTCACTGCCCTGTGCCACACTGCCCCTGCAGCACTCGACAGTCCCGGTCGACGCTTCACACGGCCCGTCCTGACCCCGCCCGAACACGGGGCCAGGGCGGGCCGCGCGCGTCCCCGCTGGACAAGATCGCCACGCAGCGTCACACTCTTGCCAGTAGCACACCTGTGCCCACAGCCACCCCGGCCCCGGAGCCCCCACGCCCGGGGCTGACGCATGCTCCGGGAGGTGCCCCATCGACCTCCTCACCACCGGCCAGGCCGCCCAGCGCGCCACCGTCTGGCGCCGCCTCGTCTCCGCCGGCGCCGCGGCCGTCACCCCCGGGGCCATCCGCCAATGGGCATCCCGCGGTCACCTCCCCCGCGCAGGCATCGACCACCGCGGCCACCCCCTCTACACCCTCACCGACCTCGCCCGCGCCGAACGCGCCACCCGCGCCCGCGCCCTGCGCCTCGTCGACATCCCCACCCCATAAGCACCCGCTGCCCGGCGGGCAGCCCCCGCCCGCCGGCGCCCCAACGCCACGGGCAGGGAAGGGACCGGGCAGCGGGACACACGTCACGAAACAGCCACACCACCCCACGCCACCCCCACGCCACGGCATGATGCGCCCCACATACCGCCGTGTCCTTGGGGGGACCATGCGCACCCGTACCGCCGCCACCGCCGTCCTGCTCGCCCTCGCCGCGCTCACCGCCGGCTGCAGCAGCGACAGCAGCAACGACAAGCCCAGCGAGCCCACCGTCACCGCCACCCAGACCGTCGACACTGCTGCCGCCCGGCAGGCCTGCGTCGACGCCTGGGCCGAACTCCTGCAGGGCGACGAGCAAGCCAGCGCCGAGGACGAGCCGGACGTCTGCGAGCAGGTGCCCGGCCAGAGCGCCGAGATGTACATGGACGCCCTGCAGCAGCGCAACCAGGCCAACCGCGATGCCCTGCAGGACCTCATCGACGAGGCCTCCGAGAACGCCCAGCCCTAACCCCCGGGAGGTGGCGCCCGTGGCCGGCAACCCCCGCAACGGGCGCCCCTACCGCCGACTCACCATCCAGCAACGCGCCCTCCACCTGCCCTGCTGGATCTGCGGCCACGACATCGACTACAGCCTCACCAGCTACGCCGCCCAACGCAGCGCCTGGGCCTTCACCCTCGACCACGCCCAACCCCTCACCAAGGGCGGCGACCTCCTCGACCCCACCAACGCCCGCAGCGCACACCGCCGCTGCAACTCAGCCCGAGGCAACCGCATCACCCAGCCTCAGGCCCGAGCATCGAGGAGATGGTGACCATGAGCGACACCGAACAGGGCTACGGAGCGTGGCGCGTCGAGCAGCACCGCCGTGCCCAGGCTCAGGCCTTCGGCTGGGCCGAACGCGCCAGCGCCGAGTACGGTCAGGCGATCCAGCACGAGGACGACGCCCGCGCCCGCCAGCAGCACGACAGCGCATGGCAGCGCGATCGCATGGCCGAGGAGCGCCGCCTGGCCCAGTTCCACGGCGTACGGTCCACCGAGTCCCTGCGCCTCGCCGAGATGTGGGCTCGCGTGGCCCGCGGCCTGGCCGATGGCGAGCTGCCCGTCACGAACGTGCTCGAGGTCCGCGGCACGGACGACGACCGGGCCAGCCTCACCGACACCCTCGCCAACCCGAACATCGTCGGCCGCTTCCACCGAGGGTGACGCAGCGTGCTGTACGTCATCACCGGCCCGCCGGCCAGCGGCAAGAGCACGTGGATCACCGCGCACGCCACCGCGCGGGACATCGTCATCGACCTCGACCGCATCACCCTGGCGCTCACCGGCCCGGGCGCGCCCCAGTGGAACCATGACCCGATCGCCAGCAAGGTCGCGCTGCGCGCGCGGTACGCGGCCATCGACGAGGCGGTCAAGCACCTCGACGAGGTGGACGTCTACCTGATCCACACCATGCCCAGCCCCAAGGTGCGCGCCCGCTACCAGCAGCTCGGTGCCGAGATCGTGGTCGTCGACCCAGGCGAAGACGTGGTGCGCGAGCGCGTGCGAGCGATGCGCTCGAACGGCATGGACCGCGTGGTCACCCGCTGGTACCGGGACTACCGCAAGGGCGGGTCACGCCCCGTCACCACCCAGGCGTCACGGTCCTGGTGACCCTGCGCCACCGCCCGCGGCGTGCCCGCGCCGGCGACGCCGAAGCGCCGCCAAACGATCATCGAATGAGGCTTCGCGCGCCCGATGATCATGCTGGGGGTGGGGAGTGGGTCCAAAGTTCAGCGATCAAGCGGGCGACCCAAACGCCCTTGTCGCCCGGTTCTCTCCCCGCGCCGTTGCTCCTAATGCCCCCGAACCGAGTTCGAGTGTATTAGTGACGCTCTGTAACTGCTTGTGCGGTTACATTCTGTTACCAATCCCTCGTCACGGTCTGTGACTGGCTGTCCGGTTACGGGGGGTGATGTCCGATGGGTGACGCTCCGAAGCGACGGCTGCGCCGCGGCGCCGTCGCCGCGGCGACCACCGCCCAGCTCGACGACCTCGGCATCGACCCGACCGGCCACGCCCTGGCCGCGGCCGCGCTGCGCCTGGCCGCCGAGATCGACTCGGCCAACGACCCTCGAGCAGCCGCCACCGCCGCCCGCGAGCTGCGGCAGGCCATGGCCGTCGTCGTCGCGGCCGCTCCCCCGCAGGAACGGGGCGACAAGCACGACGAGGTCGCCAAGCGGCGTGATGAGAAACGCGCCCGAGTCGCCGCCAGAGGCGCCCAATGATCGGCTGCCAGACCCCCCGGATCCTGTCCGTGCCCTGGCGCCGGCGCGTCGGCACCGGCCGGTGGGACGGCATCGAGGACCGGGATGCGCTCGACTTCCGTTCGCCCGCCGGGCAGGAGTGCATCGAGCTCGCCGAGGACGCCGGCCTGCACCTCGATCCGTGGCAACAGCTCGCCCTGCACCACTCGCTCGAGGAGGACAGCGAGGGTCTGTGGACGTCTCTCGACGTCGTCCTCAACGTGGCCAGGCAGAACGGCAAGGGCGGATTCCTCGAGGCCCGGCAGCTCGGCGGCGTGATCCTGTTCGGTGACCGGCTGATCATCCACACCGCGCACCAGTTCAACACCGCGCAGGAGTCGTTCCTGCGCCTGGACCAGCTGATCGAGGGCTCCTACTCGCTGAGCCGCCGCGTCAAGAACGTGCGCCGCAGCCACGGCGAGGAGGGGTTCACGTTCTTCAACGGGGCCCGCATCCGCTTCCTGGCCCGCGGCGGCGACTCCGGCCGCGGGTTCTCCGGCGACCTGGTCATCATGGACGAGGCCATGAAGCTACGGGCCGCGCCCATCGGCGCGCTCATGCCGGTGCTGTCCGCCCGCCACAACCCCCAGCTGCTGTTCACCGGCAGCGCCGGCCTCGGCGAGGAGAGCGAGCAGCTGGCGCTGCTGCGCGCCCGGGCCCTGCAGGAGGGCGACCCGGACCCGTCGCTGACGTACCTCGAGTACTCCATCGACGGCCACATCAAGGAGTGCCCGAGGGATTACGAGGGCCGCCTGGTCTGCGACCAGCACGACGACCGTGACGTCGAGCCGTCGTTCGCCAGGGCGAACCCGGCCCTCGGCATCCGGATCCGGACGTCGTACGTGCTGCGCGAGATGCGCGGCATGCGGGCGGACCTGTTCGACCGTGAGCGGCTCGGGGTGGGTGACTACCCCGAGGTCACGGACGAGACGTGGCAGGTCATCGCGAAGGCTGCGTGGGAGGCCCTCGAGGACCGCGGGTCGCGGCCGATGGACCCGGTGGCGTTCTCCATCGAGACCACGCCCGAGCGGACATGGACGGCCATCTCCGTGGCCAGCGAGTCCGCCGACGGCGAGGTGCACGTCGAGGTCGTCGCGCACCAGCCCGGTACGGACTGGGTCGTCGACTGGGTCACGGAGCGTGACCAGCGGTGGAACCCGTGCGCGTGGGTCATCGACGAGGGCGGCCCGGCCGGGTCACTGGCGCCGGCCATCCGTAAGGCCCTGACCTACGAGGACGACCCGAACCGCGAGGACCGGTCCGAGCGGGTGGTCTCTCCGAAGGTGCGGCAGCTCACGCAGGCGGCGGCGCAGTTCTACGACCGGGTCCACGAGGGCAGGCTGCGGCACCTCGGGCAGGCGCCCCTGGCTGCCGCGCTCGCCGGCGCCAAGAAGCGCGAGGTGGGCGACGCGTGGCTGTGGGCGCGCAGGAGCGACGGCGTGGACGTGAGCCCGCTGGTGTCCGGCACCTACGCGGTGTGGGGCTGGGAGATGTACCACGACGTCGAGCCGGAGGAGGCGCCGAACGTATGGTGAAGATCACGAGCTGGTCACGGCACCAGGTGCTGTTGGCGCTCGAGGTGGCGTTCGTCGTCCTGTTCCTGGCGGGGGTCGGGATGCTCCATGTGCCCGCTGCGCTGATGGTGGGCGGGGTGCTGGGGGCTGTGGCCACCGAGCGGGAGATGACCCGCCAGGCGCCCGTACAGCGGCACAGGAAGGGGGCTGAGGGATGAGTCTGTTCGGTCTGTTCGAGCAGCGCAGCCTCGAGAACCCGGCGCAGCCTCTGACATCGGAGGCGGTCGCCGAGTACCTCGGCGCGGTGCCGAACGAGTCGGGGACGTCGGTGACCGAACGGTCGTCGCTGCACATGCCGGCGGTGTGGCGGTCGGTCGCCCTGATCGCCGGGGTGTCCGCGCATCTGCCGCTGCACACCTACGTGCCGGGCACCAGGGACCGGACCAAGGCGCCGCTACTGGCCGACCCCCACCCGGAGATGACGCCGCTCGAGCTGTGGCGTCTGCAGTACGTGCACCGCGTCCTGTGGGGCAACGGGTACCTGCAGAAGGTGCGGAACCGGGCCGGGGTCGTCGTCGAGCTGTGGCCGCTCATGCCGGACCGGGTCCGGGTCGGGAAGGTGAAGCCCGACGACCTGCTGCCGTCCGGGAAAGTCTTCGAGGTCACCGACGACTGGGGCACCACGCACGCCATGACGCCGCGCGAGGTCCTGCACATCCCGGGCCTCGGCTACGACGGGATGACCGGCTGCTCGCCGGTGCGGCTGGCGGCCGAGGGTATCGGCCTGGCGCAGTCCGCCGAGAAGACCGCGGCCCGGCTGTTCGGCAAGGGCAACATCATGGCGGGCGTCCTGCAGACCGAGCAGCGGCTGCAGCCGGACCAGGCCGACGCGGTCAAGAAGCGGTGGGCGGCCAAGATGGGCGGCTGGCGCAACAGCCAGGAAGTCGCCGTCCTCGACTCCGGCCTGTCCTTCCAGACGGTCACCATGCCGTACAAGGATGCGCAGTTCCTCGAGAGCCGCGAGTTCCAGAACACCGAGATCGCGCGCATGTTCGGGGTGCCGCTGTTCCTGCTGATGGAGACCGCCAAGAGCACGTCGTGGGGGACAGGCCTCGAGCAGCAGGCCGGCGCCTGGGTCGTGTTCGACCTCGGCCCCACGTGGCTGGCGCCGACCGAGCAGCGCATCACCAAGGAACTACTCCTCGGCAGCCAGTACGCCAAGTACAGCGTGCAAGGCCTGCTGCGCGGCGACTCGAGCGCCAGGGCCACGTTCTACCGGGCGATGCGCGACGTCGGCGCCTTCTCCGCGGACGACATCCGCGGGTACGAGGAGCTGCCGCCGCTGCCCGCGGGCAAGGGTGGCGACGTCCACCTGCAGCCCACCTACATGGCGCCGCTCGGCGTCAACCCCCTCGCCCGGGAGGAGCCGGCCGCGGCGCGCGCCCGGGAGACGATCCGCCTGCTGTCGGCCGATGGCCGGCTGCCGGCGGCTGTGCGTGCGGCTGAGCTGCTCGCCGAGGCGCAGCGGCTGCTCACCGTGGGCGAGGAGCCCGACCCGACCGATCCCACCGAGCCGGAGGAAGGCCCTGATGACCCTGACGAGGACGACGACTGAGGAGCGCCGCCGTCTGCCGCTGTCCACGGCGGGCCTGAGTATCCGTGCGGACGGCGACGACGGCGGCGAGCGGTTCAACGGCTACGCCAGCGTGTTCAACTCCCGTACCAGCATCGGCAACCCGTTGCGCTGGGGCTTCTACGAGGAGGTCGCCCCGGGCGCGTTCGCCAAGACGGTCAGCGAGGGCGACCCTCGGATGCTGATCGACCACGACACCTACTACGTCGTGTCCCGGGTGTCGGCCGGCAGCCTCGAGCTGGCCGAGGACACCAAGGGCCTGGCCGTCGACTCGGCCCTCGACACCGGCCTGTCGTACGTCAACGACCTCAAGGCCAACGTCCGGAACAGGAACATCACCGGCATGAGTTTCGGCTTCCAGGTCGTCAAGGACGACTGGCAGCTGATCGACGTCGAGACCAAGGACGGCGACAAGGTGCAGGCCGAGCTGCGGATCCTGCGCGAGGTCCGCCTGTTCGAGGTTTCCGCCGTCACGTTCCCCGCGTACGACGACACCGAGGCAGGCCTGCGGGCCGTGGCCACGGCCCTCGTACGCCGCGGCGACAGCGCCGCGATCGAGCAGCGGGCGCAGTACCGGCCCGAGCTGCTCGAGCTGCTGCAGACGATCGACCGCGAGCCGGGTGAGTCCACTCGCGGCACCGACACCGACACCGAGCCGGCGGATGCCACTCGGCTGTCACGTACCTCGGTCGACCGCAGGATGCAGGCCCTGGCCGCACGCTTCCGGCTGGCCCGCTGACCCACCCGAACCCGCGAACCCTGGCCCGTGCGCCGGAGGTTCGTCATGCCCTGAGAGGGGAGCACAACCCATGCCCACTGAGACCCTGACCCAGCGCCAGCGCCTGGTCGACGAGCAGAACACCCTGTGGCACCGCATGCAGGAGATCATGAACGGTGCCGAGGAGGCAGGCCGCGACCTGTCCGCCGAGGAGCGGACCAACTGGGACCAGGCCGAGACGCGGCTGACCGAGGTGTCCAACGACCTCGAGCGCCTCGAGCGGATGGCCCAGCTCGGCAGCGTCGACCGCAACCAGATCGTCACGACCACGGACCGCGGCGACGACGAGGAGGCCGACGCCGCCCGGTACGCCGAGGCGTTCGGCCTGTACCTGCGGTGGGGCATGGAGGGCCTGCAGACCGAGCAGCGGCAGCTGCTGCAGGGTGGGTTCAACCAGCTGAGCCAGCGCGCCATGGGCACCACCCCGGACACCATGGGCGGCTACCTGGTGCCGGACACCTTCCGCGCCACGATGACCGAGACGATGAAGGCCTACGGCGGTCTGCTCAACATCTGCCAGGTGATCAGCACCGCGGACGGCGGCGGCCTGTGGTGGCCGACCAACGACGACACGAACAACGAAGGCGCCCTACTCGCCGAGAACCAGCCGGTTCCCGAGACGGACATCACCGTGGGCAGGCGCGAGCTCGACGCCTACATGTTCACGTCGAAGCTGGTCAAGATGTCCTGGAAGCTGATGCGCGACAGCGCGTTCGACGTCGAGTCGTGGCTGCCGCGGAAGCTCGGCGAGCGCATCGGCCGCTCGGCCGCGGGCTACCTGATCACCGGGTCCGGCGTGAAGCAGCCCGAAGGCCTGATCACGCAGGTCCGCACCGGGAAGACCGGCGCCGCCGGTCAGACCACCTCGGTCATCTTCGACGACCTGGTCGACCTCGAGCACACCATCGACCCCGCCTACCGCGGGCCCCAGTGCCAGTGGCTCATGAACGACGCCACGCTCAAGGTGCTGCGCAAGCTCAAGGACGGCGACCAGCGGCCCCTGTGGGTTCCGGTCCCGGCCCCTGGCTTCACCGCCACGCTCAACGGCTACGGGTACACGGTCGACAACAAGATGCCGGTCCCGGCCGCGGGCGCCAAGAGCATCGTGTTCGGTGACTTCCAGGCCGGCTACATCGTCCGCCAGGTGCAGAACGTCACCACGATCCGCCTCAACGAGCGCTACGCCGACTACCTGCAGAGTGGCTTCTTCGGCTACGCCGAGCTCGACGGCATGGTCGACGACGCCTCCGCGATCGCCGCGTACCAGCACGCCGCGTCCTGACCCCGCCTCCCCACCCGGGGCCGCGCACGCCGTGGCCCCGGGCGGCTCACCCCCAGAAGGGACAGACATGCCTCTGAACCCGTACGACAACGCGCTGGTGCGGCGGACGCTCGCACCGGCCGCGCGCACCGCGGCGGCGAACGGCACGACCGTCGACCGTGCCGCCGGCGGCGCCCGCTACCAGGACGCCGTGGTCGTCATCGACACCGGTGTCGTCACCGACGGAACGCACACCTTCACCGTGCAGGAGTCGGCCGACGGCAGCAGCTGGGCGGCGGCCGCGGATGCCGACCTGCAGGGCGCCGAGCCCGCGGTGACGTCCAGCACCGACGACGTCGTCTACGAGATCGGCTACACCGGTGCCGCGCGCTACCTGCGCGTCGCCGTGGCCGTGTCCGGCGCGACGACCGGCGGTGTTTACTCGGCGGCCGTCGTGCTGTCCAACGCGCGCCGTGGCCCGGTGGAGCGAGGCTGATGGCCACCATCCGCGTACTGCAGGCCATCGGCGGCCTGGACTTCTCGTGGGCGCCCGGCGACCTGGTCGACCTGCCCGACGAGGAGGCCGCCAAGTGGGCCGACGGCATCCGGGCCGAGTTCGCCGACCAGGCGCCGCCCACCCCGGTCACCCCTGCCCCCCCGACACCGGCTGACGACGACCCGCCGCCGGCCGACCCCGACGACCCCGGCGACGGGGACGACGACCCCGACCTGTTCAACCCCGCCGACCACAACGTCAAGGACGTCGTCGCGTACCTCGACGGCGTGGGCGAGGAGGAGGCCATGCGCGTGCTGCAGCTGGAAGAGAACGCCGAGGAGCCGCGTAAGGGCATCGTCGGCCAGCGCGGTTCGATCCTCGAACGCGCCCAGGCCAACGACCAGGCCACCGAGCGGGCGGCCGAGGCCTCCCGAGGCGGCGGCCGCGGCGACGTCGTCGAGACCCGCTGACCGGAGGGGGGTGAGCCGTGCCGTACGACCTCGGCGCCACCGCGCGCATGACCGCACAGTGCCGGGACCCGGACGGCACGGCCACCACCGCGGCCACCGCCGTGGTGACGGTGACACTGCCCGACGGCAGCACCGCCACCCCGGCCGCGGTGGAGACCACCACCCCGGGCACCTACCGCGCCGACTACGTCACCGAGCAGCCCGGACGGCACACCGTCCGCTGGCAGTTCACCGGCCCGGCGCACGCCTACACCGACGTCCTCGACGTGCGGCCCGAGCAGTCGCCGGCGCTGTTCTCCCTCGCCGACGGCCGCGAGCACGTCAACCTCAAGAACACGCGCGAGGACGACGAACTCCGCTACTGGATCAACGTCACGACCCGGGCCGTCGAAATTTTCACCGGCCCGGTCGTCGTCCGGCCGGTGACCGAGGACCACCACATGGGCGGGGCGCAGTCCCTCGCCCTGCGGCAGCGGCCGGTCCTGGCCGTGACCGCCCTGGTGCCGCTCCTCGACGGCGGCACCACCTACGACCCCGACCGGCTCAACGTCGACAGCGTGGCCGGCATCGTCACCCGCAAGGACGGCGGCCTGCTGCGCGGGCCGCTGCGCGCCACGTACACCGCAGGGCGGCCGGTCATCCCCGACAACATCACGGGCGCCGGACGCATCATCCTGCAGCACCTGTGGCGCACCCAGCGGCCGTCCCGTGGCGGCGCCCTCGCTGGCGGCGGTGACGACTACAGCGTGACCGAGTCGATCCCCGGTCTCGGCTACGCGATCCCCAACCGGGCCATGCAGCTGCTCGCCCCGGACGACCAAGGACCAGGACTGGCATAGATGGACTCCCGCATTCCCGAGGTCATCGAGACCCTTGTCCAGCTCGGCAAGACGGACCCCGAGTTGGTGGACGTGACCGTTGCGGACGGTCCGGAAGTGTCCGACACGGCAGCCGAGGACTGGCTGGTCGTCGGATTCGACGGCGACCCGACCGGCGATTTCGAAGCGGCGCAGTCCGTCGCCGAATACGTCGGCCTCGGTACCCGCCGGGAGGAGCAGTTCCAGATCACCGTGGCGGCGATCTCCAACCGCGGCGACACGGACATCGTCGCCGCACGAAAGCGGGCGTACGAGATCGGCGGCCGCGTCGTGGCGTGGCTGCACGCCAGCCCGAGCCTGGGCCTGGCCGAGCTCGAGGCCAGCGTCGGGGCGACGCGGCTGGTGCAGGACCAGACAGACCAGGGCGCGTCGGCTCGGCTGCTGCTGACCGTCGCCGGCCGTGGATTCATTTAGGGAGGAAGCATGGCCGCATTGACCACCGCGGTGATGCCGCTTACGGGCGGCGCCATCGCATACACCGCGGCGGCGGGGGGCGGGGACACCTGCCAGACCGGCGCCGGTGTGCTGCTGCTCGTCAAGAACGGCGACGCCAGCGAGCACACGGTGACGATGGTGACGCCGGGCACCGTCAACGGGCTGGCGATCGCCGACCGGCCGATCCCGGTGGCGGCCGGCGCCGTCGTCGGCATCCCGGTCAACCAGGACTACCGCAACCCGTCGACGGGGCGGGCGTCCATCACCTACGACGCCGTCACCTCGCTCGAGGTCGCCGTCGTCCGGGTGCCGGTCTGATGGCCGCCGTGAGGATGACGCACCCCGATCTGCCGGAGCAGCCGATCGAGGTGGATGAGCTGTCCGTGCCGCATCACCAGGCGGCGGGATGGCAGGTCGCTGAGGACCTGCCGCAGGAACCCAAGCCCACGGCCAGGCGCCGTCGGCAGACCACGCGAGAGGACGAGAGCTGATGGCCACGCCGATCAACCCTGCAACCCGCTACTACCGCCGCGGAACGACCAAGGTGCTGTGGCTGCCCGCCATAGCCAACAAGGCGGCACCGACCCGGCCCGAGATCAACGCCGGGACGGCGCTCGAGGGCGAGACGGGCGCCATGGCGGGATGGCAGACCACATCCGCCACCGTGCCCACGCCCGCCCTCGGCAGCCGTTTCACACCGACGGTCGGCGGCGAGATCACCGCCGCCGACTCCAGCCTCACGTTCTGGGCGGACAAGGGGGGCCAGGACGTTCGCACGCTGCTGCCCCGCGAGGCTCGCGGGTTCGTCGTGTGGATGGACGAGGGCGACGTCCCGGGCCAGACCTGCGACGTCTACCCCGCACAGGTCACCTCGCAGGCCAAGGTGAGGGAACTCGACGGCGCCGCCCAGATCATGGCGCAGTTCTCGATCACGTCCGAGCCCAGCGAGAACGCGCCCATCCCGGCGGCCTGACCATGGCCAGCTCGGTACAGATCCTGGGCACCGGCCAACTCGTGACGCTGTCCCGCCGCATGCGTGCGGCGGGCGGCGCACGGCTCCGCCAGAACATGACGCGCCGGATCCGGCGCGCCGCCGAGCCCCTGCACCGCGAGCTGCAGGGCGCGGTGCGAACGATGCCTCTGCAGTCGGAGGGGCGCAAGCGGAACAGGCACGGGCAGATGGGCCGCGGCGGACCCACGCCGACGACACGCCCGTTCCGGCCGATGCTCGCCGGTGGCGTGCGGCTCTCAGTGCGAACGACGAGTAGCCCGGGCGCGCGTGTCTGGATCGATCGCAGCCGGATCGAGCCGAAGGCCAGGAACGTGCTGGGCCAGATCAACCAGACCGGTCGGCTGCGGCACCCCGTGTTCGGTAACCGCAGGCGCTGGGCGAACCAGCGCTCGCAGGCCGGTTGGTGGACGCGCAGGGTGCAGGCCGGCGTGCCGCGGATGCGGGCCGAGGTCGAACGAGTCCTGGGCGACGTACGCCGGGACCTTCAGTGAGAGCAGGAATCACATGATCATCAGCTACACGCAGAACGACGGCACAGTCGAGCAGCGGGTGAACACCGACGACCTGTCGGCGCTCGAGGCCGCCGCCATCGAGGAGGCCATGGATGACGTCCCGTGGCGGGCCATCGAGGCGCGGCTGCAGGCGCAGGACCCCACCGCGATGCGCGCCGTCCTGTGGGTTGTCCGCCGCCGCGACGAACCCGACCTCGAGTTCGGGACGTTCGATGTCCCCGGGTGGCGCAGGCGCCTCAAGGCGCGCATCACGCGCGACGAGATCGACGACGCGCTGACCAACATCATGCGCGAGGCCCTCGCCAAGTCCGAGGACTCCATGATCGACGTGGTGACCCCGCACCTGCGGAAGCTGGCCGTCGATCCGGACGACGTCGACCGCTGCCTCGACGCCCTGGGAAAAGGCCACTTGACGCGCCGCCACCGGGACTCCGAGGACTGATCACCGAGTACCGGTGGCTCCTCGCGCACTACCTGCACATCCGGCCCTGGGAAATCTGCCGCCTCACCCGCGAGGAACTCGAGTCGGCCGTGCAGTGGATACAGCACCACGTCGCAATACGCTGAGGAGGTGACATGGCTGAGCGCCTGACGTTCACCCTCGCCGGCCGTGACGAGCTGAGCCGGGTCATGAACGGCACCGCGGACAGCGCGGACCGGCTGCGGCTGCGGCTGGCCGGTATCACGGCGGATGCCGACGGCAACTTGAGGAACCTGCAGGGCCAGTTCATGTCGCTGGCCGATGCGCAGCGATCCGTCGACGACCAGTCGCAGACCGTCCGGCGCAGCATGGACACGCTGTCGGACGCGTCCGGCAAACTCGGCGACTCCCTCAAGGCCAACGTCATCAGCCTCCTGCCGGCTGCGATCCCGGCGGCCGCGGGGTTCGCGAGCTCGGCGGCTGCTGTCGCTGGGCAGTTGGGTGCGGTCGGGGTGGCGGCCGGCGTCTACGCGCTCGCGCTGGGCCCGCAGATCTCCGCACTCGGCGAGGCGCGCGATGCACAGGAGAAGTGGGAGGAGGCCGTCGCAGAGTCGGGGGCCACCTCGCAGGCGGCCGTCAAGGCGCAGGTCGCCTACCAGCGGCAGCTGGAGAAGCTGCCACAGCCGACGCGTGAGGCGGCGATCGCCGTCGGCATCCTCAAGAACAACTACCAGGAATGGTCCGACTCGCTCGCCGGTGACGTGATGGCCCCGTTCACCAAGGGCGTTGCCGTCGCCAACACGTTGCTCCCCACGACGACCGGCCTGGTCAAGGGCGCGTCCAGCCAGTTCGACCGGTTGATCACGCTGGTGGGCGGCGCGATCTCCACCCCGGGGTTCGACGCGCTCAACAGCAGGTTCACCACGTTCACGAACCAGACCCTCGACCACGGCATCGACCGGCTCACCGTGTTCCTGGCCAAGCTCCAGAGCGGGGAGTACTCCGGCGGCGGCCTGCGCGAGTGGTGGGACTACGCCCAGTCCGCCGGCCCCCTGGTGTTCGACACGCTGGAGAACGTCGCCGACGCGCTCCTCAACGTGCTCGAAGCGGGCAGCGGTGTCGGCGTCGGGATGCTCGAGGTCATCAACGTCCTGAGCAATGTGGTGTCGGCGGTACCGCCCGAGGCAATCGCGACCTTCCTGCAGCTCGCCATCGCCATCAAAGCCGTCAAGCTCGCGGCGGCGGGCGGCGCTGCAGCGAGCGCAGCGATGGCCGCGCTCGGCGTGCAGATCGGCGCCATGCGCGCCTCGGCGGCCGGAGCGCCCGGCGCCCTCGCCGGCGTGGGCGCGGCAATCACCGGCCTGTCCCGCACGGCCAAACTCGCCCTCGCCGGGACAGGAATCGGGCTGCTACTCATCACCCTCGGCGAGCTGTCCTCAGCCAGCCAGGAACCGCAGCCGGACATCGACCGGCTGTCGACCTCGCTCGTCAACCTGGGCCGGTCGGGCAAGGTGTCAGGCGAGGCGCTGCGCCTCTACGGCCAGGACCTGAGCGGACTCGGGGAAGCCTTCCAGCTCGCCATCGACCCCGAGGGCATCGACCAGTTCCAGCAGTCCCTCACCAGCCTGATCGGCATGGACTCGACGCCGGTGAAGAACGCGAAGGAGGACATCGACGCCCTCGACGAGGCGCTGGCCGGCCTGGTGTCGAACGGGCAGGCCGACATGGCGGCGGCCGCGCTCGACAAGGTCGTGGCCAATCTGGAGAAACAGGGCTTCACCTCGGACGAGGTGCGCGGGCAACTCGACGCGTACAAGGCCGCACTGGCAGGGCAGGCCCTCGAAGCGGAGCTGGCGGCCGAGAGCATGGGGCTGTTCGGCGCGCAGGCGCAGCAGGTGCAGGGTGAGCTCGACGCTCAGAAGGCCAGCGCGGACGGGTTGCGCCAGAGCATTCAGGCGCTCAACGACGTCAACCGCCAGGGCCTCGACGGCATGATCGGGTTCGAAGCGTCGATCGACGCGGCCACAAAGGCCGCCCAGGAGAATGCCGGCGTCCTCGACATGCAGGGCGGCAAACTCGTCCTCAACTCCGAGAAGCAGCGCACCGCCGCCTCTGCGCTCAACGACCTCGCGTCGAAAACCGACGAGGCCACGGCGTCGGCCCGGGAGTCGGGGGCGTCGTGGGAAGAGGTCAACGGCATCTATGAGCGGGGCCGGCAGCAACTCGTCCAGAACGCCATGCAGATGGGTCTCACGAAAGCGGAGGCCAAGGCTCTGGCGGACCAGATCCTGTCGACGCCGGACAAGACAGCGAAACTGCGCGGCAACATGGAGGACCTGCAGGCCAAACTGGACGAGGCCAAAGCCAAGCTGAAGACAGTCCCCGACAGCCGCAAGGCACAGGTGCGCGCCGACATCAACCAGCTCGAGCGGCAGATCGAGGCAGCCAAGCGGCAGATGGACGGGCTGGACGGGAAGACGGCCACCACCTACGTGGTGACCAACTACATCGTGCAGGGCGCCACCGGGGAAGCACGTAACCGGAAGAAGCTGCGGCCGGGCAGCTACGCATCGGGCGGGGCGATCCGGGGGTATGCCGACGGCGATGTGGTGGTCGTCCCGTTCGGCGGTCCGATCACGGGCCCGGGCACGTCGACGTCGGACAGCATCCCGGCGTGGCTGTCCGATGGCGAGTACGTCATCCGGGCGTCCGCGGTGGACCGGTACGGGACCGCCCTGTTCGACGCGCTCAACGCCGAGCGGTTCGCCGGCGGCGGGTACGCCGGCGGCGGGTTCACGTACTCACCGACGGAGTCGTCGGCAGCGCGGATCTCTCTGGGGACGGTGTCGTCCTGGTACGACAAGGACGTGCAGCGGCTGCGGGATGCGTGGTCCGATCTGAACGAGGCACTGCGGGATCAGGCGAAGAAGAGCACGGCGGCGACCCGGAAGGCGGTGGCCGAGGCCCGGCTGGCTGTGGCCTCGGCGGACCGGGCGCTCGGGCTGAAGGCCGGGAGCAAGGTCTCCGGGTTCAGCCTGACCGGCTACGCGAAAAACTTGGACGAGGCCGTCAAGAAGTCCGCGTCGTGGGAGCGCAACCTGAGCAGGATCGGGAAGCGGGCCGGGGCCGACATCGAGGAGACGCTGCGGGGCCTGGGCGAGTCGGGCCGTGCCCTCGTCGCCTCCCTGGCCAAGGCGTCCGGCAAGCAGTTCGCCGAGATCGTCAAGAACCTGCGGAAGTTGGCACCTACGGCGGCCGCGACTCTGGGCGACTACACCCGGCAGCTCGGCGCGGCCACGTCCGGAAGTAAGAAGTTCCAGGACAACCTCCTGAAACTGGCGGCCTCCGGACACGGGGACCTGGCCATGCGACTGGCCGGGCAGGGCGATGCCGAGGCCATGGCACTCGCCGCCGCGGCGGTGAAGTCTCCCTCGGCAGCGAAGAAGGCCAGCGCCGCCGTCAAGGCCAACGAGAAACTGCTGACGGCGGAAGAGCTGGAAGCCGCTGCGCTGATGATGGGCGCGTTGTCCCGAAAGGGAGCGACCGTCGAGGACGTGGTGAAGGCCGGGGTGAACTGGCCGATGCTCGTCAGCCTCGCGCCCCGCTACGCCAAGCAGATCAAGGCGCTCGCCGGGGGCAGCACGTTCGTGAAGGGGATGAAGGACCGCGGCATCACGCTGGCCGAGGGCGGGCTGCTGCTGGGGCCGGGCACGTCGACGTCGGACAGCATCCCGCTGTGGGGGTCGACGGGCGAGTACATGGTCAAGGCCGCGGCCGTCTCTAGGTACGGCGTCAAGTTCATGGACGCCCTGAACCACGGCAAGGTGCCGGTGGGCCGGGCCGCGCGTCCGGGACTGCCGGCGGCGCCAGCACAGGCGGCGCCGGTGGCGGGCAGGGACCGGCCGTCGGTGACGTACAACCTGTACCCGCGGGCCTCAGTGATCAGCGCCAGCGACCTCGAGCTGATCACGCGGCAGGAAGAAGCGCGCATGCGCGTGGGGAGGCCAGGCTAGATGCCCCTGATCACAGCACCAGTCGTCATCCCGGAGCAGCCGCCGGGTGAGGTCCCGCCGCCGATCGAGATCCCGGAGATCGGTTACGCCAGCATCACGTACATCGATCCCACCGGGACCCGGTGGCCGATGACCGACCTGGCCGGCGATTGGTACACGCTCGCCGATGGTGTGTCCGGGCTGGGCGCGACCCGGTACCTGCTGACCTCGGACCCGCACCCGAGGGGCGGGACGAGGGTGCGGCACGTCCAGCCGCAAGCGCGCACCATCGTGTGGCCGCTGTTGGTCAAGGGGGCTGATCACCTTGCGTTCACGAAGAACTGGAGGGACGTGGGCGGCGCGTTCCTGCGGACGCTGCGGCCTGGGCCGGACGGTCGGCCTGTGTCCCCGGGCGTGCTCGAGGTGGCACGCCCGGACGGCACGGCACGTCGGATCGAGGTCGTCTACAGCGAGGGCTGGGACGGCCTCGGGCAGGCGGCGACCGGGATCACTTGGGACAGCGCGGTCCTCACGCTGGTGTGCGAGGACCCGTACTGGGCGGACGTCGTGCCGCAGGAGGTGCACCGGGAGACCGGCGTACAGGTCGACTACCTCGCGCCGTACCCGTCGGTGTCCAGCTCGCAGGTGCTGGGCGCCACCAGCGTGGTCAACTCGGGCGCCGTCGACGTGTGGCCGACGTGGAAGGTCAGCGGCCCGGCGTCAGCGATCACGTTCACCCGGGACGACACCGGCGACGCCTTCACCCTGAACATGACCGGCACGGCTCACGGGCCGCTGCTGGAGGGGGAGACCGTCACGATCTCCACCGACCCACCCCGGGTCCGTTCCCACACCGGCGAGAACCTGGTCGGCGGACTCAACTGGCCCAGCGCCGTGCTGTGGTCCCTGCCGCCGGGCGAGACGCCGGTGACGTTCCAGCTCGACGGAGCCGACGCCGGTAGCGCCGTCGACCTCGTCTTCTACCCGCGGTACGAGACCGCGTGACGGAGGTGAGCGATGGCGCTGCAGTTGCTGGTCACCGACCGGAATCTGAATGTGGTCGGTGACCCGCTCGACGGGTGGACCTCCCTCGCCTGCGACCTCAACTTCAACAAGCCGGCGTCCGGGCAGGTGGCGTTGCCGGCGCGGCCCGAGGTGATGCAACTGCTGCAGCCCGGGCACCGCTTGGTCGTCGTGCGGGACAAGGCGGTTTGGTGCGCGGGCCCGATGGAGGAACCGCAGGACTACGCATGGGACCTTGAGGCCAACTCGGGCGGAACAGTGAACGTGCGGTTCAGCGACGACTTGGCACGGGTGGCCGGCTACGTGGCCTATCCCGAGCCCAGCAAGACGTTCGCCGCGCAGGACACGGTCACCGACCGGCACCGGGTCTTCACCTCGCAGAACGCCGAGACGATCATCCGCACGTTGGTGTCGGAGAACTGCGGGCCCGGTGCGCTGACGGCCCGCCGTATTCAGCGCCTGGTCCTCGACGGCGTCGCCGGCGTCGGCGGCAACCGGTCGCTGTCCACGCGGTTCGATCCGCTGCTGGACGCCTGCCGGGAGGTCGCCGCCACCGACGGGCTCGGCGTCCGCACCCGGCAGGTCGGCGACGAGATCCGGTTCGGGGTGTACGCCCCGCGGGACCTGACCAGCACCGCGCGGTTCTCGAGCGGCCTGGGTAACCTGCGCTCCCTTCGGTTCACGATGGGCGCGCCGACCGCCACGTCCGAACTGGTGCAGGGGGGTGGTGATCCCGATGACGCCGCGACCCCGCCCAACATCCGCGTCTACCGCGAGGTCACCAGCGGGCACGCCGCGGACTGGTACCGGGTCGAGAAGCTCATCGACAAGACCGGCACCGAGAGCGACATCGACGGGGAGCTCACCCAGGCCGGCACGCTCGCCCTGGGCGAGGACAACCCGCAGGCATCCCTGTCCACGGTGACGGTGGACACCGAGGACCTGCGCGCGGGCCGGGACTTCTTCCTCGGGGACCGGGTGACGGTGGCACTGCCGACCGGGCTGGAGATCGCCGACGTCGTGCAGACAATCCGGCTCGAGGCCACCCCCGACGAGGGCGAGCTGGTCACCAGCGTGATCGGCAACTCGGACAAGACGACGATGACGGCCACCGTCCGCACCGTGCGGGACCTGGCCCGCAGGCTCGGACGACTGGAAGTGAGGTAGTAATGGCGCAGAGTTCATGGCCCACCCCGGCCGACAACCGGGCGGTCACCGACGTGCAGCACGAGGCGCTGGCGGCGCGCTTCTCCGATGACGGGATCTACGGAAGTCCGGCAGACACCGCGGTCGTGACCGCAGGCGTGGGCCTGTCGGTGGCCATCCGGGCGGACGTGCACGCCAGCCTGCGCGGCCACGGCTGGACGTCCGGGTCCACGGGCGAAACCCTCCCTGTGGCGGCCAACGTGGCCGGTGCGTCCCGTATCGACTGGGTCGTGCTGCGGCTGGACCGCACGGACTGGACGGTACGAGCCCGCATCAGGCAGGGAACCGCAGGCGCGGGTGCGCCGCCGCTGGTCCAGAACACCGGAGCCACCGGCATCTACGAAGTCCCCGTCGCCCGGGCGACGATCCAGCCCGGGGCCTCATCGGTGACCGTGACCCGCGCCGAGCAGTACGTCGGTGCCCGGACCCGACCGTGCACGTCGACCACCCGCAACCCGCACCCGATCGTCGGCGAAACCTGTTTCGAGACGAACACGGGAATCATGCGGCTGTGGACCGGCAGTATCTGGCAGTCCGTGTTCGACGACTCCGGCCAGATCATCGTCGGCTCGCCCCTGTCGCCGTGGAACAGCAATGCGGAGCACGTGCTGCAGCGCCGCAACGGGTCGGTACATCTGCGGCTGGGGAGCTGGACGCGGGAGGGCGGCACGCTAGCGGCAAACACCGAGTCCCGCCTGCCTGTGCTGATCCCCAGTGCTTACCGGCACCCGGACCGTGATCAGTACGGCGTGGCCTACGTGACCGGCGCCCGCATCGCCCGCTTCATCATCTACGCGGCGAGTACCGACCGGCCCGGGCAGGTGTGGCTGACCAACAAACCGACTGTCGCGCGCGGCGAGTCCGTGCTGCCGGTCTCCGGAATCAGTTGGGTGGTGTGACATGGCGCGCTTTCAGTTCGGCCGCGGTATCGCCGACTATGTGGTGCAGCCCAGCGACGGCCTGTGGGGCATCGCCCCGAACGTGGTCGTCACGTTCTGGGACGGGGCGACCGAGGGAACCCAGTACACGGACCTGCTCGACGCCGGCAGCGAGCCGATCACGGAGGTCACCACCGATGCCCAGGGGCTGATCCCCCGGCTGTCCGGGCCGGACGAGGTCAGCGGCATGTGGGCCGAGGCCGGCGGCGGCACCCGCGCGTGGATGCAGGGGCACAACACCGGCGGCGGCGGGGGCGGCGGGGGCCCGGCCGGATCGGTGCAGGACTGGCTCAACGTCCGCGCGTTCGGTGCGGCCGGCGACAACGTCACCGACGACACCGCGGCGATCCAGGCCGCGCTCGCCGCCTGCCCGATGGGCGGCATCGTCTACCTCCCCGCCGGCGCCTACCGCACCTCGGCTCCGCTGACGATCCCGCCCGCGGTCACCCTGCAGGGCACCCACACCAACCTCATGGCGGTGCCGGGCCTCGTCGACCCGCCGTGCTACATCAAGCCGCTGGAGTCGTTCGTCGGCGCCGCGGTCATCATGTTTCTCGACCAGGCCGAGGGCGGCTACTCGACGATCAGTGCCGAGCACCGCGTCCTGAACGTGATGATCGACGGCTCGGCAGTCAGTACCCCAGGCATGGACGGGATCCTCGCCAAGGGCAACGTGCAGAACGTCGCGCTCAGGGACGTCACGATCCGGCGGGTCACCGGCGCAGGCATCAACACCGCGTTCAACGCCGGGTTTTTCCCCTACTCGTGGCGCTGCCACCGGGTCATGGTCGACAACAGCGGGTGGCACGGGTTCGCCGTGCAGGTGATGACGGACGTCACTCTGATCGACTGCCAGGCCATCGGCTGCGGGGCGAATGGCTTCGAGATCAACAACGCGGCCAACAGCCAGATGATCGGCTGCCGCGCCGAGTGGAACAACAACAACGGCATCCACGTCACCGGTGACTGGGCGACCGGCACCGGCTCCGGCGGCATGCTCATCGGCGACTGCAGCACGGACCGCAACGGGCACAACGGTGTCCTGGTCGACGCGGTCGGCAACGGCCCCATCCAGATCGACAACCTGCACACCCGCCGGGACGGCCGTAACAACGGCGCGGGCGGCGGCGGGTACGCCGGCCTGAAGGCCGACGGCGCGGCCATCCCCGTGATCGTCGGGCTGGTCACCTGCTACCCCGGCACCGACGACAACGGCACCCAGGTCAGCAGCCCGCAGTACGGAGTGCGCGTCGAGGACTCCACACTCGTCATCGTCAACGCAGGGATCCTGCACGCCGCTACCGCGGGCTGGTCCGACGGCGGTGGCAACACAACGCTGCGTCGCGGACCGAACATTCAGGAACGCACCGGCACGACGGCGGCCCCGGTCGACACGCCGCCCCGGCCGTGGACGGCCGGCCCCCTCACGGTCCAGGGCGATTTCTCCGTGACCGGGATCGGCCGTCTCGCCTGCGCCATCAAGGCGACCGACACCCCGGCCACCAGCAACGCCACGCCTGCAGCGGACCCGCACCTGTCCCTCCCCGTGGACGCGGGCGCCACCTACGACGTGGAGATGGTGGCGGTGTGGAGCACGGGCGGCGGCGGGTTCCGCGCCGGGTGGACGGTCCCGGCCGGCGCCACGATGGTGTGGACCGACAACGACGGGGTGGGCGTCACCACGGCCGCGGGCGTGGTGACGTTCACCGCGACGACCGGCACCACTCTCAAGGGCACGCTGGCCGTGGGCGCGACGGCTGGCACGTTCGGGCTGCGCTGGGCGCAGAACACCTCGAACGCCGCGGCGACCACCTTGCGCGCCGGTTGCTCGCTGAAGCTGAAGCGCGTCGCCTGAGCGGGCGGCCCGATGGCCGTCACCCCTCGAGTTCCCTTACCAGCCCCGGGCCGTTGGCCCGGGGCCGCTCTATGCCCTGGGAGAACCCATGAAGCTGGTGACCCGCGTCAACTGGGGCGCGCGCCCGTCCCGTTACGACCTCGCCTACATTGCCAGCACCGGCGGCGTGAAGGCGCATTACGAGGGCACGTACGTGCCCAAGTCCCTGGCGGCCGCCGACGCACACAGCACGTGCGCCGGCCGTATGCGGGACCTGCAGGCCAGCCACCTGAACCACCCGACCGAGGACTACAGCGACATCGCCTACAACGCGGTCGTCTGCCCGCACGGCACGGTGTACGAGGGGCGCGGCCCGCACCGCCGCACCGGCGCGAACGGCACGTCGGCACTTAACGCTGCCGACTACGCGGTGTGCGCGATGCTCGGCGCGTCCGGCCTGGTCCTCCCGCCGGACGCCATGCTCGACGGGATCGTCGACGCCATCACGTGGCTGCAGAACGCGGGCAAGGCCGGCGCCCGGGTGCGTGGCCACCGCGACGGCCACCCCACCGCCTGCCCGGGTGACCCGCTGTACGCATGGGTACAGGCCGGTGCCAAGCGGCCGGACGGCACCGGCCCGCAGACCGGCGGCAGCGTCGAGGTGCCGAGCGCCGGTGGCGTCGCCCGCTACCAGGTGAAGATCAGCGGTCTGGCGTACGGGTACGGCGCGAAGGGCACGCACGTCACCGCGGTGGGCGAGGCCCTCGTCGACGGGGGGTTCGGCCGGCACTACAAGGTCGGGCCCGGGCCCGAGTGGACCGACGCCGACACCCTCAACTACCGGGAGTTCCAGCTGGCCATGGGCTACACCGGTACGGCCCCGCACCAGGACGCCGACGGCGTGCCGGGCGAGGTGAGTCTGCAGCAGCTGCTCGGCAAGCTGCCCGGCAGGACGCCCGAGAAGACCGTGACCGCGCCGCCGTTCCCAGGCCGGTCCGCGTTCGTCCTCGGCAAGACCAACCCTGCCGTCACCGTCCTCGATGGCGGCCTGATCCGGAAGGGCTACACCCGGTACCACGACGGCGACGGCTACCAGGCGGGCCCCCGGTTCACCGAGCACACCCGCCGCAACGTCGCCGACCTCCAACGCGCCACGCCCGCTCTGGCCGGTGACCCTGACGGCTACCCCGGCCCGCTCACCTGGCAACTGCTGCTCTCCTGATGAAAGGGCATCATGATGAACTTGTTCCCCAGTCTCATGCGCACCCTGGTGCCAGTCGTCGTCGGCCTGGTCCTGGCCCTCGCCGCCCGCATCGGCCTGGACCTCGACGACAGCATCATCACCGCCTACGCCACCGCCGGACTGACCGCCGGGTACTACGCCGGGTTCCGCGGCCTCGAGGTCCTCGCCGGACGGCTCGCGTGGCGGCCGCTGCAGCTGCTCGCCGGCGTCGCCCTCGGCTGGGCGCGGCCGCCGTCCTACGACACCGGCCCCGGCGTCTACGACCGCGAGCTGCCCGGCACACTCGACGCGCTGCGACGGGCCAGCGGCCACGGGGACCCGAGGTGACGGCGGGGCTAAGCGACAGCACCGGCGTGCCCGCGATCGACGCCGCGGTGATCTGGAGCCTGGCAGTGGTGGCGATCGCCGGCGTGCTGGCTCTGGCCTGGCGCGCTGTCCGTGGCGTGCGCCGGATCGCCGAGCGCCTCGACGACTTCGTGGACGACTGGAACGGGGTGGGGCCCAGGCCGGGTGTGCCGGAGCGGCCCGGGGTCATGACGCGGCTCACCCAGATCGAGGGCCGTCTCTCCTCGATGGAACACGAGCTGCAACCGAACTCCGGCCAGACGCTGCGTGATGCCGTCAACCGGGTGGACCGCCGCACCCGCGACCTGGCGAACGACGACAACCAGTAACGATGCCCCCTGCACGGCCCGTTGTGGCCGTGCAGGGGGCATCGTTGTGTGCTCAGCCGGAGCCGGGCATCTGTAGCACGACGGCCCCCGATCGTGAAAATCGGGGGCCGTTCGGCGTACCGTTCTGAGTGCGACCAAAGAACGGAGACTCCAGTATGCCCGAGCAGTCTGCCCCCGCCACCCTGACCTTTGGCCAGCGCGTGAAGCGCGCCCGTGAGCGCACGGGCCGGACCCGCGCCTACGTGGCCAGCGTCGTCGACCAGTCAGTGGAATGGGTCAAAGCAATCGAGACAGGCCGAATCGCCATGCCCCGACTTCCCAAGCTCATCCGGCTCGCCCACGCCCTGGGTATCGAGGACATCGCCGAGCTGATCGGTGACGAGCGGATCGCGGCCGCCAAGTACACCAAGGCCGCGCACACTCATCTGCCCGCCATCAGGCAGGCCCTGACCACCTACCAGCTGCGGCCGTCCGACCGGGAGCCGGAGCCTGCCGATGTCCTCGCCGCCCGCGTGCGGGCCGCGTGGAAGCTGTGGCACGACGGCGACGAGGCGCACCCCGTGGGCCGTGAGGTGGTGGGCAACCGGTCCCGCATCGCCCACCTGGTGCCGGAGTTGCTCGCCGATGCTCAGCACTCGGCCCGGACCCTCGAAGGGGCCGAGCGCCGGCGCGCACTGGTCGCGCTCGCCGAGTCCTACCATCTCGCCCAGCTGTATCTGTCCTTCCAGCCTGCGCCGGAGCTGGTCACCCTGACTGGCGACCGGGCCATGACGGCCGCGCAGGAAGCGGACCGGCCCGAGGCGATCGCCGGCGCAGCCTGGTACATGAACCACGTGCACCGGGACGCCGGCGAGGCCGCCGAGGCGCGCGTCGACCTGGCCGAGCAGGCGGTCACCCTGCTGTGCGACGAGGACAACCCCGAGCACATCGCCCGCCGCGGGCTGCTGCACCTCGCCGTGGCCCTGTCGTACGCGAAGACGGGGCAGGCCGGGGACTGCTGGCGGTACTGGGACAAGGCCGACCAGGCGGCGCGCAAGCTCGGTAAGGCCTACGCCCACCCTTGGCTGATCTTCGGGCAGGGCATCGTCGACGGCTACGCCATCACGATTCACAACGACCTGATGCAGCCGGCCAAGGCCGTCGAGGTCGCTGATGCTCTCGAGCTGCGGCGGATTCCCTCGGCGACTCGCCGCTCCTATCACCTGATCGAGACGGCTCGGGCGTACGGCATGCTCGGCGAGAGTGTGGCCACGGTGTCCCTGCTGGGCAAGGCGCACAAGGAGTCGGTGGAGACGATCCGCTTCAACCTGCACACCCGGAGCGTGCTGCCGGAGCTGGTGAAGACCGGCCCGCAGATGGTGCGCGATGACGCGCGGACCCTGGCCGTGGAGCTGGGCCTCCCGCTGTGATCGTTTAGGGGGTAGGAAAAGTACCCCCTGCAAGGGGGGTAGGACCTGTACCTGTTGCCCACCTCACATCGCCCTACCGTCAGTAACGAACCGATCACTGGCGTGGGGAGTTGTTGTGACCGCCTTACCCGAACCCAGGGCCCTGCGGCCCGTCGAGACCGGCCTCGGGGTGCTCGTCCACCCCACCGCTGACCGGCGCCTCGCCGTCGAGCACTGGCTCGCGTCCGCCCACAAGGCCCCGGAGCGGGCCCAGCAGGAGTGGCGGACCACCGGCATGACACTGCTGCCCATGGGCACGCTGCTGTCCGCCGTGCGCCTGCCCGCCTCACTGGTGGTCACGATGGCCGGCGGCCGCGCCCCGTCCAAGCACACCGACGCGTTCCTCGACGAGGTACTCGAGGGGCCCGTGATCTGCGACCCGCGGCACGAGCAGTATTACGCGCTGGTCCCGGCCAGCATGCCGGCCACATGGCACCAAGCGGCCGAGGAATGGTCAGCGAACGACGACGTCGAATGCCTCGGCCGCGGCTTCTACCTCGGAGTGCCGCGCGTCGACCGGCTCGAGCCGGGCCACGACATCCACGCCTCGTACTGGTCGGTGTCGATGCCGTCGGCCGGCACCCTGTGCGCGCCGCTCAGCGTGGCCCGGCTGATCGCCGCCGCTCGCGCCGTCAGTGAGGAGGCGCCGGAGTGAAGGGGCGCCTCCCGCTGATCGCGTACCTGGCCGTCCTCGCCGTGCTCGGGGGCCTGCTGGTTTGGGGCATCGCCGACTGCGGCTGACTTCTCCTGCCGGCGGCGCCCTAGGCGCCCCATACCCCCCGCCCCAGGACAGCACAGTGGCCCCTGGGGCGGGGTGCACGACGGTGCGGAGACCGCCTCTCCGAGAAGCGGAAACATTGGAGGTCAGATATGGACAGGACGAACCTGTACGAGCTGCCCGCAGCCGTCGACGCCCCGGCACGGAAGTGGTGCGGCGGAAACCTGGGCGGTGACAACGAGACCTGTATGACCACCGCACCCCTCACCGGCATGGACGCGTTCGTCGTCGGCGACTCGAAGCCGGAGGGCGCCGGGCACCAGCTGCGCATGACCGGTGCCGAGCTCGACGCGTTCGCGCTGGAGTGGGCCCGCAGCCGGAGCCTGGCGCTCTAGGCTGACCGCCCGCCGCACGTACACCACGGGCCGTCCCGCTGTCGCGGGGCGGCCCGTTCGGGAAGGACACTCATGATTACCGCACCCGAGCAGCCGAGGCTGACCAGCCAGAATTGGGCCGGTCACTGGCACGGCTTCGGCCCCTGGACCGGCTCCCCCGAGAGCTACTTCAAAGAGGGCAACCGGCGGCCCGCGCACACCATCCAACCTGCCTCTGAGTCGGACCACGCCACCCGCTACCGGGAAGCAGCTGGGGAGTTCGCCACCGGCAGCGTGCCCCCGCTGATGAGCGGGCACTGGTTGATGAAACGTGGGCAGGCCGCCCACGCCCGAACCTGGACGACCGCCAGAGACGCTGTCGACTGGCTCACGCAGCGCTACCAGAGCACTCCGCCGTTCGAGCGTTCCGACGGCCTGCAGGCGTACGAAGGCCTGGATGCCAAGATCGCCTGCGCCCTCGATGCGCTCCCCCGGGGCGGTGACGTCAGCTGGGTTCACTACACCCAGTCTCGAGGCCTGTTCTCCGTCTCGGTCGTGTGCTGTCCGAACCTCCATCACCCGGACCTTGTCTGTCCGTTGCCGCCTTCGTGACCCCGAGGAGACACCCTCATGTCGCTTCGTTTGCTGCTGCCCCCGGAGGGGGTGGCTGACCTCCTGGCCACCTGGCCCGACGAACCCCGTGTGTACGAGCGCGGGCGGACCAAGGTGGACGAGGCCATGAGCCTGGCCTGCTTCAACGAGCTGATCGACACAGGCTGTGCGCCGCCTGATGAGATCGCCGTCATCAAGGCCGGTCCCTCCAACCGGACCGCGTTCCTGACGAACGGCCGTACGGACCCGGGCAAGCTAGGCCGGCTGCGGGACCAGGGCTACACCATCCGCTTCGGGAACATGCAGCGTTGGCTGCCCGCCTTCCACCGCATCTCGCAGGGCATCCAGCAGGAGACTGGCCACTCGAACTACATGCACGCCTTCCTCACGCCCGGAGGCGAGCAGGGGTTGCTGCACCACTGGGACCAGCAGATGGCTGTCATCGTGCAGGTGGCCGGCACCAAGAGCTGGCAGTTGTGGAAGCCGCCCGTCGACGCCCCGATGCGCGAGTACAACGAGTCCTTCCGCGTCTGGCGCCCTGAGTACATCTCCCAGTGGGAGGCGGCCGGGCCGGATATGACAGTCGAGCTGGAGGCCGGGCAGACACTCCTGCTGCCGCGCGGCTGGGTCCACAACCCGCACGCCCTGGACCACAACGCGCCCAGCCTGCACCTGACCTTCGCCATCCGGGAGCGCACTCCGCTGTGGCTTGCTGAACAGCTCCTCGCGCGGGCGATCGAACAGTCGGACTTCCGAGGCGTGGTCCTGCCTGCAGACCTGGAGCAGCCGGTACTTGCCGACCGGCTGAGCACGACCAGGCGGGCGCTCATCGCGTTCCTCGACGGGTTGGATATGGCCCAGATGGCGGGCCTGGTCCGTGAGGCGGCTGTGACCGAGCTGGAGTACACCACCTGAGTTCTGCCAGCCTCAAGCTGGCCCCGTCCATCCGCTGTCCCTCGGCGGGTGGGCGGGGCCTCTCAGTGCGTACCACCTACGGGTCTACTCGTACTGCTCCTCCCAAATGTGCAGCCCGTCCTTGGTCTCCACGCACTCCTGCGCGACACCCGGTCCGATGACCTCCGACAGTCCATATATGTCGACCGCGTCGATCGCGAACCGCTCTTCGATCTCCTGCCGCATCGGCTCCGTCCAGGGCTCGGCGCCGAAGATCCCCACGCGCAGGGAGGTGCCGCGCGGATCGACGCCCTGCCGCTCGAACTCGTCCAGCAGGGTGAGCATGTAGGACGGCGTCACCATGATCACTGCCGGCTTCAGGTCCTGGATCAGCTGCACCTGCCGGGCCGTCATGCCGCCGGAGGCGGGGATCACCGTACAGCCGAGCCGCTCGGCGCCGTAGTGGGCGCCCAGGCCGCCGGTGAACAGCCCGTAGCCGTAACCCACATGCACCGTGTCCCCTGGCCGCCCGCCCGCCGCGCGGATCGAACGGGCCACCATGTCCGCCCACATGGACAGGTCGCCCTCGGTGTAGCCGACCACCGTGGGGCGCCCGGTGGTCCCGCTGGAGGCGTGCAGTCGGCGGATCCGTTCGCGTGGCACGGCGAACATTCCGTACGGGTAGTTCTCCCGCAGGTCCGCCTTGGTGGTGAACGGGAACCAGGACAGGTCGGCGAGGGAGCGACAGTCGTCCGGGCGGACGCCTGCCGCGTCGAAGGACGCCCGGTAGAACGGCACATGGTCGTAGGCGTGCCGCAACGAGGACCGCAGCCGCTCCAGCTGAAGTGCCCGCAGCTCCTCCAGGCCGAACCGTTCCGCCGGGTCGAGCAGGTCCACCGCCTGAGCCATCAGGATTTCCCCTCGCTCCTCGCACCCATCATGCCGATGCGGGCGACCGATCATTCGGTCGCTTCCGCAGGCATCAGTAATCCAGCCCGACCCCGCCCGGGGCAAGGCCCCGGGCACACTTCTTCCGCGTGTCGGGGTGCCGTGAGAGGGGGAGCGGGGGCGGGAGGCCTCCGCTCAGCCGGTGGCGCCGGACACGCCGACGCTCCCGTCGTCGGGCTTTCCTCCCCGCGGCCCGTACGCCGTCATGAAGCGGTCGCGGAACTCGTCCATGCCCCAGCGCGGGGCGTCGGGGGCGGGCTTGAGGCCGTCGGTCCAGTTCCAGTCGGCCACCCGGTCCAGGACCTTCTCGTCGCGGGCGACGATCGTGATCGGCACATCCTTGCCGGTGTCGCCGGCGGTGACGGTCGGGACGGGCTGGTGGTCGCCGAGGAAGACCAGGACCGTGTCCTCGTCGCCGTACCGCTCCATCCACTCGATCAGGCTGCGCAGCGAGTACTCGATGGACTTGCGGTACTCGGTGCGTACCTTCTCCGGGTCCTGCCAGACCTCCGCGGGGTCGGTGCCCTCCTTCTTGATCTCGTGGAACACGGAGCCGTCGCCGAGGTCGTCCCAGTCGATCATGCGGGCGTTGGGGGACCACGGGTTGTGGCTGGAGGCGAGGATGATCTCCGCCATGATCGGCTGCCGGTCCTTCCTGCCGTGCTCCAGACGCTCGAAGGCCTCCATGGTGAACTGGTCGGGCACCGGCGTCCAGCTGAAGTACGGGCCCTGGTAGCCGAGGTGTTCGGAGTCGTAGATGTGGTCCAGGCCGAAGTACTTGCCCTCCGGCCACGCCCGCCGCACCCCGGGCACGATGCCGACGGTCCGCCAGTCACCGGTCTTGCGGAAGTAGTTGGTGAGGGTCATGCGGTCGCTGGTGGTGAGGCTGCGGTAGCGCTGCTGGTTCTTGATCCACAGGCCGGACAGGAAGGTGGAGTGGGCGAGCCAGCTGCCCGCGCCCGTCACCGGCGACCTGAGCCAGCCGCTGCGCGACTCGAAACCGGCGGCCTTCAGGGTGCCGGTGCCCTCCTGCAGTACCGCGTCGATCGGCTCCGCCATCGCCGGATCGTCGATCGCGACCCGGCCGTAGCTCTCGATGAAGGTGAACAGGACGTCCTTGCCGCGCAGCCCGGTGAACAACTGGTCCGGTGGAGTGCCGGCGAAGGCGTCGACGGCGGCCTCCTGCTCGAAGACCCGTGCGTCCCTGAGCCCCGCGCGCACCTGCTCCGCGCGGTTGCCCAGCATCTCCGCGGTGCCCTTGGTGGCGAGCGGGACGCCGGTGATCTGCACGCCCAGGGTGACACAGGTGATCCACACGACGCCGAGGACCAGAGTGGTACGGGCGGCTGCAGGACGGTGACGGACCATCAGGTTCGTGATCCGCACCGCCGCCAGCGTCATCAGCACCAGCAGGGCGACGAACAGGACGATCACACCGATCACGGCGAGGATCTGCCCGCTCCGGCCGAACGACTCCCGGACGAACTCGGCCGCGTCGTCGAACAGGATCCAGTCGAGCACCAGGTCGAACGGCCGGGCCAGCACCTGGTAGAACCCCATGTCCACCATTTTCAGGACGGTGAGCAGACCGAGCAGAGCGCCCGAGACCACCGCCGTGATCCGCCGGGGCCTCGGCGGCAGCGCGAGCAGCAGCGTCGCCAGCAGGACACCCTCGGCCGGGATGCGGAGGAACGCCTCGGGGGCCAGCCGCTCCACACGGTTCGGCACGAGGAGCGCGAACAGCAGCAGCGCTCCGGCCAGGACGGTCGTCCCTATGGTGACACCGCGGGCGGCGCGGGGGTGGTCGCGGCGCCAGCGGTCCCGTCGCGTGGATGCCGGGCCGTCGGGGGTCTCCTCGGAAGGCTCGGGCGTGTCGGCGGAGGAGACGGGGTGCTCCGGGGTTTCGGCCGGGCCGTCGTCCGGGTCCGCTCCGCTCTCGGTGGGGTCCGACAGCTGACGGGAGCGTGTGAAGAGCTGCACCCGGGGGTCCTTCCGTGCGGTACTGCGAGGGCATGGCACACCGGGCCCGTGAACGGGCCTGCCGCCACCAGTACGTTCACACGTCATCCCGCGTTCAATCGCGCGGCCCGAAGTGCGCGCCCGAAACACGCGATCCGAAGCCGTGGTGCGGAGCCTGCCCTCAGGAGCCTTCCGCCTCCTGACCCGCCCGCACCGCGCCCGTGCCGTGCCGAACCCGCGCCGCCCCCGCGGAAAGGCACCCCTGACATGACCTGTCGGCGGCCGGAACCGCTCGCTAGGCTGGCCGCGGACGACGGAAATCGGGAGGAGCACGGACGTGGCCGAAAGCACCACCCAGCAGCGACCGCTCACCGGCTGGGACAAGCCGGACCTGGACCTGAGCAACGCGCAGTGGCAGTCCAGCAGCCGAGGCCTGGGGGATGTCCAGATCGCCTTCGTGGAAGGCTTCATCGCCATGCGGAACAGTGGGCGCCCGCAGAGCCATTCCCTGATCTTCACCCCGGCCGAATGGGGCGCCTTCGTGTCCGGAGCCCGGGAGGGGGAGTTCGACCTGACGTGAGCAGGGCGGTCATGCCCCGGGGCGTACGCGCCGGGGCCTGCCGACCGGTGAGCGGAAGGCCGGCCGGACAGGTGTTGCCGCCGATCTTCTGGACACACGACCAGGGAGACTCTTCCGGGACCGGGCCCGAGCCGGGCCGGCCCCGGAAAGCGAGCGCCGTAGTCCGGAAGCGAGGAACCCCATGAGCACCCAGCCGGTTGTCGCGGCGGTCGACGGCTCGGACGACAGTCTGCGCGCCCTGGAGTGGGCCCTCGACGCCGCACACCGGCGCAAGGCCCCACTGCGGGTGGCGCATGTACGTCAGTACGCTCTCTGGGGGCGGCCCGACGCGGCGCCCGCCGGACTTCCCACGGCCGAGGACGACCCGGTCCTCGGTCTGGTCCGCGGCCGGCTGGAGGACCGGACCGACCTCCCCGCCGTCGACTTCGTCGCCCTGGACGGCGCCCCTGGTGCCGTTCTGCCCGAACTGGGGGCCATGGCACAACTGCTGGTGCTCGGCTCCCGAGGCCGCGGCGGTTTCACCAGCCTGCTGCTCGGCTCCAACTCCCTTGCCGCGGCCCGGGATGCCGAATGCCCCGTCGTCGTGGTTCCCCGGCCCGGCCGGGACACCGGCACGCCCGCCGAGGGTGCCGGGGCTGACGACGACCCCGGGGCCGCCGGGGCCGGTCCCGGGGTCGTCGTCGGCGTGAACGTCGACAGTCCCGACGAGGCCACCCTCGCCTTCGCCTTCCGCGAGGCCGCCCTGCGCGGTGCCGGGCTCGGCGTCCTGGCCGCCTACCCGTGGCCCCTGCAGACCTGGATGCTGCCGGGCGAGATGCCCGCGCCACAGATCGACCGGAGCGCCGTCGAGCACGAGACCCGCATCCTGGCCGACGGCTTCCTCGCCCCGCACCGCGAACGGCACCCCGAGGTCACCGCCGGGATCCGGGCGCTGCCCGGGGACGCCGCCGGGCACCTGGTCGCGGCCTCCGAGGGCGCCGGGCTGGTCGTCGTGGGACGCCACCGGCGACGTCTGCTGGCACCGGCCCGCATGACGGGCTCCGTCACCCAGGCCGTCCTGCTCCACGCGGCGAGCCCCGTCGCCGTGGTCCCCCCGGCGCCGGCGCCGCCGCAGGAGTAGCCCCGCAAAAAGCTGTGGGCCCTCCACGTGGCCGTCCACATGGCCGTCTCCCAGGGGCCCGCCCGTGGGGCCGACGACAACGGAGGGCCGGGCGGGCGTGGCGGACGTCGCCCGGCCGTCCGCCCGCGGGTCCGGGCACGTACCATGGCGGCATGTCGTTCCTCCGCCGCCGCAGCGCCACTCCCGCCGGGCCCGACTTCGACGTCCTGGCCATGGACCCGGGCGACTGGCCCGGAAATCTGGGCGCCGGACTGCTGCCCGCCCCCGACGGCACCTGCCAGGGCGTCTTCCTGCGCTACGACCTGTTCGGCGGCCGCGGCCCCGCGATGATCATCGGCAATCTGCCGGAGGGCTCCCCGGCCCGCGAGGTTCCCGAGGGCGAGGTCCCCTTCGAGGTCGGACAGTTGCTGCTGGCGCTGGAGAACGACGAGGAGGTGACCGTAGTCGGCACCGAGGAGGTGCCCGTGATGCAGGGCGACAATCTGCTCATCGTGCGCCGGGTGAAGCTCTCCGAGAGCCGGATCTCCTGCGTGCAGTTCGACCGCAGCGACAATGTGCTGGTCACCATCGCCGCCTGGGACCGCCCCATCACCGACGACCTGTACACCCTCCTCAAGCCGCTGCCCGCCGAACTGTTCCAGCAGGGCTGAGCGGCCCGGGCCGGCCCCGTTCCCCGACCGGGAGCGAGGGCCGGGAGCGAGGGCCGGAACCGAGCGTCGGGGACGGCCGCCGCTACATCGTTCTCACCGTCACGTCCGCCGCCCGCACGAACGCGACCCGGTGGCCGAACTGGATCTGGTGGTACAACTCCTTGCCCCGGACCACCTGGTGCGAGGACCGGTCGAAGGTCACCGCGTACAGGTACTCACCGGGTACCTTGCCCCCGGTGACGTACTGCTGGCCCTTTTGCAGCGTGTACGGCAGCGGGGACACGTCCTGGGCGGGCACCCCCTCCGGGTAGGCGGCCTTCTCCGGGTACGCGCGCCCGTACACCGGCACGGAGTCCAGGCCCTTCCTCGGGGTCACCACCCGGCCCGTGGCGGGCACCGCGGTGGGCTGCTGCTTCGGGTTCCTGAACCAGGCCTTCTGTCCCAGGTACCAGATCGCGGTCCAGTCGCCCCACCGGTCGGCAACCGCGTACTGCTGGCCGGTCGATACCCGTGAGGACAGGTCGTTCACCCCGGTCGTCGGGTTCGAACCCAGGCCGATGTCCCTGATCAGGGCGGACTGCTCGTCGTGGTCGGAGTACAGCCGTACCGCACTGGACCCGTGCACCGCGCACGGCTCGCCCGCGGTCTCGCAGCCCGTGAACACCGGGCCGTGGGTGGCGTAGGCGGGGCGGATCGTCACCAGGCCGCCGTTCTTCCCGGCCGTGGCCTCGAACGGACTGCCCAGCAGCTCGAAGTAGTGCGCCCAGTCCCAGTAGGGCCCGGGGTCCGTGTGCATGCCGGGCACGGTCGCCGCGGTCGTACCCGGCACGGTGTCGTGGCCGAGGATGTGCTGCCGGTCCAGAGGGATGTCGTACTTCTTGGCGAGATACCGCACCAGACGGGCCGAGGAACGGTACATCGCCTCGGTGTACCAGGCGTCCGGTTCCGACAGGAAGCCCTCGTGCTCCAGCCCGATCGACCCGGCGTTGACGTACCAGTTGCCTGCGTGCCAGGCCACGTCCTTCGCCTTCACATGCTGGGCGATGTGACCATCGGTCGAGCGCAGACTGTAGTGCCACGACACATAGGTGGGGTCCTGCACCATGGCGAGAACACCCTCCCAGGCGCCCTCGGTGTCATGAACGACGATGTACCGGATCGGCTGCGAGGCAGGACGGTCCGACAGGTCGTGGTTGCCGTAGTCGCCGTCCCCGAACTCCTCGTACGGCGCCGGGATCCACTCGCAGGACACCGTCGCGGGGCACTCCGGGACGGTGGCGGAGCCGGCGGACACGGTCCGCGGCCCGGTGCCGGGCAACGCCGACCGGTCCGGGGCGAGGCCCGGACGGGAGGCCAGGACGACCGGCTCTCCCGTGTCCGTGACCCGGTGCGCACCGGCGAGGATCACCCCGTATACCTCGTCCGCGTACGCCGCCGCCGAGGCGGTGTCGTCCGCGCCGGAGAAGCGGGCCACCGCGCCGTACCAGTCCGCCGGGTCCTCGCTCGGCGCCCGGCCGAGCTCTCGCTGGGCCTCGGCCAGCAGCGCGGCACCGCCCGCCACGTTCGCGGCCGGATCGTCGCGCAGCCGCTCGGCGCTCAGCCCGGTCAGCTCGGCCGCCCTCGGCAGGGTGGCCAGCCGGTCCGGGAGGGACCCGGTGCGCGGCGCACGGGCCTCCGGACGCAGCGCAGGCCGGGCGTCGTCACCCCGGGGGTCCTCCGTCCCCTCGTCGTGATGCGACGTCGCCACCAGCGCGGCGCGGGCGTCCGTGAGGTGCATCGGACCGTAGCCGCCGGTCACACTCGGTGCGCCGTCGTGCGTGTCCCAGCGGGACTGGAGGTAGGAGACGCCCAGCAGCACGCTCCGTGGCACCTCGTACGCGGCGGCCGCGGCGCCGAAAGCTTCCTGCAGCCGGGCCCCGTCGGCCGGGCCGGCATCCGGTGGGGCAGCGGACGGGGCCGCGCCGAGCAGCGGCAGCGTGAGCGCCGCCGCTGCCAGGGCGCCGGCCGTACGGCGGGCAGGGCGGGCACCGGCGACCGGCGCACGGCCGGGCCGGGTGGGGGATCTTCGCACCACGGTCTCCTGGGACGATCGGGCGGGACGGTCCGTACGAGCCACAGGGCCGTACGAGGGCCTTCGGTACGTCTGTGCTACCGGCTGGCCGATGATCCGTCAATCATGCCCAGGAGAGGTGCGATTCCCCTGTCACTCGGGGTCCACGGGACTTTCGTGGCGGCGGCCCGGAGACCTGCGGTACGTCAATGGCGTACACCGATGGCGCCGGGAACCGGCCGTGAAATTCAGGGAACGCGCCGGCACCGTGCCGAGACCCGCGGGGAACGCACCGGGACGTGCGAAGGCCCGCGGCGCCTCCTCACCGGGAAGCACCGCGGGCCTTCGCACGTTCCCACGGGGTCAGCGCGTGCCGACCGCCGCGCGCACGGCCTTGCGGGCCAGCTGACAGTCGTCGTGCAGCCGCCGCAGCAACAGCCGCTGCTCCTCACCGGACGGCAGCGCACCCGGCTGGGCCGAGCTCGGCACCACCGGGTGCGCATCATGCATCGAACGCTGCACGGCCGTCTCGTAGGTACGGATCTCACGCGTCAGCACCAGCATCAGGTTCACCAGGAACGCGTCACGTGAGGCATGGCCCGCCGACTGCGCGAGCTGGCTGATCTGCCGCCGCGCCGCCGGCGCGTCCCCGAGAACCGCCCACAGCGTCGCCAGGTCGTAACCCGGGAGGTACCAGCCCGCGTGCTCCCAGTCCACCAGCACTGGACCGGCCGGTGAGATCAGGATGTTGGAGAGCAGCGCGTCGCCGTGACAGAACTGGCCCATGCCCTGGCGCCCTGCCGCCTGCGCGATGCCGTGCAGCAGCTTCTGCAGATCCCCCATGTCCCGGTCGGTGAGCAGCCCCAGCTCGTGATAGCGGGCGAGCCGTGCCGCGTAGTCCAGCGGGGCGTCGAACGTACCGGCGGGCGGGCGCCATGTGTTCAGCCGGCAGATCGCGCCGAGCGCGGCCCTGATGTCCGCCCGTGGTGGTGCCTCCACCGGGTGCCGCTGCAGTGCCGCCACCCGGCCGGGCATCCGCTCGATCACCAGGGTGCAGTTGTCCGGGTCCGCCGCGATCAGCCGGGGTGCCCGCGCGGGCGGGCGATGCCGGACGAACGAGCGGTAGACCGCTATCTCGTGCCGGAACCGCTCGGACCAGGCGGGCGAGTGATCCGTTAAGCACTTGGCCACCGCGGTGCTCCGGCCGGTCGTACCGACCAGGAGAACGGACCGGCCGTTGCGGCGCAGTACCTGCACCGGCGAGAACTCCGGACAGATGCGGTGCACCGACGCGATCGCCGAGCGCAACTGGGCGCCCTGGGGGCCGGACAGGTCGAGCCGGCCGCTGAGCTGCTGGGGGCCGGAGCCCGGGGCGCGCCGTGCCTTGCCCGCAACGGGCACGGGGGCCGCCTGGCGAGCGGGGGCGAGGTAGGGGCCGCTGTCCGCCGGGCGCGGACGGAGCGGCCGGGGCGGGGCGGACACGGAGGACGATGCTGCGTACATGGGTGATACAGATCCCTTCGTGTGCCTGTGACGTCAGCGCACCACACGGCCCGGTCGCCCAGGCGCATCCTGGGGAATACCCCGGCCGTGACCGGGTCGTGGTGGCGCATTCCTACTCGACACCCGATGACCCCTGGCACACCATCTGGCGCACCCTGGCGAACCCTGGCGAATAGTCGCCCGGCACCTTTCACCCGGTTACTGTCAACTCAGCCGAGAACCTGGGGGCTTGACGTGAGCGGACAACCCAACACCCGGCTCTCGGACCTGTTCGGCCTGGCCGGCTGGTCCAAGGGCGAACTCGCGAGGCTGGTCAACCGGCAGGCGGCGGCCATGGGCCACCCCCAGCTGGCGACCGACACCTCCCGGGTGCGGCGCTGGATCGACATGGGAGAGATCCCGCGCGATCCCGTCCCGCGGGTGCTGGCGGCCCTGTTCACCGAGCGTCTCGGCCGTGTCGTGACCATCGAGGATCTCGGTCTGGTCCGGCACGGGCGTACGGGGAAACGGCCACGCGGCGGGAGTACGGAACATCCCGACGGAGTGCCGTGGGCGCCCGAGCGGACAGCCGAGGTCCTCACCGAATTCACGGGAATGGACCTCATGCTCAACCGACGCGGCTTGGTGGGCGCGGGCGCCGCGCTCGCCGCGGGATCCGCACTCACCGGTGCCATGCACGACTGGCTGCACACGGATCCCGCCCTGACCACCGATGCTTCCCGACCCGACCATCCGCCGCACGCCGACTCCGCCGGGTACGACCGGTACGAGGCCGCCCCCATCGGGTCCCAGGAGATCGAGGAACTCGAGCGCTCCGTGGAGGTGTTCCGTGCCTGGGACGCCGCCCGGGGCGGCGGCCTCCAGCGCAAGGCGGTGGTCGGCCAGCTCAACGAGGTGGGCGGCATGCTCGCCTACCACCACCCACCTCATCACCAGCGGCGCCTGTGGGGCGTCGCCGCCAACCTCGCCGTCCTCGCCGGGTGGATGTCGCACGACGTCGGCCTGGAACCCACGGCGCAGAAGTACTTCGTCATCGCCGCGCACGCCGCCCGGGAGGGCGGTGACCGGCCGCGCGCGGGGGAGGCGCTGTCCCGCGCAGCCCGGCAGATGGTCCACCTGAGCCGGCCCGACGATGCCCTGGATCTGCTGAAACTCGCCCACTCGGGCTCGGGCGAGGAGGCCCTGCCGCGCACCCGGGCGATGTTCCACACCATTGAGGCCTGGGCACAGGCGTCCATGGGCAAGGGGCAGGCGATGCGCCGCACCCTGGGCCGGGCAGAGGACCTGTTCGTCTCCGACCGGGGGCCGGACCAGGAGCCGCCGGACTGGATGCAGACCTTCAAGGACGAGGATCTGTACGGCATGCACGCCCTGGCCTACCGCACGCTGGCCGAGTTCGAGCCCGCCGCGGCGGTGCACGCCCAGCACTACGCGGAGAAGGCGCTGTCCCTGCGTCTCGACGGCCGGGAGCGGTCGAAGATCTTCGACCATCTCTCCATGGCTTCGGCCTGCTTCATCGCCGACGACCCGGAACAGGCCGACCGGTATGCGCGTCTCGCGCTGATGTCGATGGGGTCCAACTCCTCGCGCCGCACCTGGGACCGGCTGCGCGAGATGTACCGGCTCACCGCCGAGTACTCCTCGTATCCCAGGATCCAGGAACTGCGGGAGGAGATCAGGGCGGCCCTGCCCAGGCCCAGGGGAAAGGGAGGCAGCGCACGGGCGTAGCGGGGCCGGGGGAGTACGAGAACGCCGGGGGAGCGCGTGCGCTTCATCGCGAGGCCCGTTGTGCTTCTCGTACGAGGCCGCCGACGCCGGATCAGAGGCTCAGGAGCCTTACGAGGCCACCCGGGCGACGAGCACGCAGGCGTCGTCCTCGCGTTCCCTGTCGCCGAATTCCCGCAGGACGGCCAGCAGACACTCCTGTGCGGTACGGCTTTTTGTGAACTGCGGGGCCAGGCCGGCCAGTCGGTGGACGGATGCGGCCCCGGTCCGCCCGGGCACCAGCCCGTCGGTGTGCAGCAGCAGCAGGTCGCCGGCCTCGAGGGTCTCCTCGGCCTGCCCGTAGGAGGCAGTCGGGCCGGCGCCCAGCAGGACGCCGGCCGGGGCATCCAGCGAGCGCCCCGTTCCGCCGCGGAACAGCAGGGGGACGGGGTGTCCGGCCTGCGCCCACACCAGGGAGCGCGTCTCGGGCCGGTAGCGAAGGCAGAGGCCACTGCCGAGGGCGGGCTGCCCGGTGGCGTCCAGTAACCGGTTGAGGCAGGTCATCAGAGGTCCGGGTTCGGTGCCGGACATCGCCATGCCCCGCATGGCGCCGAGCAGCATCGCCATGCCCGAGGCCACGCCGACGCCCTGTCCGGTCAGCTCGCCGACACTGAGCAGGGTGGTGCCGT
The DNA here is from genome assembly GCF_042871645.1 of Streptomyces sp. NPDC005774. Taxonomy (NCBI): domain Bacteria; kingdom Bacillati; phylum Actinomycetota; class Actinomycetes; order Kitasatosporales; family Streptomycetaceae; genus Streptomyces; species Streptomyces sp. NPDC005774. The sequence continues at coordinate 84,750 of NZ_JBIAIV010000016.1, read as the reverse complement.
CGGACAGTTCGAGGGCGTCGTACCACTCTCCGCCGGTCGCCTCATCCGTCGCCGACGGGAGGTGCCGGGCGGCGACGTCCAGGGCCCGGGGCCCTCTTCGCGGGAGCCGCAGGGAGCCGCGCCACGCCGGCAGCACGGCTTCCTGCAGCTCGACCGCGAGCCGGTGCTCGGTCCGCGCCGCGTCCTGTCCCTGGTGGTGCAGCGAGTCACGGGTCTCGCTGACCGCCCGTCGGCACCGGCGCAGTTCGCTGACGTCCCGCAGCACGGCCCACATCGAGGTGGTGCTGCCGTCGGCCCCGAGGACCGGTTCGCCCATCATGTGCACGGTCCGGACACTGCCGCCCGGGCGTATCAGCCGGAACTCACCGTCGATGGGCCGGGCGTCGACGAGACAGCCCGTGACCATTGCCGTGAGCCTCGGCCGGTCCTCGTCGTGCACCAGCGACGGCAGCTCGTCGAGGGTGAGCGGCGGAGCGGCCGGGTCGCGGTCCAGGATGCGGTACAGCTCCCCGGACCAACTGGCCTCGTCCGTCAGCAGGTTCCACTCGGCACTGCCGACCCGGCTGAGCAGGGCGCCCTGCCTCGGCGTGGACTGCGCGGACGACGTGGCGGGCGCGGGCCCGGCCGGGCCGGCAGGAGCAGCCGGCCCGGGTACGGGCAGCGGGCCGTCCCGCAGCTGGGCCAGGTACTCGTCCAGGTCGTTGAGCTGGTGCAGTGCCAGGTCGTACAGTGCGCGCTGCCAGCGGTCCCGCGGGTCCGAGGCGTCCGCCGGGGTGCCGCGCCGTACGGCGTCCACGTCGCCTTTGAGCCGCCGGGTCTGCGAGATGAGCGCGTCGACCGGGCCGCGTCCTGGCGGCTGGGCTGTTGAGCGGTCCGCGGAGAGGTGGGGCGGCATGACGCACTCCGATGTGGGACGGTTCGGGCCAGAGTCGGATGGAGGGACCGTTACGACTGTTGCACAGCCCGCCACGCCCTGTAAGGGATTCGGCAAGACACCTGAAGGCCATGTCCATGGCATATGCCACCGTCTTCGCGGAGTTACTCGAGGGTATGCACCGGGCGTCGATGTGACGGGTCAAATCCCTTGGGGTGTAAGCGACTTGAGGAGGATCGCGGTCGGCTTCACGCGCACGCGCACATGTTCGACGAATAGGTGCGTGTTCGCGGAAGTGATCCGTACCGTCCTCGTCCGGGGTGCCCGACCGGATTCCGGCCGGGCACCCCGGACGGGGCGGTGCGGATCGCGAGAGGGCGCGGCAACCCCTGGGGGCCTGCCTGCTCCGCCTGCCTGCTCCGCCTGCCTCAGTACCGCAGTACGCCCGCGATCCGGGCAGCGTCCCCGAGGGCGCCGTCCGGGACGAAGCGGACCTCGGCGCCCGTTTCCAGGCACTGCTCGACCAGCTCGTCCACGATGTCCTCACGGGCGTCCAGGTCGCCGGACTCGGCGGCGACCAGATGCTCGCCCGCGTCGCGCACCGTCGCCCGGAAGTTCTCCTCGACGGCCAGCAGCTGGACCCGCCCCTCCCGGGTGTTCTGCCACAGCTCGTCGACCCCGGCCGCGAACCTCTTGCGCCCGCGGGCCGTCTCCAGGGCCCGGCGGACGTCCTCGGTGCTCTTGCGGGCCTCGCTCTCGAGCACGGGGCGCAGGGCCTGCCACACCGCCTCGGGCGTGCCGTGCGCGAGACCACCGTGCTGGACGCGCACCGCGTCCCGGGTCATGTCGCCGGCCTCGCCCAGCAGGGACAGCGCGGCCGGCTCCCCGGTGACGTACAGCCGCCGCGGATGCTCACGCAGGATCGCGCCCATCGCGGTGTCGGTCTCGCGCAGGAACCGGCGGGTGCCCTCGTCCCGGAAGGCGCTCGGCTGATCGCCGACCTGCTCCACGCGCTCGGGGTCGAAGTTCTCCACGGTGCGGGTCAGCGGGAAACCGCCGGCGTGCTCCTCGGTGACCCGGTCCGTGCCGCCGTTCCACAGCGTGGCCCGGTCCGGGGAGACGGACAGCACCCAGAAGGGGCGCTCCGCCGTGTGGGCGGAAACCAGGTTGCGGGTGAGGAAGGTGTCCGAGAGCACCACGCGCTCCGGTACCGACCGGGCGAGCGACCACACCTGGTGCTCTCCCGGAGCGGCGAAGATGACCAGGCCGTCCTCGGCATGCGTCAGGTCGACCTCGGCCAGGGCCCGGTCGAGCTGCAGCTCCACTTCTCCACGCCGGTCCCGGGTGACCGCGGGATCGGCCTCCAGCTGTTTCCTGGCCTCGGCCACCACATTGCGCAGCCGGACCGGATCCTGTGCGTTGAGAGGCTCGCGCCGGTGTGTCGGCGTCAGCACCGACACCGCGGGGTAGGGGCGCGGGCGGCGAAGCTCGGCAAGGGTTGCGGGACTCAGATCGTGCTCCATGACAGCACCATAGAACCGAATCGCGGATCGGGCATTTGGGGCATTCGTTGCGTCGCCCGGATGCGGGCTCATGGGCGGGTGCCGTCCTCGGCGCCGCAGGAGCTGCCGCTGGGCGGCAGGGTGCCGTAGAGGAGGAAGTCGTCGATCGCGCGGTGGACGCAGTCGGACGATCCGTAGCCGGTGTGGCCCTCGGCCCGGTTGTCCAGCACCACTGCCGACGGGCCGAGCCGTTCGGCCGTCTCCACCGTCCACCGGTACGGCGTGGCCGGGTCGCCCCGGGTGCCGACCAGCAGCATTTTCGGAGTGTCGACGTCCTCGACCTTCTCGCGGATGAAGTCGGTCCCCTTGGGACGGCCGTGACACATCAGCACCTGGGCGAGCCGGTGGCGGCCGAAGACCGGGGAGGCCTCCTCGTAGGCGCCGCGCAGCCGGCCGAGGTCCCGGACCACCTGCTCGGCGGCCGGACGGTCGGGATCGTCCGCGCAGTTCACCGCCATCAGCGCGGCCGGCAGGTTGTCCAGCGGCACCTCCTCCTCGTCGACGAGCGGATCGTCGGCGCGAAGCGGCAGGGGGAGTGTCACCCCGCCGGTGGCGAAGGCCTCCACCCCACGGGTGTCCCCGTCCTCCATCAGCTCCGCGAGTGCCCGTTGCAGCAAGGGCCACAGTTCCCTGCTGTAGAGGCCCTGGCCCAGAGCGCCCGCGAGGTCCTGTCCGGTGAACGCGGAGCCGAAATCGGTCGGCACGGGGTTCTCGTCGAGCGAGTCGACCAGCTTCACCGCCAACTTCCTTGCCTTGCGCGGGTCCTGGCCGAACGGGCAGGCGATGTCCTCGGTGCACCAGGTCAGGAAGTGCTCGAGCGCGGTCTGCTGGCCGCGTACGCTCGCCAGCCCTTGCTCGGCCAGTGGTTCGGTCAGCGTGTCCACGCCGTCCAGCACCAGTCGGCCCACCTTCTCGGGGAACTGGGCCGCGTACACCGCGGCCAGCCGGGTCCCGTAGGAGAAGCCCAGGTAGTTGAGCTTCTCGTCGCCGAGGACCTGCCGCATGACGTCCAGGTCCCGTGCGACGTTCACGGTGCCGATGTGCGGCAGGACCGGACCCGAGTGTTCGGCGCACTCGTCGGCCACCTCGCGCAGCTGGGCCAGCGTTTCCCGCGGATCGGACATGCCCTCGCCGCCGGTGGCCTCCAGCGCCTGACCCGTGGCCTCCGTGCCGCAGCTGACCGGTGAGGAACGGCCGACACCGCGCGGGTCGAAGGACACCACGTCGTACTTGTCGGTGAGGCCCATGAACTCCTTGCCGCCGTGGGCGAGTCCGAGGACGCCCGAACCGCCCGGCCCGCCGAAGTTCAGCACCACCGAGCCGCGGGGGTCCCCCGTGCCGCGGTAGCGGGCGAGGGCCAGTTGGAGGGTGCCCCTGCCGGGTTCGGCGTAGTCGACCGGGACGGTGATCTTCCCGCACTGCAGGTCCTCGGGCAGGTCCGCGCCCTCGCACGCCGACCACTTGATCCTCTGGTCGTAGAACCGGTCGAGGCCGGGGCCGGGGCCCTCGGCGGCGGCCGCCGGGAGAGCTGCGCCCAGCAGGGCCAGTCCGACCGTCCCGGTGACCGCGCAGCGCCGGACCGGGAGTCGCACGGAGAGCTTGGCCAGCATCGATGCCTCCAGGGGCGCCCCACAGCGGACCGGGAACCGGCGCCCTCGATCACGATACGGGGACCCCACCGGCCCCGCCTCCCGGCCGGACGGAACCCTGTCGTGCCCGGCCGAACCGGCGCCCGAGCCGGTCGAACCGCCCCGCGCCCTCCCCACCCCGGGACCCGAGGCGCACGCCGCCGCACCGGCCGCACCCGTCGGCTCGAAGGCCCTCGCCGAAACGGGCGCGGACCGGACCCTCCCGGTCCTCGCCACCGGAGTGACGCTCTTTCTCGGCGGGGTCGCCCTGTACCGCCGCTCCCGCCCGGGAGCGGGCACGGGCGCGCAGGCCTGAGGCGGGCGGGGCAGGGTCCCTTGGAGCGGCGACGTCCCGCGCCGGGTCAGCCGCCCGCGCGGTGGAACCTGTGGTGCAACTGCCGCACGGCCTCCGTCAGCCCGGGGACGGGCCCGTCCACGGTCACGCCGGGGGCGACCTCGCTCACGGGCAGCGTCCGCACCGGCGGCGCGGGCACGCCCAGCTCGGTGAGCCAGGACGCCAGCTGGGCGGAGGAGGCGACGTACACGATCCGGCCGAGGCCCACCCAGGCGTGCGCGGCGGCGCACATCGGGCAGTGCTCGCCGGAGGTGTACACAGTGGCGGCGGCCCGCTCGCCGGGCGTCATCCGGGCCGCCGCCCAGCGCGCCAGCTCGAACTCGGGGTGCCGGGTCCGGTCCCCGGAGGCCACCCGGTTGTGGTCCTCGGCGAGTACGGTGCCGTCACCGGCCACCAGGACCGAACCGAACGGCTCGTCCCCGGCCTCGAGCGCTTCGGTGGCCAGCTCCACGCAGCGGCGCAGATGGGGCAGTTCGGTGTCCTTCACGACCATGGGCGCGGCCTTTCTCGCGGGGGTGGGTCGACGGCAACCATATGCGCGGGCGTCGGGTGGACGCGATGCCGAATCCCGTTGCCCGGTTGGGTGGGCCTGTGCTGGGGTGTGCCGTATGGATCACGCCGCGGTACTTGGCCTGTTCGACCGTGAAATGCGTGAAGGCGCGCGGCCGGACGGCCCCGACGCCCGCGTCGAACGCATCGGCCCGGTGGTGCGCCAGACCGCCCCGCGGCACGGCTGGAACGGCGTCGTCTGGTCCGGCCTGGGCGGGGCGGCGGAGACGGGGGAGCGGCACGAGGGCGGCCCGGACCCGCGCGGGACGGACGCGGACGTGGTGATCGCCGCGCAGATCGCGTACTTCACCGGACTGAACCGCGAGTTCGAGTGGAAGCTGTACGGCCATGATCTGCCCGCGGACCTCGGGCAGCGGCTTGTGGCGGCGGGGTTCACGCCCGGCCCCGAGGAGACGCTGATGATCGGCGAGATCTCCGAACTGCGCCTTGACACCGAGCCCCCCGAGGGCGTCCGGATCGTGCCCGTCACCGACCGGGCGGGCGTCGACCTGGTGGTCGACGTGAGCGAGAAGGCGTTCCGGGCCGACGCTTCCTGGCTGCGGCACCAGCTGCTCGACCGACTCACCGCGGCGCCCGACACCGTGGTGGCCCTGGTGGCCCTGGCCGGCTGGGAGCCGGTGAGCGAGGCCCGGATGGAACTCGTGCCCGGTACCCGGTTCGCCGGTCTGTGGGGTGGGGGCACCGTCGATGCCTGGAGGGGCAGAGGCATCTACCGCACGCTGGTGGCCCACCGGGCACGGGTCGCCGCCGAGCGCGGCTACCGCTACCTCCAGGTCGACGCCTCCGGCCGGAGCCGCCCGATCCTGGAACGCCTCGGCTTCGCCCCGCTCACCACGACGACTCCTCACGTCCACGTCCCGTAGCATCGGCCACCAGCAGCATCCCGCCCAGGCCCGCCACCCGTTGGGAGAAGCCCGCGTGTCCGTGTCCTCCGTCAGCTTCGCCGTGATGTCGACAGGCGCCGTGGCCACCGTGGCGGGCGCTCTCCTGTACGTCCTTCCGGGACCCGGCTTTCCGGTCCTCGCCCTGGGGCTGACGCTCATGGTTGCCGGGGCTGCGGTACGGATCAGCGGCCGTCGTCGTCGATCCTGAGATTCCTTCGAGGATTACCGCAGCTCACAGTGTTGCGCTGCCTTCAGATCAACTGAATCGTCGCTGAGGAGTCCGCCCCGATCGCCTCGTAGGCGCTCCGGCGATCGGAGAGATGAACGGGTCCGGTGGGGAGACGCTCTCGGCGTGTGCCCCCACCGGATCCGTTCCGGGCTGTTCTCCGTGTGCGCCCTGAGGCGCCGGACCTCTCGCGTCAGCGGCGCACCTTCACCCGGTCCAGCGCGGCCACGCCGAACGCGGCGAGGCCGATCTGGATGAGCCACTCGACCCAGTCGACGCCCTTGGTGTCGGCCACCCCGAACGCCGAGGCGATCGCCGAGCCGATGAGCGCGGCGACGATGCCGACGAGGATCGTCCACAGAACGCCGATGCGCTGGCGGCCCGGGACCACGAGCCGGCCCAGGACGCCGATGACTATGCCGATGATGATGGCACTGATGATGCCGCCGATCTCCATCTCGCCCCTCCTTGTCAAACCTCCGCTGCAGCGCTTGTGCCCGCGGTCGGCCGGGACAGTCCCTCGCGGCCCGGCCTTTCCCGGTCCGGACAAGGGAAAGCCGGTCCGCGGGGGACGCGGACCGGCCTGCGCTCGAGGGCTTCCTTCCCGGGGTGCCCCCTACCTCGAGGTGCTCCTGGACGCCGTGCCGACGCACATGATGCCGAGCAGCAGGGTCAGGGCGCCGATGATGATGTTGTTCCAGATGACACCCGCGTCCGGATTGGTGCCGACGATCCACGGGGACACGATCATCCACACGCCGAGGGCGCACATGGCTCCGCTGAGGCCGTACATGCGCGCCGGCGCGGCGGTGAAGCCGAGGGCGAGCAGACCGATCGCGATGCCGACGATCAGGTTGTGCGGCACGAGTGAGGGCTGGCTGGTCGTGTAGTGGAGTATCCAGGGGGACACCGCACAGTAGAGGCCGAGCAGGAAGACCGGCCCGTCCACCAGGACCACATCACGACCGCCGAGCACACGGTCGTACCGTGCCTGCATTTCTGGGGCATCGGGGTGGCTCGTGATGTCACCGCGGGAATGCGAGACGTTGGCCATGAGTCGTCTCCTTTGACTAGCAGGCCTGACCGCTTCTGGGGCGGTATGCGGCAAGCGTCGCTTTGAGTCATTCTGCTCTTATTTTTCCTTTATGTGTAGAGGTCGGAGTGGAGAGTCGACCCCGAACCGTCCCGTCCCCCTCCGCCCCGCGGGCCCGGCCGATACCGCCGCTCGGTCGCCGGGCCCGGCGCACGAAGGTGTCGTGCAGGGCGCGGACTGCCAGTGGTACAGCTTCCGACCTACGCCTTCGCAGCATGAGCAGCACCCGCACCCGGTCACCCGCCAGTGGCCGGCACACGATCGCGCCCTGCCGCTCCAGCGGATCCCCGACGACACTGAACTCCGGCAGCACCGTCACGCCGAGCCCTTCGGCGACCATCAGCTTGCCCATCTCCGCACCGTCGGTGGAGTACGCGAACGCCGGCGAGCGGCCCTCCAGGAGCCGGTGCACATAGCGGTGCATCACATAGCCCGAGCGCATCGCGATCAGAGGCTCGGTGAGCAGCTCGTCCGTCGACACCTCCGCCCGTGCCGCCAGCGGGCTGTCCGCCCGCAGGCACACCACGGGCCGACCGCGCAGCAGCTCGACGGACTCGAACTCGGCCGGCATGTCGTCGCCCTCCAGATGGTTCACCAGCCCGAGATCGAAACCGCCCTCCAGCAGCGTCCGGTGAATGTCCGACTGCTGCGCGCCGACCACCTCGACCTGGGTGAGCGGATACTCGGTCCGGAACTCCCGCACGACCGGCATCAGCAGGGACACGGTCGCCGCGTTGACCGTGCCGACGCGCACCATCCGCCGGATGCGGTGCTGTTCGCCCGCTGCCGCGCGCAGCCGGTCCACCGCGTCCAGGATGTCGACGATGTGGGGCAGCAACTCCTGCCCCGCCGCGCTCATCGTCGCTCCGGAGCGCTTGCGTTCCAGGAGATCGACGCCCAGTTCGCGTTCCAGATTCCGTACGGTCTCACTCAACGCGGGTTGAGAGAGCCGCAGTTCCTCCGCCGCCCGGCGCATCGAACCCAGCCGGGTCACGGCCGCGATGTATTCCAGCTGTTCCGTCCGCATGGCGACAGAATGGGGGCGCATTCCCGGCCTGTTCAAGGTTTTTCCTGTCACATGTTCGTGAAATTCAATGGTCCGTCATGCGGGAACGGTCGGGTTTTCCTTGACGGTGGCGACCGAGGGCTGCCACGATCGACGGCATGACGAAGCGACTGGACCTCACGCGGCGACGCCACGTCGACCTCGCGCGCGTTTCCAGCGCCTCCTGTCGCGTCGCGGCCTGATCCACCCGGTCCGCCGCCCGTTCCGCACGTTGCAGCCGCATTCGGTGCCCTCGCGTGTGCTCTTTCCCCGCACCGTCTGAACTCCGCGCACTTTCGCGCTGAGTGAATTCGGCACGCTCGCACACCTGTCTCGCACCCCTGACTTGCACACCTCCGCATTTCGCAACAGGAGTTCCGCATGCCCGCAGATCCCGTGAAATTCGCCTACTGGGTCCCCAATGTCAGCGGCGGCCTGGTCACCAGCACCATCGAGCAACGCACCGACTGGGGATACGAGTACAACCGGGAACTCGCTGTCCTCGCCGAGAACAACGGCTTCGACTACGCCCTCAGCCAGGTGCGTTACATGGCCGGCTACGGTGCCGAATACCAGCACGAGTCCACCGGTTTCAGCCTCGCTCTGCTGCTGGCCACCGAGCGCCTGAAAGTGATTTCCGCCGTCCACCCCGGGCTCTGGCACCCGGGTGTCCTCGCCAAGTTCGGCGCGACCGCCGACCACCTGTCGAACGGCCGCTTCGCGGTCAACGTGGTCAGCGGCTGGTTCAAAGGCGAGTTCACCGCCCTCGGTGAGCCCTGGCTGGAGCACGACGAACGCTACCGCCGCTCCGAGGAGTTCATCCGCGCCCTGCGTACCATCTGGACCGAGGATCACGCCGAACTCGCCGGTGACTTCTACCGGTTGCGCGACTTCTCACTCAAGCCCAAGCCACTGAACACACCGGAGCGTCCGCACCCGGAGATTTTCCAGGGCGGCAACTCCACCGCCGCCCGCGCCATGGCCGGCCGGGTCTCCGACTGGTACTTCTCCAACGGCCGGAACCGCGACGGGGTCGTCGAACAGATCACGGACGTCCACCGGGCCGCCGCCCTGGCCGGGCGCAGGCCGCCGAAGTTCGGCCTCAACGGATTCCTCATCGCCCGCGACACCGAGGCCGAGGCCCGCGACACCCTCCGGGAGATCGTCGCCAAGGCCGATTCCGAGGCCGTCGAGGGCTTCGGTGCCGCCGTCAAGCAGGCCGGCAGGTCCACGGCCGACGGCAAGGGCATGTGGCAGGACTCCACATTCGAGGACCTGGTCCAGTACAACGACGGCTTCCGCACCGGGCTGATCGGCACCCCGGAGCAGATCGCCGAGCGAATCGTCGCCTACAAGCGGCTCGGCGTGGACCTCCTTCTCCTCGGCTTCCTGCACTACCACGAGGAGGTCGAGTACTTCGGCCGCCGCGTCCTGCCCCTGGTGCGCGAACTGGAGGCGGCCCTTCCCGACGCCACCGGTCCCGTGCCCGTACGCATCTGACAGCCCCCACCCACGCCACCCACGAACACCGTCACGAACACGCCGACGAGAAAGGCCGAACCGATGAGCACCGCCACACCCACCGACTGGCAGGTCCGCCCCGCTCCGCGCACCGCCGAGGACTGGATCGCCCGCGCCGCGACCGTCGCCGCCGTCCTCGCCACGGACGCCGCCGCCCGCGACCGTGCGGGCGCCACTCCGTACGAGGAGGTGCGGCTGCTGAAGGACTCCGGCCTCGTCACCCTGCTCGGTCCGGTCGAGCACGGTGGTGGAGGGCAGAACTGGATCACCGCCTACCGGGTGATCAGGGAGATCGCCAAGGCCGACGGTTCCCTCGGCCAGCTCCTGGGCTACCACTACCTGTGGAACTGGGCGGCCCGGCTGGTCGGCACCCGTGAGCAGTGGGAGCACGTGGAGGCGGAGGCCGCCCGGAACCGCTGGTTCTTCGGTGGCGCCGTCAATCCGCGCGACCGGGACGTCGTGGTCACCGAGGACGGCGACGACCTGGTCTTCACCGGTCGCAAGTCCTTCTCCACCGGCAGCAGGGTCTCCGACGTCACCGTTCTGGAGGGCGTCCTGGAGGGGACCGACCAGCACGTCTTCGCGATCGTGCCCTCGGACAGCGCGGGACTGACCTTCCACGACGACTGGGACAACATCGGCCAGCGGCTCACCGAGAGCGGCAGTGTCACCATCGACGGGGTCCGCACATCCTGGTCGTCCGCGGCCGGATACGTCGACAAGGAGTTCCGGCCGCGCGTCTACAACACCCTCAACGTCCCCACCATCCAGCTGGTCTTCGTCAGCTTCTACCTCGGCATCGCGGCCGGCGCGCTGGAGACGGCGGCCACCTACACCCGTACCAGGACCCGGCCCTGGCTGCACGGCGGCCATGACCGTGCGGTCGACGAGCCGTACGTCGTCGACACGTACGGCGACCTCACCGCGAAGCTGTGGGCGGTGGAGGCCCTGGCGGACGCCGTCGCCGCCGAGGGACAGAGGCTGCACGACGACCCCGACGCGGTCACGGAGCAGGCGCGCGGCGACTTCGAGGTGAGGGTGGCCGCGGTCAAGGCCCGCGCCACCGATACCGCCCTGGAGATCGCGAGCCGCGTCTTCGAGGTGACCGGCGCCCGCTCCACCACCACGGCCGAAGGGCTCGACCGGTTCTGGCGCGACATCCGCACCCACACGCTGCACGACCCGGTCGCCTACAAGCGCCGGGAGGTCGGACGCTGGGTCCTCGAGGGCGAACTGCCCGAACCCACCTGGTACTCCTGACGCCCCGGGGCGCCCGCCGGCCGCAGGCGCCCCGCTCCTCCGGCCTCCGCGCCTCTTGGCCCCCGGGTCTCCCGAAAGCCTCACGGAGCCTGCGTGAGCCCTGAGCCCTGAGCCCTGAGCCCTGAGCCCTGAGTCCTTCCGAATCCCGAGCCTCCCGAAAGGGGAGCCATGGCCACCGTCCTGTCCGTTTCCGGCAGTCCCTCCGCCTCCTCCCGTACCAACAGGCTGCTGCGCCACCTGGACCAGCGGCTGACCGCGCAGGGGCACGAGGTGATCCCGCTCGACGTGCGCAGCCTCCCCGCCGAGGCGCTGCTCGGCGCGGACTTCCGCCATCCGGCCGTCGTCGAGGCCGCCGGACTGTTCGCCCGTGCCGACGGCGTGGTCGTCGGCACTCCCGTCTACAAGGCGTCGTACTCCGGTGTCCTCAAGGCGCTCCTCGACCTGCTGCCGCAGTACGCGCTGACCGGCAAGACGGTGCTGCCGCTGGCCACCGGCGGCAGCACCGCCCACGTCCTGGCCATCGACTACGCTCTGCGCCCGGTCCTGAACTCCATGGGCGCGGCCCACATCGTGCAGGGCTGGTTCACCCTCGACAAGGACATCGCCGTGCACGAGGACGGCTCGCTGGCCGTCGCCCAGGGCGCGGCCGAGGCCCTCGCCCAGGTGGTCGACCAGTTCTCGGCGGCCCTGCGCCCCGCCACCCCGGCGACGCTGGCGGTCGCGAGTTGAGCGGGGGCGCCGCACACGTCATCGCCGACGACGTGGAAGCGCTCGCCGTCGCCGCCGCCCTGGCCGAGGAGTTCCGCGCGGAGGCCTCCGCGCGCGACGCCGAACGCCGGCTGCCGCGCGCGGAGGTGGACCGGCTCGCCTCGTCCGGTCTGCTCGCCGTCACCGTCCCGGCCGAGTACGGCGGGGCGGACGTGAGCCAGGAGACCCTGGCGGAGATCTTCCGGCTGCTGGCCGCGGCCGACGCCAGCCTCTCCCAGATCCCGCAGAGCCACTTCGTCTACGTCAATGTGATCCGCCGTCAGGGAACCGACAAGCAGCGCGCGTTCTTCTTCACGGAGCTGCTCGCGGGCCGCCGCCTCGGCAACGCCCAGTCCGAGGCGGGCACCCGGCACGTCCAGGACATCCGCACCCGCCTGGAGCCCCGGCCGGACGGTTCGTACGTCCTCAAGGGCGTCAAGCACTACGCCACCGGAGCCCTCTTCGCCGACTGGATCCCCGTTCTGGCCCGCGCCGAGGACGACAACCTGCACGTCGCCTTCGTCCCGCGGGACGCTCCGGGCCTCACCGTGATCGACGACTGGGACGGCATGGGGCAGCGGACCACGGCCAGCGGCACCGTGCGCCTGGACGGTGTCCCGGTGGCGGCCGGCCATCTCTTCCCGCACCATCTCACCTTCCGTGGCCCTCAACTGCACGGAACAACTGCCCAGTTGCTGCACGCCGCGATCGACGCGGGGATCGCCGGGGGAGCGCTGGCGGAGGCCGCCGAGTTCGTCCGGACGAAGAGCCGCCCCTGGTTCGAGAGCGGCTTCGACGCCGCGGCCGACGACCCCCTGCTCGTCCAGCGGTTCGGTGAACTCGCGATCCGTGTAAGGGCGTCGGAGGCGTTACTGCGGGAGGCCGCCCGCTCCGTGGACACCGCCCGCGCCGCTCTCACCGACGCCTCGGCCGCCGAGGCGTCCATCGCGGTGGCCGCCGCGAAGGCGCACGCCGCCGACACCGCGGTCGAGGTGGCCGGCGCTCTCTTCGAGGTCGCCGGCACCCGCGCGACCCTCAACTCCTCGAACCTGCACCGGCACTGGCGTGACGCTCGCACCCACACCCTGCACGACCCGGTGCGCTGGAAGATCCATCACATCGGCCGGTACGTGCTGAGCGGAACGCTGCCGCCCCGCCACGGCCTGCTCTGACGAACGCATCTGATCGGAGACCCTTCGTGTCCCTCACCTTCCACTGGTTCCTGCCCACCAACGGCGACAGCCGCCACGTCGTCGGCGGAGGTCATGGCGCCCCGGCGTCCGTCTCGGGGCGGGACCGGCCGCCGACCGTCGCCTATCTGAGCCAGATCGCCCGTGCCGCGGAGCAGCTCGGCTTCGTGGGTGCCCTGACCCCCACCGGCGCCTGGTGCGAGGACGCCTGGCTGACCACCGCCATGGTCAGCCGGCACACCGAACGGCTGAAGTTCCTGGTCGCCTTCCGGCCGGGATTCGTTTCGCCGACCCTCGCCGCGCAGATGGCGTCCACCTTCCAGCGGCAGTCCGGCGGACGGCTTCTGCTCAACGTCGTCACCGGCGGTGAGAGCCATGAGCAGCGCGCCTACGGCGACTTCCTCGACAAGGACGCGCGCTACCGCCGTACCGACGAATTCCTGCGGATCGTACGGGACCTGTGGGGTGGTGAGACCGTCAGCCTGGACGGGGAGCACCTGAGTGTGCAGAACGCGTCCCTGGCCCGGGTGCCCGACCCGGTGCCCGAGGTGTATTTCGGCGGCTCCTCGCCCGCCGCCGTGGAGGTGGCCGCCCGGCACGTCGACGTCTACCTCACCTGGGGCGAGCCGCCCGCGCAGGTCGCCGAGAAGATCGAACGGGTGCGGTCGGCCGCCGCCCGCGAGGGCCGCACCCTGCGGTTCGGCATCCGGCTGCACGTCATCACCCGCGACACCGCCGAACAGGCCTGGTCCGAGGCGTTCCGGCTGCTCGACGGATTCGACCGGGAGACCGTGTGCTCCGTCCAGGCCGGGCTCGCCCTAAGCGAGTCCGAGGGGCAGCGGCGCATGCTCGCCCTGCACGGCGGCAGCCGGGACGGGCTGGAGATCCACCCCAACCTCTGGGCGGGTATCGGGCTGGTGCGCGGCGGCGCGGGCACCGCCCTGGTCGGCAGCCACGACGAGGTCGTCGAGCGGATCAAGGAATATCACGCCCTGGGCATGGAGGAGTTCGTCCTCTCCGGTTACCCGCACCTGGAGGAGGCGTACTGGTTCGGCGAGGGTGTCCTGCCCCGCCTCGCCGCACAGGGGGTGTGGCGGCACCCCTTCCAGGAGGCCGTGGAGCCCGCGGTCCCCGCCCAGGTGCCGTTCGCGCGGTAGTGGAGGACACGGCGAAAGGGGCGTGACGGGACCGTTCGAAACGGTCAACCAACCTTTCACCAATAGGCAATTGACCATCCGGCACGGGGTTCCGGAGTCGACCGGTCCGCAGACTTGACTGGTACAGACCAATGCGGTTGAGTGGATGCGACACCCCCCACCACGGCCGCCCCCCACCCCGTGGCCGGCCCCGCCGGCGCGTGCGGCGAGACCCCGCTCCGGCATGCCCTCGCTCGGGAGCGGCCGTGTCCCGCATAGGAGTTGATCCCTTGTCGAGACGCCGCATTTCCTCCGTTCTGGCTGCCGTCGTCATCGCCGCCAGTGCGCCCGTGCTGCTCCCCGCCGCGACCGCTTCCGCCGCCCCCGCCTCGGCCGCCGCCGCGTGTTCCAGTTACCCGAACTGGGTCGCCGGGCAGTGGTACAACGCCGGCGATGTCGTCCGCTACACCGACGGCCGGGCGTACATCGCCGAGCACGGCAATCCGGGCTACGACCCGATCATCAGTACCTGGTACTGGGAGCCGTACTCCTGTGACAACGGCCCCGGAACACCGGTCGGGAACTTCGTCGTGACCGAGGCGCAGTTCAACCAGATGTTCCCGAACCGGAACCCCTTCTACACCTACAGCGGGCTGAAGGCGGCCCTGAGTGCCTACCCCGGCTTCGCCAACACGGGCAGCGACACGGTGAAGAAGCAGGAGGCCGCCGCCTTCCTGGCCAACGTCAGCCACGAGACCGGTGGTCTGGTGCATGTGGTCGAGCAGAACACGGCCAACTACTCGCACTACTGCGACTGGGGGCAGCCGTACGGCTGCCCGGCCGGTCAGTCCGGCTACTACGGGCGCGGGCCGATCCAGCTGAGCTGGAACTTCAACTACAAGGCCGCGGGCGACGCGCTCGGCATCGATCTGCTGAACAACCCCTGGCTGGTGCAGAACGACGCGTCCGTCGCCTGGAAGACGGCCCTGTGGTACTGGAACACCCAGTCCGGTCCCGGCAGCATGACGGGGCACAACGCCATGGTCAACCAGGCCGGTTTCGGCCAGACGATCCGCAGCATCAACGGCTCCCTGGAGTGTGACGGCCGCAACCCGGCGCAGGTGCAGAGCAGGGTGACCACATATCAGCAGTTCACCCAGATCCTCGGGACGTCACCCGGCGGCAACCTGTACTGCTGACGCGGGACGGCCGCGCATGGTGTCATGCCCCTGACTATCTGATCCGGCCGCGTACCGTCCACGTCCACTTCGTGTGCGTGGACGGTACGCGGCCATCCTTCGGACGAAGGGCACCCACCATGCGCACCCCCCACGCCCTGCTCGCCACGACCACCGCTCTTCTCGCGGCGGTCGTGGCACCGACCCCCGCGGCCGGGGCCGGCGCGGTACCGGCGCCCGGCACCTTCTACGTGCAGAGCGCGGCCACGGGCCTGAACGCGGCCGGCAACGCCGGATCCGTCGAGCAGCACCGGTCCCGCGGCAACGAGGACCACCAGCAGTGGAACCTGCGCCCGAACGGCGCCTCCTCCCTCCTGGAGAACACGGACACCCCGGGCACCTGCCTGGGCCGCGTCGGCGACCAGGCCAGGACCGTCCCCTGCACGAGCGCCGAGGCGGCCTGGGACATCACCCCCGCCGGTGCCGACCGGTACACACTCGGCGCACCCGGCACCGACCGGCGCCTCACGGTCGCCCCCAGACCCTCCGGCGCCAACCACCCCGCCCAACTCGCCGTCTCCGCAGGCTCCTCGGACCTCGCCCACTGGTATCTCACCCCGGTCTCTCCCGTCACCCGCCCCATGCCGCCCCAAGGCAGCCGCACCCTGGACCAGATCACCTTCCTCACCTCGCACAACGCCTACGCCAACGGGGTCGACGGCGGCTTCGCCCCGCCCTTCGTCAACCTCTTCCCCAACCAGACGCGAGGCATCGAACGCCAACTCGCCGACGGAGTGCGCGGATTCATGCTGGACATCCACCAGACCCCGGACGGCGCGATCCTCTGCCACAACAGTTGCACCCTGGTCAGCAGGCCCGTCGCGCTCTGGGTCGACCTCCAGCGCATGGTCGACTTCCTCAAGACCCACCCCGACCAGGTCGTCACCGTGTTCCTGGAGGACTACGTCGACCCCGGCGTGCTGCGTGCCGAACTCGCCCGCGTCAGCGGTCTGTCGGACGTGCTCTACCGGCCCGACCGCACCGGCGTGCGCGAGAACGGCTGGCCGACGATGGCGGACCTGACCGCCGCCGGAAAGCGACTGCTGATCTTCAGCGACCACAGCCGCTCCGCCGACCAGTCCGCGGGACTGACCCGGGACAGCTTCGGCGTCATGTACCAGCGCGAGTGGACCGTCGAGAACCACTGGTCCATGGGCTCGGGCGTCGGCGCCTCAGACTGGTCCTGCTACAGCCGCTGGTACGACGCCGGCGCCGACATCCCGCTCACCCGCACCGAGCCGGACTTCCGCCCCCTCTTCGTCATGAACCACTTCCGGGACACCCCGATGGCGAACACGGCCGGTACGGACAACGCCAAACTCGCCGACCGCGCCGGCCGGTTCTGCCAGCCCGCCGCCCGAAAGAAGCCCAACTTCCTCGCCGTGGACCGCTACGACCTCGGCAACCCGGCGGCCGCCGTCGACGCCCTCAACACGTACACGTATCCGTAACCCGGGGCGAACAAGGAGGGCCGTTGCCGCGCCGGGTCCGGCGCGGCAACGGCCCTACATCAGCCAGATTCCGTCCCGCATGAGCTGCCGCTCCGGCATTTCGCGCACCTCGTGCCAGGCTTGCACCGCCCGGGGGCGCACCCGGAAGAACGCGTAGCCGGCCCGGTCCGCGCGCGGATCCCAGCCGGTCTTCTCCCGGAACGCCTCCGCCGCCACCGGCGGCACCTCCCGTGCGCCGTACGTCTCCACCACGCCGTCGATCAGGACGACGTCCCGCGTGTCGCCGAACGCCAGCCGGGTCCGGCCGCCCTCCCGCAGATTGCGGCCGGTGGGGTTGGCGGGCCGGGTCGCCAACCAGACGGCCTCGCCGTCCCACGCGAACCACAGTGGCACCAGACAGGGCAGTCCCTCGGCGTCCGCCGAGGCCACCCAGATGTCCATCTCCCGTTCCAGGCGGTCCAGGACGTCGCTTCTGCGCCGCTCCCGGCTCCGCTGCGGTGTCTCGGTGATCTCCATGCGCGGACGGTAGCCGGGCGACCGGCCCGGACGCCTCGGGCCGGCGGCGTAGGTCTTCGGGCCCAGGTCCCGGGCACCGCCGGGAGGGGAACTGGCGTTCGCGCACGTTTTACGTATAACCTCTGCCGATCGATCCCACCCCGAAGAGGTTCCGATGAGACGTGCCGCCCCGCTCACCCCGGTCGTCGACGACCACGACGAGGCGATCCGCTCCTCCGCCGAGCCCCTCGGTCTCCGGCCCGCCGGCTGATCCCACACCCCGGCATCGCCACCGATTCCGCCTCCCTTTTCCGCCATCGATTCCGCCACCGACACCGAACCGCTGAGGAACGCCCGACCATGACCGCGCCCCGCATCACCCCCGACACCGACACCCTCCGCCGGCTGCCCAAGGCCGTGCTGCACGACCACCTCGACGGCGGTCTGCGGCCGGCCACCGTGGTGGAGCTCGCGGACGCGGCCGGTCACACCCTGCCCACCACCGACCCGGACGAGCTCGCCGCCTGGTACGTCGAGGCCGCGGGCTCGGGCGACCTGGTGCGCTACATAGCCACCTTCGAGCACACCCTCGCCGTCATGCAGACCCGCGAGGGACTGCTGCGCACCGCGGAGGAGTACGTGCTCGACCTCGCCGCCGACGGCGTCGTCTACGGCGAGGTCCGCTATGCCCCCGAGCTGATGACGAAGGGCGGACTGACCCTGCCCGAGGTGGTCGAGGCCGTGCAGGAGGGCCTGGCGGCCGGTATGGCCAAGGCCGCCGCCGCGGGGACGCCGGTACGGGTCGGAACGCTGCTGTGCGGCATGCGGATGTTCGACCGGACGCGGGAGATCGCCGACCTGGTGGTGGCGTTCCGGGACGCGGGTGTCGTGGGCTTCGACATCGCCGGCGCCGAGGACGGCTTCCCCGCCGCCGATCACCTCGACGCCTTCGAGCACCTGCGCCGTGAGAGCGTGCCGTTCACCATTCACGCCGGCGAGGCCCACGGCCTGCCCAGCATCCACCAGGCCGTCCAACTGTGCGGCGCCCAGCGCATCGGTCACGGCGTGCGGATCACCGAGGACATCGTCGAGGGCAAGCTCGGCCGGCTCGCGGGCTGGGTCCGCGACCGCCGTATCGCGCTGGAGATGTGCCCCACCTCCAACCTCCAGACCGGGGCCGCCGAATCGATCGCCACGCACCCCATCACCGCTTTGAAGGACCTCGGCTTCCGGGTCACCCTCAACACGGACAACCGGCTGGTGTCCGGCACCACGATGATCCGTGAGATGTCCCTGCTGGTGGAGCAGGCCGGCTGGACCGTCGAGGACCTGCGGACCGTCACGGTGAATGCCGTCAAGAGCGCGTTCCTCCCGTTCGACGAGCGCAACGCCCTGCTCAGGGACGTGGTCCTGCCCGGCTACGACTCCGTGCGCTGAAGCAGCCCCCGTACATAGGCGGCCTGTCCGGCGTGCTGGAGATCGTCGGACAGGACGCTGACCAGGCGCACCCCCAGGCTCACCGGCGGATCCCAGCGCTCGTCCACGACGCGCTCCAGGTCCTTGGCGGCCAGTGCGCCCAGGGCGTCCAGGGTCTGCTCGTGCACCGCGTCGTAGTAGCCGGTGAGGAGGTCGCCCGCACCGACCCGCACCCCGGCGACCTGCTCCGGGGTGTGGCCGTACCCGGTGTCGTGGCGGGGCAGGCCGAGCGCGAACCGCTTCTCGAAGCCCTGGGCGAGCCACACCTGGTCGAGTCCGAAGGCGTCCGCGACGTGGTCGTCCTGGATCCGGGTGAGGTGCCAGACCAGCCAGGCGACGGAGTTGGCGCCCGGGGCCGGCACAGTGTTCAGGGCGTCGGGGCCGAGCCCGGTCACGGCGGCGTGGACCTCTTCGCGGATCCTGCCGTAGCCGTCGATGAGGATGTCCTTGGCAAGCATGGGACCACCCTCGCGCATCTCACCGCCGGTCGCGCTCCGTTCCGCACGCCCCGCCGGATGTGCGCCGCCCTTCTCCGCGCGCCGTCCGCTACGCCCGCCCGCCGTCCAGCAGGGCCATCAGCGCCCGCGCCGCCGGGCTGGTCGCCTCCTCGGGCGGGACCAGCACCACACTCTCGTACACCGACTCACCGGTGTCCTTCAGCGACAGGGCGGTCAGTGCCGCGCGCTTGTGCCGGAAATGCTGGGGGACGACGGCGATGCCGAGGTTCTCGTCGACCAGGTCCAGCAGACTGTGCACGTCGTTCACCTCCAGCGCCACCGTGCGCCGTACGCCGGCGCCGGCGAACGCGGTGTCGGTGGCGCGGCGCGGGCCCCAGTCGGGATGGAAGTCCACGAACACCTCGCCGCCCAGGTCGTGCGGGGTCAGCGGCGCCCCGGCCCGCGCCAGGCGGTGATCGGGATGGCAGAGCACGGTCATCGGCTCGCCGACGAGGGCCACCGACCGCAACTGGTCGGGGTCCGTGGGGGTCCGGTAGGCGAAGGCCAGGTCGAGGCGTCCCGCCGCGACCTCCTCCGCCAGCGCCGCCGAGCCCCCTTGCCGCAGCCGGATCTCCACGTCCGGATGGCGCCGCCGGAAATCGGCCAGCAGTTCCGCCGGGTGCACCCCGGCAATGCACTGCTCGGTGCCCAGGGCGAGCGTGCCGCGCAGCACTCCCTGGACCGCGGCCACCGCCTCGTGCGCCGCCCGCACCTGCGCCAGGATCCGCTCGGCCTCCACCAGTAGCGCCCGGCCGGCCTCCGTGAGGGCCACCCTCCGGGTCGTCCGTACGAACAACGGTGTCTGCAACTCGCGCTCCAGGGAGCGGATCGACGCCGAAAGACCCGACTGGGAGACCAGCAGCCGCTCCGCCGCACGGGTGAAGTGCTGGTCCTCGGCGACGGCGACAAAATGCTGAAGGTGACGCAGTTCCATGATTGAGAAGCGTATTCGCTGAATTCCATCGGATTCCTCTGTTGGACCGCTGCCCGCGAACCGCGACAGAGTGGAACCCGGTTCTGGTTCCACGGAGCCGGACGCCCGTGTACCCCCCCTGTGTGCCAACCCCCTGGAGTCGCGTTGTACACCCCGCACCCCGACCGTTACGCGGACCTGCCCTACCGGCGCACCGGACGCAGCGGGCTCAAGCTTCCCGCGCTCTCGCTCGGCCTGTGGCACAACTTCGGTCCCGACCGTCCCGCCGAGACCCAGCGCGCCATCCTGCGCCGCGCCTTCGACCTCGGTGTCACCCACTTCGACCTCGCCAACAACTACGGCCCGCCCCCCGGTGCCGCCGAATCCGCCCTCGGCGAGGCCCTGCGCGCGGACTTCGCGCCGTACCGCGACGAGCTGGTGATCTCCACCAAGGCCGGCTACCTGATGTGGCCCGGTCCGTACGGTGAATGGGGTTCCCGCAAGCACCTGCTGTCCTCGCTCGACCAGAGCCTGGACCGCATGGGCCTCGACCACGTCGACATCTTCTACTCGCACCGCTTCGACCCCGAAACTCCGCTGGAGGAGACGATGGGGGCCCTGCATTCGGCGGTCCAGCAGGGCAAGGCGCTCTACGTCGGAGTCTCCAACTACTCCGCGGAGCAGACCCGCGAGGCCGCCCGCATCCTGGGCGAGCTGGGCACCCCGCTGCTGATCCACCAGCCCCGCTACTCGATGCTCGACCGGCGCCCGGAGGACGAAGGCCTGCTGGACGCCCTGGACGAGCTCCAGGTCGGCTCCATCGCCTACTCCCCGCTGGAGCAGGGTCTGCTGACCGCCCGCTACCTCGACGGCATCCCCGAGGACTCCCGGGCCGCGAGCGACAGCCCGTTCCTGAACACCGACGCCGTCACCGGTGAGCTGGTGGAGCGGCTGCGCACGCTGAACGAGATCGCCGAGTCCCGCGGCCAGAGCCTCGCGCAGATGGCGCTTTCCTGGGTCCTGCGCGGCGGACGGGTGACCTCGGCCCTGGTCGGGGCGAGCAGCCCCCGGCAGCTGGAGGACAGCGTCGCGGCCACCCGCAACCTCGACTTCGACGCGGACGAACTGGCCCGCATCGACGCGGTCGTCAAGCGGTAGGGCCGGCGTCCGGCAGATCGTTTCCGGCCGTGTCGTCGACGTCATGACGGCACGGCCGACGCCGTACCGGGTCCGCTTCGTGCAGTGCCGGGCGCCGCAAACGCACCATTTCGGCCAACCAGAGGGGCGAATATGCCAGGAGAGTGGCCGGAAAGGCGTGGTGACAGTGATTCAGCGGTGAACATACTCGACAACGAGAGCGCTTCACCCCGCGCAACGGCGCCCTCACGCACAGCACGCGACCCACCGGAGAGCGAGCCCGGTCGGCCGACGGGCAACGCAACCGGGGGAGAGAATCGTGCACGACGAGTTCCTGTGCCACGTCACGGCGTACGGAGTCTGCGACGGCCGCCGCATCGGTGTACCCCTCGGCACGTACCGCGCCCCCACCCTGGCCCTCGCCCTGTGGTGGCTGCGCGACCGCGCCTCCTGGATCGCCGAGCGCCTCGACCCGCAGCCGGAGGCCGAACACTTACCCCCGGGCGCGCTCGTCCCCGTCGCCGACGGAGTACCCGACGTACCCGCCGTGCTGCGTGCCTGGTGCGGCGACGTCGCCCACCAGGAGGAAATGGCCGAGGCCCTGGCCGCCGGACAGATGGTGCGCCTGGCCACCGGCGACGACACCACCGAGTACGAGCTCCTGGCCGAGTCCGTGGACGCCCTGCGGATGCAGCGCGCGGCCCCGGTCCTGGGCGTCCCCGTCGCCTGATCCGCCCTGCCCCGGTCCTGTGCGTCCCCGTCGCCTGACCCGCGCCCCGCCCCGGTCCCATCCGCCACACCAGGCACTCGAACGGGCCAATCGGTAGAATCCAGGCATGGTCGAGCGGCCGGTCGCACCGGAGCTCCTCGTGGAGACCGACAGCGGCTCCACCCTGATGAGCCCGGTCCGCGACTACCACGTCGGACGCGACCCGTTGAGCGACATCGTCATGGACGACGCCCGGGTCTCCTGGCACCACGCGGTGCTCCACCCCGGTGACGGCCACTGGACCATCAAGGACGAGCGCAGCACCAACGGCACCTACACCGACGGCCACCGTGTGCACGTGAGGGACGTGGGCCCCGGCAGCGTCATCCGCTTCGGCAGCCCTCAGGACGGACCGAGCGCTCTCCTGATCGACCGGCCGCCGCCGCCCGCCCCCGAACGCCTCTCCGCCGTGTCGAGCCCCGCCCTGACCGGCACCTACCGGCGGCCCACCACCGTACGGCCGCTGCCCACCCGCACCGTCCGCATCGGCCGCGCCGCCGACAACGACCTAGTCATCGACGATCTCGTGGTCTCCCGCCGGCACGCCGAACTGAGGGCGCTGCCCGACGGGACGTACGAGATCGCCGACCTCGGCAGCCACAACGGCACCTACCTCAACGGCAGGCCCGTCACCAGCGCCCCGGTCGGCCCCGGTGACATCGTCGGCATCGGCCACTCCGCGCTCTGCCTCGTCGGCGACGAACTCCAGGAGTACGTCGACACCGGCGAGATCTCCCTCGAGGTGCAGGACCTCACCGTCGTCGTCGACCACGGCCGCAGGACCCTGCTCGACCAGGTGTCGTTCCCGGTGGGGGAGAAGTGCCTGCTCGCCGTGGTCGGCCCGAGCGGCGCGGGCAAGTCCACCCTCCTCAACGCCCTCACCGGACAGCGTCCCGCCGACCACGGCACCGTTCTCTACGACGGCCGCGACCTCTACCGCGACTACGCCGAACTGCGCCAGCGCATCGGTCTCGTCCCGCAGGACGACATCCTGCACGCCCAGCTCACCGTCCGCAGCGCCCTGTCCTACGCCGCCGAACTCCGCTTCCCGCAGGACACCGCCAAGGCCGAGCGCCGCTCCCGGGTCGACGAGGTCATCCGCGAACTCGGCCTGGAACAGCGGGCGGAACAGCCCGTGCACAGCCTCTCCGGCGGTCAGCGCAAACGCGTCAGCGTGGCCCTGGAACTCCTCACCAAGCCGTCCCTGCTGTTCCTCGACGAGCCGACCTCGGGTCTGGACCCGGGGATGGACCGCTCGGTGATGCACATGCTGCGCGCCCTGGCCGACGACGGCCGCACCGTCATCGTGGTCACCCACAGCGTGCTCAGCCTGGACGTGTGCGACCGGCTCCTCATGCTCGCCCCCCAAGGACGCGTCGCCTACTACGGACCGCCCGAGGACGCCCTCGCGTTCTTCGGATTCGAGCAGTGGCCGGAAACCTTCGAAGCCTTCGAACGCGACCGGGACCGCGACTGGGCGGGCGACTACCGCGCCTCGCCCTTCCACGGCAGGTACATCGCCGACGCCACCGCCCAGCCCCGGCAGCGGACGGCCGGCCCGGTCGCCGTCGCCCCGCCGCCCCGGCCGCGCAGCCGCACCGCGCAACTCGGCACCCTCGTACGCCGTTACGCCGCCGCGCTCAGCGCGGACCGCACGTTCCTCGCCATCATGATCGCGCTGCCCTTCGTGATGGGGGCGATGGCCCGTGCCCTGGCCGGCGGCACCCTGACCCCGAGCACCGCGATGAACGCCCTGCTCATCCTGTGCGTCGGCGCCGTCCTCACGGGCGCAGCCAACGCCGTGCGGGAACTCGTCAAGGAACGCCCGATCCACCGGCGTGAACGGGCCGTCGGCCTGTCCAGATCGGCGTACCTGATGTCGAAGATCATCGTGCTGGGCACGGTCACCGTGCTGCAGGCGGTGGTGCTCACCCTGGTCGCCCTGCTCGGGGTCGACCTCGACGCACCAGGCGGTGAAGGCGTGCTGATGCCTCCCCTGGTGGAGATCACGGTGGCCGTGGCCCTGCTCGGCTTCACCGCCATGATGCTCGGCCTGCTCGTCTCCGCGCTGGTGCGCAAGGAGGAGGTGACGATGCCGCTGCTGGTGCTGCTGGCCATCGTCCAGGTCGTCTTCTGCGGTGCCCTGCTGAAACTGGACGGCGTGCCCGTCCTGGAGCAGCTCTCCTGGCTGGTGCCCTCGCGCTGGGCGTTCGGCGCGATGGCCGGCACCGTCGACCTGGCCCGGATCGCCCCGGGGGAGACCACCGCGGACCCGCTCTTCCAGCACTCCCCGGAAGTGTGGATGCTCGATGTGGCGATGCTGCTGGTCCTTTCGGCGCTGTTCGCGTTCGCCGTGTCGCGGCTGCTGCGCCGCCATGAACCCGCCGTGATGCGGAGGTAGCCGGCTCATGACGACCCCGTCCACGTCCGGATTCCGGCCCACCCATGTCGTACCGGGCGACGGCATGCGGGCCTGGGAGGCGCCCGACCCCGCCGGGCCCACCGTCGGCCTCGACCCGCTGCTGCCGGTACGGCTGGTCGAGCGGCGCGGGGACTGGGGCCAGGTGCTGTGCTCCAACGGCTGGTCGGCCTGGGTCGACGGCCGTCTGCTGGTCGCGGTGCCCCAGGACCCGCCCGCCTCCGAAGCACCCCCGGTCCGCACCGTCGACCCCCGGCCGTTGCTGACCCGGGCCGAGGAGGCCCTGGCCGGCTACCGGGCGGCCGTCGAGGCACTGGCCGACGGCCGCCTCGACGGCGAGGGGTTCCGCATACGCACCCGGGGGCTGCGCGTCGGCCTCGTCGTCGACGGGGAGTCCCTGTGGCTCTACGACTCCGACCACGGCCGCTGGGTCTACACCGACGGCACCCGCCTGCACACCTACGCCGCCGACGACCCGCCCGCCGACGACCCGCCGCGCGTCCCCGGAGTCTCCGAGGCCCCCGACGCCTCCGCATCCCCCGGACACGCCCCCACCCAGGTCGTACCCGGCGAACCCACCAGGGCCGTGCCCGGCGAACCCACCCGGGTCGTACCCGGCGAACCCACCAGGGCCGTGCCCGGCGAACCCACCAGGGCCGTGCCCGGCGAACCCACCAGGGTCGTGCCCGGCGAACCCACCAGGGCCGTGCCCGGCGAACCCACCCGCGCCGTCTCCTCGGGCCCTTCCCCGGACCGTGACGTCCGATGACGCACGACACCAGCCTGTTCGCCGGCCGGCCCTCCGAGCTGACGGGGCAGCAGGTCGCGGGCTACCGCCTCGAGCGCGAGATCGGCCGTGGCGGCATGGCCGTCGTCTACCGCGCCCGGGACCTGCGCCTGGACCGCACCGTCGCCCTGAAACTGCTCGCCCCGGAACTCGCCCGCAACGACGTCTTCCGCCGCCGCTTCACCCACGAGTCCCGCACCGCCGCCGCCATCGACCACCCGCACATCGTCCCCGTCTTCGAGGCCGGGGAGACGGACGGCATCCTCTACATCGCCATGCGGTACGTCGAAGGCAGCGACCTGCGCCACCTCCTCGACCGTGAGGGGCCCCTGCCGTCCCGCACCGCGCTGCGCATCGCCGTGCAGGTGGCCTCGGCGCTCGACGCCGCCCACGAGCACGGCCTGGTCCACCGGGACGTCAAGCCCGGCAACATCCTGGTCGCCCGCGGCACCGACAGCGACCACCCCGAGCACGTCTACCTCACCGACTTCGGCCTGACCAAGAAGTCCCTCTCCCTGACGGGGTTCACCACCGTCGGCCAGTTCGTCGGCACGCTCGACTACGTGGCCCCGGAACAGATATCCGGGCGTCCGGTCGACGCCCGCTGCGACGTCTACGGGTTCGCCTGCGTCGTCCACGAGACCCTCGCCGGCCATCCGCCCTTCCGCCGGGACGACGACATGGCCCTGCTCTGGGCCCACCAGTACGACGAGCCGCCGCCCCTGACCGCCGTACGCCCCGACCTTCCCCCGCAGACCGACGCCGTCCTGGCCAAGGCGCTGGCGAAGAGCCCCGACGACCGGTACGCGTCCTGCCTGGACCTCGTCGCCGCCCTGCGCGCCGCCGTCACGGGGGGCGGCGCCACCACGACCGCCCCCGAGGGGCACCCCGCCACCCGCGTGGAC
Organism: Streptomyces sp. NPDC005774; assembly: GCF_042871645.1. NCBI lineage: Bacteria > Bacillati > Actinomycetota > Actinomycetes > Kitasatosporales > Streptomycetaceae > Streptomyces > Streptomyces sp. NPDC005774. Next base: position 58,572 of record NZ_JBIAIV010000016.1, on the reverse strand, counting down.
CCGCGTGGAAGCCGGAACGGGAGCACGGGTGGAGACGGGAGCGGAAACGCCGTCGAAGGCCGGGGTGGAGCCGCGTCAACGGGGGGAGGGGCGGAGCGGGACGCGCCACAGCCTCCACCGGCCTGGGCGGAACCGGTGTTCGGGCCGGCGCGGACCTAGAGTCTTGGGGAGTTCCCGCCCGCCCGGTCAGCCGTCCGCCCCCCTCGGCCGGTCCGGCCGGCCGCGGCGGCGCGCCCCCCGGGCCAGCAGCGCGCCCGCGAAGCCGGCGACCAGACCCCACAGGAGGGCCAGCCCCAGCGCGACCGGCAGACGCGGTTTCAGCAGGACCTGACCGGAGAGCCCCGTGCCCAGGTCGCCGATGCCGAGCACGGACAGGCCGAGCCGGGCGGAGATCCGGCCGACCAGGCAGATCGTCAGGACCGCCAGTGCGAGCGCCACCGCCAAGTGCACGGCGTGCTGCCGGGCCCGGACCCGGGCCGGTGACAGGGCCGCCATCACGAACGCCACGGCCAGCAGCAGGACCGCGTCGGCCACCGGCAGCCACCACACCCTGGCGTCGTGCTCGGCGAGCGTGCTCAGGTTCAGCGCCGAGACGTCCTCGGTCCGCAGCACCTCGTCGAGGACGTGCGGCATGGGCAGCCCGAAGGGGCCTTCCACCCTGCCGTCCCAGGTGGCGCCCAGCCCGATGGTCAGCGCGAGCCAGGTCACATTGGGCAGGCCGAGCAGGAGCACGGCGAACGTCTCCGCCGGACGCCCCCGAGTCGCCGCGACGACCAGCGCGATCACGGCACCGATGACGACGAAGGCGAGCAGCAGTTGCAGCACCGCGTGCGCGGCGGGCCGTACCGCCGTCTGGAACCGGAGCAGCCGGAGCGGCAGTGGGGCGCCGCGCGACACCAGCAGGGCCAGCACCAGGACACCCGCCAGCCAGAGCAGGCCGACGAGAAGGGTCAGCGGCACATCGGCGGCGAAGCCGACCTCGGGGGAGACCCCGAACAGATCACCGAGATCCCCCAGGGCACCTTCCCCGAGGGAGATCTCGAATGTGTGCCGGGCGGCGAACGCGAGGCAGAGCAGGGCGATCAGCCACAGGGCGGCGACCCTCGCGGCCCACCCGGCAAGCTCCGGCGCCCCGGCGACGGCCCGGTGGCGCAACGGGCGCAGAAAGCCCCAGCCGATGAACAGGGCGCCGGTGAGAGTGACGGACAGTGGCATGACGGTCAGGCCGCCCTCCGCGCCGGCCAGGTCGCCCGCGTCGCCGGACAGGTCCACCGACCCGCCGACGGCCGTGACGACGGTCGCAGCGAGCACCGTGGGGAACGAACCGTCCGGGAGACCCGTGGCACCGGCCGCCCACAGTCCGAGCGCGGCTACGAGGCCCATGGCGATCAGCCCGCCCAGCACCGTGACGAGGGCCTGCGCCCAGCCGTGGCGGGGGACCGCCAGGTCGGAGAGGGTGGGTGAACTCACCACTGCACGCTAAGCAGCCTCCGCACGGGGCGCCTGCCGGGAGGTCCGTCCGCGTCGGCTTGCGGCGGGCGCGCCACCGGGGCACACAATGAACCCATAACGGAAGAATCGTCATGCCGATACTGACCTGATGGTCATCTCCTGAAGCCGCTCCGGGAAGAAGGGCTCGTGACCGTCGAACCACCGTCCTCCGGCCGGCCCGCCGGACCTCCCTCCGGGCCTCTGTCGGGTTCCTCCCCGCCTCCGTCCTCGGGCCCGCCCCCGCCGCCACCGCCGGGTGGAGCGGGCGGGGGAGACGGCGGCAACGGCACGGGGCCGTCCGGGCGAGGCCAGCGGCTGTGGTGGAGGTCCGTACCCGGCCTCGGGGTGCTCGTCGCGGCCATGGCGGTGGCCGTGGTCCTCGCCGTGGTGCTCACCCGCACCGACGGCGGATCCGAGGCGGGCGGCGGCGAGGTCTTCCTCCAGGCCGCGAACGCGACCGGCCCCGACCCGTTCACCGAGTCGACGGCCGAGAACGGCTCCGCGCCACCCACGACCTCCGCCCCGCCCACCACCGGCGCCCCGACCACCGGATCGGCGTCCGAGTCCTCTCCGGCCACCGCGGTGCGCGGTGTCCGCGGTGGCGAACCCGGCCTGTACGGCGGCACCCGCGACGTCTCCAGCTGTGACGTGGAGCAGCAGATCAAGTACCTCCGGGAGGTGCCGGCGAAGAACGAGGCGTTCGCCTCGGTGGCCGGCGTCGAATCCTCCGAGGTCCCCTCGTACCTGCGCTCGCTGACCCCGCTGCAACTCCGGCTGGACATCAGGGTCACCAACCACGGATACCGCGACGCCGCCGCCACCGACTACCAGGCCGTCCTCCAGGCGGGCACGGCCGTGCTCGTCGACGCCCGCGGCGTCCCCCGGGTCCGCTGCGCCTGCGGCAACCCGCTGACCAAGCCGGTCGAACAGTCCGACCCCCGCTACACCGGCACCCCCTGGCCGGGCTACTCCCCCTCGAAGGTCGTCGTGGTCGACCCCGCTCCGCGGGACATCGAGAAGTTCGTGGTCCGCGACACCGACGGCGGCTGGTTCGAGCGGAACCAGGGCGACGCGGGCGGCAAGGACCGCCCCACGAAGCCACCGGACGGGCAGAACCCGTCGCCGGGCGACACGACCCCCTCGTCGCCGTCACCCGACACCTCCCCGTCGACCCCGCCGGCCACCCCGTCCACCCCCGGCTCCGGGCCGGCGACGGGCGAGGACGATCTCCCCGGCGAGCCACCGTCGAGCGATTCCGGGGACAGCGGCCCGACGACCGGCGAACCGCCGCCGTCCGCACCCCAGGCGCCACCACCGGCCGAGTCCGGCACCACGAACGACGCACCGAACGGCACCGGCGGCAACGGCACGAGCGGCCTCATGAGCGATGCCACGAGCGGCGCCGCCCGGGGGTTCACACCCGGGGATCCAGGCGAATGATCAGCCGGACCGGCTCCGGTCACGCGCTGCCCTGCGCCCCCGTACCACCAGAGCGTGGTCGCCCAGCCCCAGCAGCCGCTCGGCCGGCAGCTCGCCGATGGTCGTCAGGATCGCCTCGATACGGGCGGTGAGCGGATCGAACGCCGCGTCGAGCACGGTGCCGCGCTCCTCGCCGTCCTCGGTGAGCACCCTGCGGCCGAGCAGATCGTGATGCGGCGGAGCCACGGCCGGAGCGGAGGACGGAGCCGCGATCAGCATGTCCGGGCCGGCGGTGTCCAGGGCGTCCCAGGGCAGGACGGCGTCCCCGCGCAGCCGTCCGCGCCGTACCCGTACGTGCGTGACGGTGCCGGACGCCGCGTCGACCGTCAGCGCCCGTACGACACCCAGACGGATCCCCTCGTCCGGGGTCAGCACCGGAAGCCCTCGCACCCGGGAGAACAGCATCACGGCAGGACGCCCGTCCGCCGGGCGTGGAACGCGCCGACCCGTGCCACGAAGTCCGGCAGGTCGTCGGTGACATAGGCGGTGACGTGCGCGGGGACGACCAGCGACCGGCCGGAGACGGACACCGCCTCACCGTAGGGCACGTACACCCGGTGCCGCCGGTGCCTCGAACCCGGCACCGGCCCCCGGTGCGCGGCGAGCCGGAAGGCGACGATCCGGCCGCTGGTGCCGCCCTCGACCAGGACGTCGAGCACCGTACCGAGCCGGTCGCCCTCGTCGGTGAGGACCTGCGCCCTGAGCAGCCGCCCGCGCAGGGCATCGCGGCGGGCCACCGACAGGGGCAGGTCGCACAGCGCCTCCTCGTCGCGGACCATGACCGCGTGACGGCCGAGGGAGTGCACCGCCGGCCAGGGCAGGTCCCGGGCCGGCGAGCCCGACAGCAGGGTCCGGCCGGTGAGGGTGAAGCCTGTGATGCACCCGGCCTCGGCGTCGAGGACGGTGTCCTTGACGTGGGCGACGGCATCGCCGCCCAGCGTCACCACGGGCAGCGTCGACAGGCTCCGTACCGCCAACAGCTCGCTCATCGGTCGCCTTCCCGCTGCCGCCCCTGGCCGTCGCCCTTCCCGCATGCCCGTCACCCGCCATCCCCTCCCGCTGAGGCCGGGTTCCCGTTCTGTGGCGTGGCGAACACCGATCGGGGGACTGAGCAGCCGAACTCGGGGTACGTGCACCTGTGCAGATCGTCCGGCTCGTCCGGTCGGCCCGGCTTCGCAGAGAGAAGCACATGATCGATCACCTGGACGGGGCAGTGATACCGACTGGTTTCGACGTGCCCGTGGAACCGCTACGGCGGGCAGCACACTTCACCGGCGAGCCGGGATGCATCGCCGAGGCGCGTGCCTTCGCATCGCTGTTCCTGGAGCAGCTCAGGACCGAGTGGTGCGCCACGATCGGCGAGCGGACCGACGGCGCGGCACTCCTGGTCGTGAGCGAACTGGTCACCAACGCCGACCGGCACAGCAACGGCCCGTACATCCTGGAGCTGGAGGGTACGGACGAATCGATCACGGTCGCCGTCTACGACAGCAGCGGCACGCTGCCTCGTATCTACCCCCGCGATCCCGAGCGCATCGGCTGCCACGGCCTGGAGATCGTGCAGGTTCTGGCGCGCGACATCCGCGTGGAGCGGGTACCGGTCGGAAAGTGTGTCCGCGCGGTGCTGAGCTTCGACGCCGGCTGAACGGCACCTGCGGCCGGCGCACGTCCCGGGCGGTCTGCACGTGCCGAACCCCGGCACCCCGGAACACGGAATGCGGCTGCTGTCCCACCCCCGCGGGGGTGGGACAGCAGCCGCATTCCGTGTTCCGTGCCGTCAGGCGCAGCCGAGTTCGCCCAGCATGCCCTCGCGCAGCCGGCCGATGATCCGCTTGATCAGGCGGGAGACGTGCATCTGCGAGCACCCGAGCCGTTCGCCGATCTCCGCCTGGGTGGCCTCCTCCACGAACCGCATCCGGATGATCTCCCGGTCGCGGTCGCTGAGCTCGGCCATGAGCGGGGCGAGTGCGTGGAAGTCCTCGACGAGCCGCAGTCCCTCCTCCTCCATACCGATGAAGTCGGCCAGGACGGACTCGCCGTTCTCGGGGCCGTCACCGGTGAGGGCGGCGTCCAGCGATGACGAGTTGTAGCCGTTCGCGGCCAGCCGTCCCTCGTTGACCTGCTCCTCGGTGATGTTCATCAGTGTGGCGAGCTCGGCGACCGTGGGCTCGCGGTCCAGCCTGCTGGCGAGCTCCTCGCGGGCCTTGGCCAGTTCCACCCGCAGCTCCTGGAGCCGGCGCGGCACGTGGACCGCCCAGGTGGTGTCACGGAAGAAACGCTTGATCTCGCCGACGATGTACGGCAACGCGAAGGAGGTGAACTCGACCTCGCGCGACAGCTCGAACCGGTCGATCGCCTTGATCAGACCGATCATGCCGGTCTGGACGATGTCCTCCATGTCGTCGCCACGGCCGCGGAACCGTCCGGCCGCGAACCGCACCAGCGACATGTTCATCTCGATCAGGGTGTTGCGCGCGTACTGGTACTCGTGCGTGCCCTCCTCCAGTTCCGCCAGGCGACGGAAGAACTGACGGGACAACTCCTTGGCATCGCGCGGAGCGACGGTCCGGGGGTTGACGACCCCAGGCAGGCTTCCGTCACCCGTCCCGGCCTCGGCCTCGGTGTTTCTTTCGACGACCTGCGCCTGCGACCGGATCACGGCGGTCTCCATTACCTCTCCCCACGAAAGTCCGATGGACATGTGCCTTGGTCCTTCGGAGTTGCGACTACCCAGCTCCATTCCGAACACTCCACCCGACTTTCAAGAATCTTCACGGTGACGCGCGGTGCCGCCTCCTTCACTCAGAGCGGAACGCCGCACCCTTCCCCTCGGGGCGAGGATTCCTACGCTGGAGGGGTGAGAAACCAAGTGCCCCTCGACACCGGCGTCATCCCCCTGCGGCCCGCGCCCGTGCGCCACTCCGCCGCCCCACCGGCTCCGACTCCAGCCCCGGCTCCCGCCGTTCCCACTCCCAGGGAGCCGCTCTGGCGCGACCTGGTCGGCGACGTGCTGCGCCGGGAACGGCTCGCCCAGGAGCGGACGCTGAAGGATGTCGCCGACACGGCCCGGATCTCCATGCCGTATCTGTCGGAGGTGGAACGGGGCCGCAAGGAGGCATCCTCGGAGGTCCTCGCGGCCGCCGCCCAGGCCCTGGGCCTGGGCCTGGGCGACCTGCTGTCGCGGGCTCAGGGAGAACTCGTCCGCATCGCCGGCCGGCGGGCTCCCGCGAGCCGGAGCACGGCCCGCGCCTCGTACGACGGCCTGTGCCTGGCCGCCTGACCCGGGCCGCGCCCGTGCCGGCGCCTCACACACCCACGAGGCGCCGGCTCAGTACCTCGTCGGCCAGGCCGTACGCCACGGCCTCCTGCGCGGTGAACACCTTGTCGCGGTCCATGTCCGCCCGCAGTGTCGCCACGTCGTGGTGCGTGTGCCGGGACAGGACCTCCTCCACCTGGGCACGGATCCGCAGCATCTCCTTGGCCCGGAGCGACAGATCGGAGACAGTGCCCCGCTGCCCGCCCGTGGCCGGCTGCCCGAGGAGCACACGCGCGTGCTCCAGCACGAACCGGCGCCCCGCGTCCCCGCCGGCCAGGAGCACGGCAGCCGTGGACGCGGCCTGCCCGACGCAGTACGTCGAGATCGGCGCCTGCACGAATGCCATCGTGTCGTAGATCGCCATGAGCGAGGTGTACGAGCCGCCCGGGGAGTTGATGTAGACCGCGATCTCGCTCTCCGGGGCCGACGACTCCAGATGGAGAAGCTGTGCGATGACGACGTTGGCGACCCCGTCGTCGATCTCGGTACCGAGGAAGATGATCCGCTCGGACAGCAGCCGGCTGAACACGTCGTAGGACCGCTCGCCCTGCGGGGTGCGCTCGACGACGTTCGGAATCGTGTACGCCCCCATGGTCACAGCCCCGTCATGCGTCGTGCCGCGGCCGGGCGGACGTCGTCGAGCGACTCCACCACCCGGTCCACCATTCCGTACTCCCTGGCCTCCTCGGCCGTGAACCAGCGGTCGCGGTCACCGTCCCGGGAGATGGTCTCCGCCGACCGGCCGGTGTGCTCGGCGGTGATCCGCTCGATCGTCCGTTTGGTGAACTCCAGGTTCTCCGCCTGGATCTCGATGTCGGCGGTGGTGCCGCCGATCCCGGCGGACGGCTGATGCATCATGATCCGTGCGTTGGGCAGGGCGAACCTCTTGCCCGGTGCGCCCACGCTCAGCAGGAACTGGCCCATGCTGGCGGCGAATCCCATGGCGAGCGTCGAGACGTCGTTGGGGATCAGCCGCATCGTGTCGTAGATCGCCAGGCCCGCGTGCACGGACCCGCCGGGGCTGTTGACGTACAGGCTGATGTCGGTGCGCGGGTCCTCCGCGGACAGGATCAGCAGTTGCGCGCACACCCGGTTGGCGGAAACCTCGTCGACCTGCGTCCCGAGCAGGATGATCCGCTGGGCGAGGAGCTGGGCGGCCAGGTGGTCGTCGAACCGGGTCAAGGGGGTGTCGCCCTCCTCGGCCCGGGGCAGCGGGACCGGTGGCCGGCCGACGCCGAACCCGGCAGCGAGACCGGATGCGCGTCCGGTGGTAAGTCCGGTACTGAGTGGAGACATGGGTACTCCCATGGGTGTCGGTGTGTGGCTGTCCGGTCGTGCGTGGGTGTGCCTGTGCAGTCCGTCGGTACGCGGCTGGTGCGACCGCGTACCTCCACTCTCGACCGGCCGCGGGGACCCGCGGGGATTTCTCTGCCCGTGGCAGATTCGCCACGGGCAGAGGCCCCTCCCGGCCCCGGGCCCCGCGTTCCCGTGGTCGTTCCGCCGCCGGGCGATGAGTTCCGGAGTCCGGACCGGTCGATACGGATGACCGCGTTCCACGCCTCAGGAGGTACTCATGACCACCAACAGATTCACCTGTTTCTTGTGAGGAGGCCTCGGTGTTGATGCCGGGGAGGAGTCGCATCCGGGTGTCGCAACGTGGAGCGTCGCCGCATCCGGTTCGGGGTGCGGCGCACCCGTGTCGCTGTCGCCGAGGTGATGCGAACGCGTGTGCCTGTGGTCGCTGGTGGGGGTGGTGGCTGTGGGATCGGGGTGTGTTTGTGCGGCTGTCGTACGTATGGTCCTTCGCAGGGTTCGGGATGACGGAGTGTCCCCGGGCGGGGCCGCGAGGGGGGCGGGATGGTGCAGGTGGGGGCGGATGCGGGGGTCGGGCTTGCCCGGTACACCTACCGGTTGCGGGTGTCGTCTGCTGCCCGCACCGTCCTGGCGGCGGAGTGGGACCGGTGCCGCTGGGTGTGGAACGAATGCGTCGCCAAGTCCAGGTCCGTGCACCTGCACAACAAGTCCACCGGACAGAAGGCCACGTGCGGCCCGGCTCGGCTCGACAGGATGCTGACCGAGGCCCGCACCCGTACACCGTGGCTGCGGGCGGGCTCCTCGGTCCCCCAGCAGCAGGTCATCCGCGACTTCGGCCGCTCCCGCGCCAAGGCGCACAAGGACATCAAGGAACGCCTGCCCATGACGCGCCGGGCCGGGATGCCGAAGTGGAAGACCAGACGCGAGGCACTGGCGACCCTCAACTACACCCAACGCGGGTTCCGGCTGAAGGACGGCCGGCTGCACCTGGCGGGCGGCATCGCCCTGACGGTGGTCTGGTCGCGGGAACTGCCGGCCGTACCGTCCTCGGTACGCCTGCACCAGGACAGCCTCGGACACTGGTACTGCTCGTTCGTCGTCCCCGCCCAGCTCCAGCCCCTGCCGGAGACCGGCCGCGTCCTCGGCATCGACTGGGGCGTCAGGGAGACCGCGACCACCACGTCCGACGCGCACGACCTGCCGCACGCCGAACACGGCAGGAAGGCCCGAACCAGGCTGGCCCGCTACGACCGGATGATGGCCCGCCGCAGGCCGAAGAGGGGCGAGCCCGCATCGAGGGGCTACCGCGAGGCGAGGAAACTGCGGGCGAAGACCCACAAGAAGATCGCGAGGCAGCGCGCGGACACCGGGCGCAAGTGGGCCAAAAAGGTGGTCCGCGATCACGACGTCATCGCGGTCGAGGACTTCCGCCCGAGGTTCCTGGCCAGGACCACCATGGCCCGCAAGGCAGCCGACGCCGCCATCGGCGCCACCAAGACCGCCCTGATCGAGATGGGCCGCAAACACGGACGGGACATCCGTCTCGTCCACCCCGCGCACACCACGATGGACTGCGCGCACTGCGATGCGAGAGCCAAGCACGCACTGCCGCTGGGTGAGCGCACCTACACCTGCACCGCCTGCGGAACCGTGACCCCACGGGACAAGAACTCCGCACGCGTCATGCTCGTCCGGGCTGGTCTCCACCCGGCTGGTGCCGACGGCACGAGACCTCCCGGAGCGCCGCTCCGGGAGGCGGCCTGAGCCAGGAATCCCCTTCCCATCAGGAAGGGGAGGATTCAACACGTGTCTCTGGTTCGACGGCCGGGCCGAAGAAGCCGCGAACTTCTACGTGTCCGTGTTCAGGAACTCGAGCATCGGCCGGATCCTCCGGTACACCGAATCCGGGTACGGCACGACGGGCTCCGTCCTCACGGTGGAGTTCACGGCCGACGGACAGATGGCTTCGTTCCTGTTTCAGCAGGCTCTGGCTCAGGTTGTGTGATCCGTGCACTGTGAGTGACGACTGATCTCCCTGCCATGCCTCGGGAAGTTGCCTCAAAACGAGCAGTGGCAGGAGTGGCTGGGCCAATAGTTCGGGGTTGTGAATGAGCCTTTCCCGGTAAGCGCCCGTCGCTCGCTGTGATCGCGATGCTGGCGCTGCGGTCCGTGCGGCCCTCAAGTCCGGGCAGGCGTAAGGCTCCTGGTAGGAACGATCTTGCGACAGATTGTTCTGACCGAGGGGCCTCACGTGCCGACCAGTGTCACATACACCGCGGTGCTCGATGTGAAGCGGTCCACCGCTGAGGACCTGGCCCGGCTGCTGCGCGATCACCGCATCGTGACCGGGACCCGCAAGGGACGGCGTGCGCTGGGCTGCTTCAAGCAGGCGGTGCTCATCCTGCGCTGGTTCATCGACGGCACCCGTCTTTCCCAACTCGCCTGCGGCAACGGCCTGTCGGCCTCCACCGCCTACCGCTACCTCCACGAAGGGCTGACCGTTCCGGCGGCCGGGGCACCGGACCTCGCGACCGCACTGGAGCGCGCGAAGGCGGCCGGACTGACGCATCTCAACCTCGACGGCACCGTCATCCGCACCGACCGCGTTGCCGCCCCCGGCCCCAACGGCGCGGACCTGTGGTGGTCCGGAAAACACCAGCACCACGGCGGGAACGTGCAGGTCATCACCACCCCGGACGGCTGGCCGATCTGGGTCTCACCGGTCCGCCCGGGCAGGGAGCACGACACCACCTGCGCCCGCCACCACGGCCTGATCGACGCCCTGGGCCGCATCGCCGCCGAACTGGACATGCCGACCCTGGTCGACCTCGGCTACGAGAACGCCGGCGACGGCTTCCGCCACCCACACAAGAAGCCCGCCAGCGGCAAGCTGACCGAGACCCAGCAGACCTACAACAAGGTAATCCGCGGCATCCACGGCGTCTGCGAGCGCGCCAACGCTTTGCTCAAGACCACCTTCAAGGCCCTGCGCCGGGTCAGCCTCGACCCCAGCCGCATCACGAAGATCGCCGCCGCAGCCCTCGTCCCGCTCCAGCTCGAATACGACCGCATCATCTGAACGATCACACAACACCATGATCCGTTACTGGGAAAGGCTCAATGAGCTCTTGCTCCGGCTGGAGGAGTTGTTGTTCCCGTCGATCGCGAACGTCGTGGTGCTGTCGGTGGACGCGAGCATCGCGATAGTGCGTGTTGATGTGCGGTGCACGGCTGCGGGCGCCTCGTGTCCGGGTTGCGGAGCGTGGTCCGCCCAGGTTCACGGTTCCTACCTGCGGTTTCCCGCTGATGTTCCGAGTTCGGGACGAAGCGTCGTACTCCAGCTGCGGGTCCGCCGGTTCGTCTGCCGGACCGTTGAGTGCGGACGTCGCACCTTCGTCGAGCAGATACCTGGTCTGACCCGAAGGCACGGCCAGCGGACCGAGCGGCTTCGCTCGACCCTGGCCGCTATCGGTCTCGCCCTCGCGGGTCGGGCCGGATCCCGCCTGGCCAACATCGTCGGTGCGCACTGAGAGTGGTCGCGCCACAGAAGTTGGGCCAGAACCACTACTCGTGAATAAAGCCAGACAGAAGTTCGTCGCGCTGAACGGCGGACCCGAGTTCAAGTTCAGCGAGGCGGTCTCCTTCCAGATCGACTGCGCCGAGCAGGCGGAGGTCGACCACTACTGGGACAAGCTCATCGAGGGCGGCGGCGAGCACGGTCCCTGCGGCTGGCTCAAGGACCGGTTCGGCGTGTCCTGGCAGGTCAGCCCGACGCGGCTGACCGAGCTGATCAGCGACCCGGACCAGGAGAAGGCGGACCGGGCCATGAAGGCCATGCTGTCGATGGGCAAGCTCGACATCGCCGCCCTGGAGAGGGCCTACGCGGGCGAGTGACGAACGGTGCACGGTGGGACGGGCGGTGGGACGCCCCGCCCCACCGCCCGAGCCCTCGTCGCGTCCTGCGGGTGCCGCGACGCCTCGTCCCGTCAGTGAGAGCGGGTGTGCTCCCCGACCACCCGGGTGATCTCCCGCGCCATGCGCAGAATGCCGGGCGAGCGGACCGGGCAGGGCTTCGGCGTCGACGTCGTGGGCACCAGACGGAAGTGCAGGTAGTCGTCGTCCCGGTGCAGGGCCGTCCGGTCGCGGTCCCGCTGGGTGCAGTACTCGGGATGGGCCCTCTCGTAGGCGTCGCAGGGCAGGTACTGCGACCAGGTGTAGCGCGCCCCCGCCGGACTCACCGCCTTGCCCGCGTCGGCCAGGAGGTCGCCCGAGGCGGCGGCCCGCTCCTCGTAGAGCGCGTTCACCCGGCGGACCCGGTCGGGGGTGATCGGGGCGGGGCTCTGCGGTACCCAGACGATGCGCGGCGGTCGGGCCGCGCCGGCCGCCGTGATCTGCTCGGTGAGGCGCCGCGCGTCGGCCGCGTACCGCTCGAGGTACCGCTCGCGGGCGGCGTCGTAGGTGATCCCGTCCATGCAGGGGGTGTAGCCCCAGGCATTGCCCCAGAACTGCAGCACCACGTAGTCCGGCCGCAGCGAGCGCACCAGCGCCGCCGCCTTGTCCGCCGCCGGGACCAGGGACTGTTCGGCCGAGCCCTCCAGGTAGTCGCACAGGGTGGTGCCCGAGGAGGGCGCGCCGGTGTACCGCGCGCGCAGCTCCCGCCCGAGGACCTCCTGGTTCTCCATAGCGAGCGAGTCGCCGAGGTACAGCACGGTGGGCGGCTTCCCGGATCCGGCGCCGGACGACGACGTGGCACCGGGGGAGGGGGCCTCGGAGGAGGCCTTCCCGGAGGGATCCGTGCCGGGGGAGGCCACGGGCCGCTGGTGCGTGGTGGCCGACGCCTCGGGGGCGGCGGCCGGCGGCCCGGCGGACGGATCGGACGACGGGTCGCCGCACGCACCGAGCAGCACGGAGGCCGGCACCACTCCCGCGATCCACGGCTTGCGCATACGTGATTCCCGCCCCGCCCGGCCAGAACGGCACCCCGGGCAAGCACAGCCCGGCCCGGAGGGGAGGACACGATTCAGGACGGGTTGTTCACCGCGGCTCGGGCGATTCGGGCGGCTCGGCGCGCGGGTGCCGGTCCGGGTGATTAGCGTGAAGGGAGGACCGACCACTCTCCGGAGAGGGCACGCCGTCATGGCTGTACAACCCGAGGGGACCCCCTGCTGGGCCGACGTGATGTTCAACGACGTCGAAGGGGCCAAGAGTTTCTACGGAGACGTCCTCGGCTGGACCTTCGGCGGGTTCTCGTCGGAGCTCGGCAACTACACGCAGGCCTACGCCGACGGCAAGGCGGTGGCGGCCGTCGTCCCGCCCATGCCCGGCCAGGAGGGCCCGTCGCAGTGGTGCCTCTATCTCGCGGTCCGGGACGCCGCTGCCACCGCCGTCCGCATCCGGGACAACGGTGGCGAGGTACTGATGGAGCCGATGCGGGTCGGCGACTTCGGAACGATGTGCCTGGCCCGCGAACCCGGCGGCACCGTCTTCGGCCTCTGGCAGGCCGGCACCCACGAGGGCTTCGGGGCGACCGGCGTACCCGGCGCGTACTGCTGGGCGGAGGTCTGCACCCGGAAGCCGGAGAAGACCGACGTGTTCTTCCCCACCGTCTTCTCCTACAGGTCGAGGCAGCTCGAGGACGAGGCGATCGACTTCCGGCTCTACGAACTCGGCCGGGAGACCGTGCTCGGCCGGATGGGTATGACGGAGGACTTCCCGCCCGAGGTGCCGTCGTACATGAACGTCTATTTCGCCGTCGAGAACTGCGACGAGGCGGCGACCAGGGCCACCGAGCGGGGCGGCACCCTGCACTTCGGGCCGATCACCACTCCCTTCGGCCGGTTCGCCGCCCTGAGTGACCCGCAGGGCGCGAACTTCTCGGTGATCGACGTCACGGCCATGAAGGGCGAGATGCCCGGCGCCACCGACGTGCCGAACGAGTGACCTGAACGTGCGGACCGCGCCGACCATCGGGACCACCCCGGGGAGCGGCCCCACGGGGTGATCCCGGGCAGGCGCACCGAGTGGCCTGGCGCCCCGCCCGGCCATGGCATGATCGAGCGCATGCGTGAACGTGTTGTGGCCGCGTGCGACGGGGCTTCCAAGGGCAACCCCGGACCCGCCGCCTGGGCCTGGGTGATCGCCGATGCCTCCGAGACCCCGGTCCGCTGGCAGGCGGGCGCGCTCGGCAGAGCCACCAACAACGTCGCCGAACTCACCGCGCTGGAGCGGCTGCTGGCGGCGACCGACCCCGACGTGCCGCTCGAGGTCCGGATGGACTCGCAGTACGCGATGAAGGCGGTCACCACCTGGCTGCCCGGCTGGAAGCGCAACGGCTGGCGGACGGCGGCCGGCAAACCGGTCGCCAACCAGGAACTCGTCGTCGGCATCGACGGACTTCTGCAGGGCCGCTCGGTCGAGTTCCGCTACGTCCCCGCCCACCAGGTCGACGGAGACCGTCTCAACGACTTCGCCGACCGCGCCGCCAGCCAGGCGGCCGTCGTCCAGCAGGACGCGGGCAGCGACGCAGGCTCGCCCGAGCCGCCGCCCTCCCCGGACACCCCGGCCGCCGGTACCGCCAAGCGCAGTTCCACCGGGGCGAAGACGTCGTCCCGTCCGCGCGGCGGCTCCTCGAACCGCACGATCAAGGCGAAGTTCCCGGGCCGCTGCCTTTGCGGCCGGTCCTACGCGGCAGGTGAGCCCATCGCCAAGAACGACAGCGGCTGGGGCCACCCCGAGTGCCGCGTGGCCGAGAGCGCCTGAGTACGGCCGAAGCCGGTCCCGCTACCAGCGGAAACGCCAGGCAGCCTTGCTCCCCGCGCAGAGCGCGGCCCGTTGCGGCACTCTGCGGTACGGGAACCGGGGAAACGGGAAGCGCCGGATGAAACGGACGCCGCCGCCCTGCTGGACGCGCCGCTGGAGGACCTCGGCCGGCACATGGTCCGGCAGGTGGTGGGCAGCCAGTCCGAGCACGGCACCGACCCGCTGCTGCGGATCGTGTCCGTGCCCCTGCACGGCGCACAGGGCGACGTCATGCGCGCCGACTTCCGCGCCCAGGTGACCGAGCGGCTCACCGAACGCCTCACCGGCCCCGAGGCGGGTCTGCATGCCGAACCGGCCGTCGGGCCCTGCTCGGCATCGGTGGCGTGTACGGCCTCGCCCGCGGCACCCATGTGCGTTCCACCGCCGTCGACGTCCTGGTGGACCGGGACGCGCCCGTCCTGCAGGCCCATCTCACCCCCGGGCCGGACGGAACGGGAGGCCCCGGGGCGGCCGGTCCCCCGCCCGGCCGCGACGGATGACAGACTGACGCCATGGACGAGCGCACATTCGACAGGTCGGGTCAGCACGCCTCCGTGATCGGTCTCGGCACCTGGCAACTCGGAGCGGACTGGGGGGATGTCGACGACAAGCAGGCCCTCACGGTCCTGGAGGCCGCCGCCGAGTCCGGGGTCACCTTCTTCGACACCGCCGATGTGTACGGGGACGGGCGCAGCGAGCAGACCATCGCGTCGTTCCTGAGCGGACGACCCGATCTGCACGTACTGGTCGCCACCAAGATGGGCCGCCGGGTCGAACAGATCCCGGAGAACTACGTGCTGGACAACTTCCGCGCGTGGAACGACCGCTCGCGCCGCAACCTCGGTGTCGACCGCGTCGACCTGGTGCAGTTGCACTGCCCGCCGACCTCCGTGTACTCCACCGAAGAGGTCTTCGACGCCCTCGACACCCTGGTCGCGGAGGAGCGGATCGCCGCGTACGGGGTCAGCGTGGAGACCTGCGCGGAGGCGCTGGCCGCGATCGCCCGGCCGAACGTGGCGAGCGTGCAGATCATCCTCAATCCGTTCCGCATGAAGCCGCTGCGCGAGGTGCTCCCGGCGGCCCGCGCGGCGGGCGTCGGCATCATCGCCCGCGTCCCGCTCGCCTCGGGCCTGCTGTCCGGCAGGTACACCAAGGACACCGTCTTCCCCGAGAACGACCACCGCACCTTCAACCGGCACGGCGAGTCCTTCGACCAGGGCGAGACCTTCTCCGGCGTCGACTACACGACCGGCGTCGAGGCCGCCGCGGAGTTCGCCGCGTTCGCCCCCGAGGGATACACCCCGGCCCAGTTGGCCCTGCGCTGGATCGTCCGACAGCCCGGTGTCACCACCGTCATCCCCGGCGCCCGCTCGCCCGAGCAGGCCCGCGCCAACGCGCACGCCGCCCGGCTCCCGGAGCTGTCCGAGCAGACACTCACCGCGATCGACGACCTGTACGAGCGGCGGATCAAGAACCAGGTGGAGGACCGCTGGTGACCTACCGGGCGGCAGCCCGGAGGTGAAGGACCGGGCGAGCGCCCGCCGGTGGAGGATCCGGTGGGGCCCGCCCGGGTGCGACCGTGAGTCGGTAGGAGCCCAGGGCGGGGGCACCCGAGGGGGAGAGACGGGTCGAGGCCGATCTTCACCCCAGGAGGCGCACCGTGCCGCACACGCAGCAGGACAAGAGCGGGCGCAGAGGCCGCGACGAAACCGCGGACGAGCGAGCGGACCGGATGTGGCAGGAGCTCATCCAGGAGGTCCGCGTCGCCCAGACGGGCGTCCAGATCCTCTTCGGCTTCCTGCTGACCGTCGTGTTCACGCCCAAGTACGAGGAACTGTCCGGCACCGACCAGACGATCTACATCGTCACGGTCGTCCTCGGTGCCTGCGCCACCGGTGCGCTCATCGGCCCCGTCTCGCTGCACCGGCTGGTGGCCGGGAGGAGGGTCAAACCGCAGGCCGTCCGGTGGGCTTCCCGGCTGACCCTGCTCGGCCTCGTCCTGTTGCTCGCCACCACCTGCGCCGCACTGCTGCTGATCCTGCGGGTCGCCACCGACGACGGCTTCGTCCCGTACCTGGTCGCCGGAGTGGTGGCCTGGTACCTGCTGTGCTGGTTCGTGCTCCCGATGTGGACCCGGCACCGGCACACGATCCCGTGACGTGCGCGGCCGCGGGTCCACCGGACCGGAGGAGGGCCGGTGGACCCGCGGCTCAGCGGCCCGTGAGGACCTCCGTGAGGAAGTCGTCGAGGCGGGTCTCCTCGCTGCCGGGCGGGACCGAGCGGAAGGTGCCGCTCAGGAAGTCCCCGACCGTTCCGGCCCACGCGAACACCACCGCGTGGTGCCGTCCGCCGTCGGCGTGGGGCTCACCGAGGAACTCCATCCGCAGCTCCCGTCCCACCCCTCTGGACTCCGGACGCAGCCGCACGTCACCGGTCCCGACCGGGCGGGTGAGGCCGTCGGCGAGCATTCCGCGGTCGAGCTGCCAGCGCGCCAGGACCCGGCCGTCGTGGCTGAAGACCAGCGTGACCGCGAACGGGTCGGCGGGGTCGTAGCTCAGGTGGGCGAGCACGGGAAAGCGGTCCGTGACACCCGCCTGGAGCTCCACCACCAAAGTCTTGTGCACCATCGAGTTCACGAGAGGCCTCCTGGTCGTACCGGCGTAGGGCTCTCTCCTACCCCGAGGTCGCGGAGAATGCTCAGCAGTCCGGGGGATTGATCCGCCTTGCTCCACCCCGGCCGCCGGCCCTCACCCGGCCATCAGTCCTTACCCGGCCGCCTGACGGTGCATCGCGTCCGGGTGGTCGGGCAGGATCCATCCCATGACTGCTCACCCACTGCCCACCGACGCCCCCGCCGCGCTGGGCGTCGACGCCTCCGGTGTCCAGGCCTTCCTCGACGCCCTCGACGACGCCCCGGACATCGAGCCGCACAGCCTGATGATCCTGCGCCACGGCCGGCAGGCCGCCGCCGGCTGGTGGGCTCCGTACACCCCCGAGCGGCCGCACCTGCTGTACTCACTCAGCAAGAGCTTCACGGCCACCGCCGCCGCCCTTGCCGAGGCCGAGGGGCTGATCGACTTCGACGCCCCGGTGATTTCGTACTTCCCCGAGTTCGAGGCGGACATCACCGACCCGCGCAGCCGGGCGATGCTGGTCCGGCACGTGGCGTCGATGGCGAGCGGCCACGAGACCGAGACCGTGGACGCGGCCTACGCGACCGACCCCGCCGAACCGGTACGCGGGTTCCTGCTGCAGCCGCCCGACCGCGACCCCGGCACGGTCTTCGCGTACAACCAGCCCTGCACGTACACGCTCGCCGCGATCGTGCAGCGGGAGACGGGACAGTCGCTCACCGACTGGCTGCGGCCCCGCCTGCTGGATCCGCTCGGCATCGGCGAGGCGCTGTGGCAGCGCGACCGCACCGGCCGTGAGCTCGGCTTCAGCGGGCTGCACGCCACCACCGACGCGATCGCCCGGCTCGGACTGCTGTACGCAGACGACGGGATGTGGGACGGCAAGCGCCTGCTGCCCGAGGGATGGGTCGCCAGGGCCTCGCGTCCGCACATACCGACCGCCGGGGCCATGGGGGAGTCCGGCCGGCAGGACTGGGACCAGGGCTACGGCTTCCAGTTCTGGACGTCCCGGCACGGATTCCGGGGCGACGGGGCGTACGGACAGTTCTGCCTCGTCCTGCCCGAGCACGACGCCGTGATCGCCACGACGGCGGCCACCGAGCAGATGCAGCAGTACCTGGACCTGGCCTGGCGGCATCTCGTACCGGCCTTCCGCCCCGGCCCGCTCACCGGGCGGGACGCCGAGGACCGGGCCCTCGGCGAGCGTCTCGCCCGCCTCGCCCTGCCGCCGGCCGCAGGCGGCCCGGTACCGCCGGAGCGGGCACGGGACTGGTCCACCGCACACTTCACCCCGTACGGCGAGGGCTGCGCGGACCAGCCGACGCTCACCGCCGCCGAGGTGACGGCGGACGCCGGCGGACGCTGGACGCTGAGCCTCGTGGAGGACGGCCACCGCCTCGACCTGCCACTCGGCGGTGAGGGGTGGACGGTCTCGGACCAGCCCTGCCCGGCCGCGGTGAGCGGCGGCTGGACCGACGACGGCACCTTCGCCGCGGACGTGGTGTTCCTGGAGACCCCGCACCGCCTCGGGGTCACGTGCTCCCTCAGGGACCGGACCTTCACAGCACACTGGCGCACCCGCCCGCTGAGCCGGGCGCCCCTGCACCGGCTGCGCGCACCGCGCGGCTCAGCCCCGGCCGGAGGCCGGCCGGAACGTCCGCAGGAACGTCCGTAGCGCCTCCTGGTTCGCGGGCTCCGCCCAGTCGGCGGCCGGGGTCGTCCAACGCAGGGAGAAGCCGCGTCCGCCGCCCAGCAGGAACCCGCGGCCGAAGGTGTGTACCCGGGCGCCGTCATCGGCCGAGAGCCATTCCATGTCGGCGGCCTCACGCCCCTGGTAAGTGGTCGCGCGGATCGCGCCGATCCGCTCGTAGCCGGCCGTCCGCTCCAGGGGCGGCTCCACGTCGTCCCGCCACACGGCCACCGGGTCGGTCCCCACCCGTTCGCTGTAGGTGACCGCGAGGGTGCGGGTGCCGCCCTCCGGGCCGAAGGTGACGCGGTAGGCCAGGTCGGAGACACGGGAGGTGTCGAGGCGCTCGAAGTTCTCGGGGAGCGCGACGGAGAAGCCCTCCGGCGCGCGCAGGAGGCCGTAGCCGGAGGGGAGGTCACCCGTCCCCGAAGGAGCGGGGGTGGCCGGGGCGGGCGTTGGCGTCGGCTCGTCCCGGTCGTCCCGGTCGCCCGGGTCACCGGACGTCCCGGGCACCTGGGGCACGTCCGGCGGGGCGGCCGGAGCGGTGGCGGAGGCGGGCGGCGTACTCGGGATGTCGGCGGCGGACCCGGAGTCGGTGCCGGGCAGCCCCTGGGTGGCCGCGGTGAGCACGGCGACCGCGACGGTGACCACGGCCAGGGTGGTGCCGAGGACCGCCGTCCGTCTGCTCCCGGCGAGGCCGAGGTCTCCGAGGACGGTGGGGTAGTACGCGCGGCGCAACCGAAGGCTGCCCGGCACGGCATCGGGGGCCGTGCCGGGGTTCTCCTCCGCGAGCACACGGCCGAGCGCCTCGCGGACCACCCGCCCGGTCGGCCGTTCCGCCGCGTCCTTGCGCAGCAGCCCCTGGACCACCGGGGTGAGCGGTCCCGCTCGCAGGGGCGCGCGCAACGGCAGCCGGTCCACTCCCTTCAGCGTGGCCTCCGCCCGCCCCCGGTCACGGAAGGGCGGGCGCCCCTCGACCATCGTGTGCAGGAGCGCGCCCAGCGCCCACAGGTCCGCCTCGGGCCCGGCGCCCTCGCCACGGGCCTGCTCCGGCGCCGCGTACGACGGCGCCGTGAGCCGGAGGGCGGGACCGGTGCCCGCCAGGCCGAAACCGGTGACCACGACCGGACCGGTCTCCCGCACGAACACCTGGCCGGGACCGAGTTCGCCGTGCGTCACGCCCGCGCTGTGTGCGGCGTCCAGTACGTCGAGCAGTTCCAGCCCGATGCGCGCGGCCCGGACGAAGCCGAACGGGCCTTGCTCCGCGAGGAGTTCACCGAGGGGAGTGCCGTCGACCCAGGCGGCAGCAGTCCACAGGAAGCCGTTCTCGTCGACGGAGTCGACGACCGTGGCGATCCGGCCGGGGCACAGCCGCGCCATCGTCCCGGTCGTCCGCAGGACGTGGGAGGGGGCGTGACGCACGGCCTCACCCGGCTCCCCGGGCAGTGCGACCTGCGTGACCAGGCAGGGGCGGCCCGTCCCGAGGTCGTCGGCGTACCAGCAGACGTGGTTGGTCTCGCGGTGGATGATCTCGACCAGCCGGTACCGCCCGGCGACCGGCTGGTGTGTGGAGACGTGCGCCCTGCCCATGGCCATCCCTCGTCGAAGCCGCTGCTGTCCGCCTTTCCCAGTGGTACGCGGGAGCGTACGGCCTTCGTTCAAGAGGCGGAGCCCGAATCCCGGCTCCGACGCATTCCTGTCCTTCGGTCAAACTCCGGGGCGGTCTTCGAGCCCGGTCCCGCGTCGGGGGAGAACGGCCGACAGGGCGTCAGGGACAGGAAAACATGGACAGGGCTTCACGGGCGGCCCGGCCGGGCGGCTCAGCGCAGCCCGAAGCGGGAGGCCCATGCGATCATGTCGTCGGTGGTCGCATTGCCCCCGCACACCACGAGCCCGATCCTGGCCCCCTCGCCGACCCGCTCCAGCACCCCTCGCGCAGCGGGCAGCAGACAGCCCGCGGCCGGCTCGGTCCACACCTTGGCGTGCTCCGCCAGGTCGAGCGAACCCCGCACGGCCTCCCGGTCGGGCACCACCAGCACCTCGGTGACCAGCGCCGCCACATGCTCGTACGTCAATTGCGAAACGGCCGGGGCGCTGAGTGTGGTCACGATCGAGGACAGCCCGACCGGCACCGGTCCGCCCGCCGCGAGGGCCTCGGACATCGCCTGGGCGCCCTCCGTCTCCACACCCCAGATCCGGATCCCGGGCCGCCGGGCCCGCAGCGCCGCCGCCACACCGGAGATCAGCCCGCCGCCTCCGATGCTCACCAGGACGTCGGTCAGGTCACCGGCGTCATCGGCGAACTCCAGTCCCACCGTGCCCTGTCCGGCGATCACCATCGGGTCGTCGAAGGGGTGGACGAGGGTCAGCCCCTCCTGCTGGAGCCGCGTCGTCAGCGCGAACGCGCCGTCCATGTCGTCGGCCAGCCGCACCGACGCGCCGGCGGTCTCCGCGACCTCCACCGACCGCGCGGGCGCCGACCTCGGCATCACCACCGTGGACTTGACGTCGAGGGCGGCGGCCATGACCGCGACGGCGATCCCGTGATTGCCGCCGCTCACCGCCACGACCCCGGCAGCCCGCTCCGCCTCGCTCAGCGACAGCAGCTTCGCCACCGCACCGCGTGCCTTGAACGAGCCGGTGCGCTGCAACAGTTCCAGTTTCACCGTGACCGGGGCACCCAGCAGCGCCGACAGCCCGGGGCTCGGTACCGTCGGCGTCCGCACCACGTGCCCGGCGATCCGCCCGGCCGCGGCCTCGATCTCCGCCATTCCGATTACCACAACCACCCTCCCTGGCACGGGGGACATGATCCGCACCGAAACGAACCCTGACCCGGCCGGACCACCGGGGTCAACACGGTTCACCCGGGGCACGGCCGCGCCCGGAGCCGGAACGGGCGGCCGGGACGGACCTCAGTGCTGCTGTGCCTTCGCCGGCGTGGCCTCGCTGGGCCGCACGATGACGTACCCCTCGCCCTGCAGCACCAGTTGTACCGCCTCGCCCGAGCCGCCGCGCAGCATCGAACCGAGCGACTGCGAGCGGTGCAGGGAGGTCGACAGCCCTGCCGTCCAGCCGACGATCGCGTCCGTGTCGACGTGGACCGGGTACTGCGGAGACACCGGGAGGACCAGCGGGTCGCCCTCGCACACCAGACCCAGGAGGCCGTGCCCCGTGAAGACACTGTTGAACAGGCCGCCGCCGGTGATGCCGGCGCCCTTCACGGTCGCGATGCGGTACGACAACGTGGAGTCGAAGCACAGGACGTTGCGGCCGTTGACGGTGAACTCGTCGCCGGATTGGACCTGGACGATGAAGCAGTTCTGCGCCTCGTGCGCGAACCAGGCCTCGCCCTGTCCCCGCACCGCCATCAACGGCAGCCCCTCGCCGGTCATCGCGCGCTTGAGCATGCCGCCCACGCCCTGGCCCTTGCGCTCGAACTGGAGCCCGCCACGGTAGGCGATCATCGCGCCCTGCCGGGCGTGCATCTCGCCGTTGACCACGTAGCGGATGCATTTGGCGTTCTCGACCGTCATGCCCGGGGCCGAGGCGGGCTGCACCATGTGCCGGCTGGAAAACAGATCACCCTTCATGCAGGCATCCTCGCCCGGAAGGGCCGCCTCCGCCAAGGTCCGGTCGCACGGCGAAGGTCTTCCGCCCGGAGCAGGCCCGACCTCGCGAGCCCGGCATGCTCCGGACGAGAGGACCTAAGCGCCGAAGAGCTGGGTCCAGTACGTGCCGGCGCGGCCACCGCCCGCGAAGCCGACGCCGATGTGGGTGAAGTCGGGCTTGAGGATGTTGGCGCGGTGGCCGGGGCTGTTCATCCACCCTTCCACCACCTCGGCGGCCGAGCGCTGGCCGCAGGCTATGTTCTCGCCGATGGTCCGGCGCGCCGAGCCCGCGGCGGCGGCCCGGTCCCAGGGCCGGCTGCCGTCGGGAGCGGTATGGGAGTAGAAGTCGCGGGCCACCATGTCGGCGCTGTGCGCCTGCGCGGCCGTGACGAGGAGCGAATCGACGGCCAGTGGCGGCAGGCCGGCCCGGGCGCGCTCCCGGTTGGTGCGGTCGGCCACGTCCTTCACCGTCCGGGTCAGGCCGGCCGGGGTGAGCGGGACGGCCCACAGCGCCGTCCAGTAGACGTCACCGGCGCCGCCGCCCGCGTGCGCCAGACCGGCGTGGGTGAAGGCGGGACCGTGCAGGGTGCGCCGGGACGGCTCGTTGCTCAGACAGTGGGCGACGAACTCGGCGGGGGTGCGCGGACCGGACACCAGATGCTCGCCGACGGTGAGGTACGCGTATCCGGCGGCGGCGACCCGCTGATGGACGGAGACACCGTCCCGGCTCTCGACGGCGAGGTGCCGCTGTGCCGCCATGGCCTCGGCGTGGGCACGGGCCGCCGACATCAACCGCGCGTCGAGTGCGACCGGAGGCGAACCCGCTCCGGCCCGAGCGGAGTTGACCGGACCGAGGTAGCCTGCCGGGTCGGGGACGGCCGACAGCGCCGCCGCAGCCGGAACCCCGGCCGCCCCGGGCTCCGTCTCGTCGAGCACGTCGACGCCGAAGTCCCGGGCCAGACCGGCCAGTCCGTCGGCGTACCCCTGGCCGAGGGCGCGCAGCTTCCAGTCCTCGCCGCGCCGGTAGAGCTCCGCGAGGAGCAGCACCGACTCCTGCCCGGGGCGCGCCGGTGAGAACCGGGCGAGGAAGCGCCCGCCGGCGTCGGTGACCCGGAGGACGGGAGGGGGCAGGTCGCTCAGCGCGACGGCGGGGTCGGCGGCACTGACGGCCACCGTGACCCGGACGGCGCCGGGACGCAGGGCGCTCGGGTCGACGGTGAGCGTGTCGCCTTGCAGACGGGCGCCGGGGGCGGACGGCTGGTTGAAGAACACGAAGTCGGCGTCGTCCCCGACCTTTCCGCCGTCGCCCGTGATCAGCGCGGACACGTCGTAGGGGCCCGGCACCCGGACGGTCACCGTGCCGCCCGGAAGGGCCAGATTGCCGCCGGGGACCAACTCGCTCATCACGCCGCCCTGCCGTCGTCAGCCGTCAGCGGTCCGTTGTGGTCACGGACCGGTGGGGGGTGTCCGGACAACGGTCGGCGGCGGGCGCGGGTTCCCGGGCGGTCAGCCGGGCGAGTCCCCCGTCCCCGCGTGTTCCGCTCCCCCTGGTCGTGTTCCCGCCGTGCTGTCCTCGTGCCACCGCGCCGCAGCGGAGCCCCGTCGGACCGCCGGCCCCTTGCCGCAGAAGGCGGACTCCAGCGTGCCCAGCATCGTGTTCATCACCGGGGCGTTGTTCGAGGTGGTGGCGAGCGCGGTGAGGCTGCGCCCGCCGTCCTTCGAGGTGAACGCATAGGTGTAGTAGCCCTGGACGGCGCCGGTGTGCCCGTACACGGACACCCCGCACGACAGATCGCGGCGCCTCAGCCCCAGCCCGTACGCCTGACCCGTGCCCGCGGGGACCCAGCGCTGCATCTGCGCCAGGCCGGCCGCCGAGGTGAGCCGGCCGGAGAGCAGCGCCGACAGGAAGGTGTTGAGGTCCCGTGTGCTCGAGACGACGGCGCCTGCGCTCTGCGCCCAGGACACCGTCTGCTCAGTGGCGTCGACGAGCTCCGTCGCCGGTGCGTCCGGGGTGAGGTAACCGCGCGTGTGGCGGCCGGGGATCGTGGTGCGGGGATGAGGGTAGGACGTGTCGCTCAGCGCGAGGGGGGGTGGTGATCCGGTTGCGGTACTCGGTCGCGAGGGAGTGGCCGGTCAGCTTCCTGATGAGCAGGCCCGCGACGACGAAGTTGGTGTTGGAGTAGCTGTAGGCGCCGCCGGGGGTGGTGGTCCGGGGATGCTCCAGCGACAGTTCCACCAGCCGGCTCAGGGTGAAGGTCCTGGTGCGGACCGCCTCGAAACCGGGGACCGTCCGCGCGAACAGGTCGTTGGTGTAGTCGTACAGACCGCTGCGGTGGCTCAGTACATGGCGGACGGTGATCCGGTCGTCGGGCAGCAGTTCCGGCAGGTGGCGGTTGACCGGGTCGTCGAGCTTCATCTTGCCCTCGTCGACCAGTTGCAGGACCACCACCGCGGACATGATCTTGGTGACGCTGCCGATGCGGAAGCGGTCGGTGGTCGCGATGGCCCGCCCGGTCCCGCGATCGGCGAGGCCGAAGGACGTCCGGTGCGCGGTGCCGTGGTCGTCGATCCGGGCCAGGGCGCCGGGCGCGCCCTGCGACCGTGCCGTGCGCAGCACGTTCCCGAGGCCGGCCAGGTCGGGGGCGGGCAGAGTCGTGGCCACCGAGGACCGGGCCGTGTCCGGAACCGGGGGAGCGGCATGCGCCGCAGCCGCCGGGAGGGTCAGGGCGGCCACCACGGCGGCGGCCCCTCTGCGCATCGTCGTCGCTGGGACCATCGCGCTGTTCTCTCCCGTGTCCGCCGAGCATCCGTCATCTGACCGTCGGCAGCGCACAGGTGCCCATCGTGCCGGACGTACCGGGCGCGACCGATTGGCACAGTATCGCTGTGATATCCGCTCAAAACGGTTATTCGGGGTGGCTGTAGGGAGTGTCGGGAAGGGCGGGAACAGCGGAAGCGGCGAGGGCGACGGCGACACGGCTCGTCGCGCCGACGCGACGGGAGGGGGCCAGCCGGACGCCGCCGTTCAGCCCGAGGCCGCGGACTCCGGGGAGATCAGACCCTTCCGGTAGGCGACCGCCACCGCCTCGGTGCGGCTCGCGGCGCCCAGCTTGGCGAGGATGTTGGAGACATGGACGCTCGCCGTCTTGCCGCTGATGAACAGCTCCTCGCCGATCCGACGGTTGCTGCGGCCCCGCGCGAGCAGCCGCAGCACCTCCTGCTCCCGCGCGGTGAGTAGCGTGACGGAACGCCCGCCCCCTGCCGGTGTCTCCGCCGGCCAGACACGGTTCACCAGGGCGTCCAGCCGCTCCCGCAGCAGGACGGCGCCGAGCCGGTCGGCGGCCTCGCGCACCGCGCGGGCCTCGGCCGCGGCCTCCTCACGCAGCCCGGCGGTCAGCAGCGCCTCCGCGTGGCGCAGCCGGCAGCGCGCACGCTCGTACGCGTCGCCGTACGCGAACCCGGCCACCGCCTTCGCCCACGCCGCCACGTCGGGACCCGACACGGCCCGCGTCCACTCCGCCTCCGCGCGGGCCAGCCAGGCCTGGCCCTCGGGACCCTGAGACGTGCCGTGCTCACCGTGCGCGGCGGAGGCGCGGGCGGACTCCACCAGCTCCGTCGCGGCCTCGGCCCAGCGAAGCGCTCCGGCCTCGTCGCCGGACAGCCGCCGCGCGACGGCCGCGTCGGCGACCGCGGCGAGCGCGAGCGCCGTCAGCCGGACCGTGACGTTCGGGCGGGCCCCCGCCTCGTCGGTCAGGGCCGCCAGCGTGGACCGCACGCAGCGCACGGCCTCCTCCGGCTCGCCCCGCAGCGCGGCGGCTTCGGTGAACACGATGCCCGCCACCAGCGTCGCCATCCAGTCGAACGGCCCCTCGAGAAGCGCCCGCGCGCGGTCGACGGCCGTGAAGTCGCCGCGGGCCAGCGCCACGAACAGGGCCGGCGCGAGCGCGTATCCGCCGGCCGGGGGCAGCACCTCGGCATCGGCCGCCGCCGCGCGCACGCACTCGTCCCAGCGGCCCAGCGCGTACAGCACCAACAGCCGCAGATACCGCATCTCCAGCGGATACGCCGACGACAACAGGCCTGCGCGGCGCGCCCGCTCCAGGCCCTCGGCCAGCCAGGGCAGACACGCCTCGGGGGTACCGGACTCGTAGCAGCCCATGGCGAGATTGAACAGGGCGCGCAGCTCCACCGGGGCATTACCCGCGCCGCGTGCCAACTCCAGTGCCCGGGCCAGCCGTTCGCGGCCGGTTTCGGTGCTCCGGCCGTTGCCTTCCAGACCGGCCATGGAGATCAGCAGATCCGCCTGGGCGTCGGCCATCCCCAACTGCTCGGCCATGCCCAAAGCCTGGCGCGCCACCCGCAGCGCGGTATCGGCCGCACCCACCTGCCGCGCCGTCACGGCATGGGTGGCCGCCGCCCACACCCAGGTGGGCGACGGGGGCTCCTCGGGGATCATGGCGAGCGCCTCACTGCTGTGCGCGAACGCCGCGGACAGACTGTCGACCCGCAGCAGGTCCCCGGCCAGGGTGTAGCGGACCCGGGCCGCCAGCTCCAGGTCGGCGTCCTGGCCGAGGTCCGCGAGCACGGACCGGGTGAGGGAGACCGCTCGGTGCAGCTCGCCCGCGTGCGCCGCCGCGGCCGAGGCGCGCAGGGTGAGGGCCACCGGGTCGAACCCGATGCCCTCGGGCAGCCGGGCGGGACCCACCGCCGGCCACAGATCGAGGGCGGCCTCCAGGTGGCGCAGCTCCTCGGCGGGAGCTCCCACCCGCTGGGCGTGATCGGCGGCCTCCAGCGACGCGGCGAGCGCCCGGGCCGGGTCGTGGCTCTCCCGGTAGTGGTGGGCGCGCTCCGCGGCACTCGTGTCGCGGAGCCCACGGCCGGCGAGCAGCCGGGCGAACGCGCCGTGCAGCCGGGCCCGCTCACCGGGGAGCAGATCCGCGTAGACCGCCTCGCGCACGAGTGCGTGCCGGAAGGAGTACGTACCGTCGTGCGCGGCCACCAGGAGCTGCCGTCCGGCAGCCTCACGGAGCGCGGACTCCAGCTCCTCCTCGGGGAGCCCGACCGCCTCGCGCAGCACCTCGTGCTCCACCCGGCGGCCGGCGACGGCGGCGGTCCGCAGCACCTGCTGAGCGGTTTCGGAGAGCTGTTCGATCCGGATGAGGAGTACGTCGGCCAGCTGGCTGGGCACCCCTCCCGCCGGGGAGTCCGTGGCCGCGAGCAGTTCCTCGGCGTAGAAGGCGTTGCCCTCGGCACGCTCGACGATCCGGCGGACCGTGGCGTCCGGCAGCGGCCGCTGTTCGAGGGCGCGCACCAGCCGGGCCACGTCGGGGTCGGGCAGCGGCCGCAGCTCCAGCCGCTCCACCGAGGGCAGCCGTACCAGCTCGGCCAGCAGGGGCCGGAGCGGGTGCCGGCGGTGCAGGTCGTCCGCGCGGTACGAGCCGCACACCGCCAGCCGGTGCGTGGGGGCGCCGCCCGCCGGCCGCTGGAGGACCCCCCGGCTCAGCAGGAACCGCAGCAGGTCCCGGGAGGACTGGTCGGCCCAGTGCAGATCCTCCAGGACGAGCAGCAGCGGCGCGATGTCCGAGACGTCGGCCAGCAGCCCGGCCATGCCCTCGAACAGCCTGAGCCGCGCGTCCACGTCCCGCACGGCACCGGTTCCGGCGCCGAGCAGCCGGCCGACCACCGGCCGGGCGTCGACGGCGGAGACGAACCGCTCGTCGGCGGTGAGCCGCCCCAGCACCTCGGTGAAGGGCAGATACGGCAGACCCACGTCCCCGAGGTCCACGCAGTGACCGGTCACCACCGTCATACCGGACCCGGCGGCCCGCGCGGACACCTCGTCCAGCAGCCTCGTCTTGCCGACCCCGGCGTCCCCGGCGATCAGCGCGGCCCGCGGCTCACCCCCGCGAGCGCGTTCCAGCACTCCGGCGAGCCGGGCGAGTTCGTCGTCGCGGCCGACGAGCGGACCGGCGAATGAGGTCTGCGACACGCGTCCATCCTGGCACGCGCCACCGGTCGCACCATCTCCGCCGGTGATCTCCGCGGAGCGGCCGACCCCGCCCCGGCCCCGTGGACCGCTCAGCGCCGCAACTTCTGCTCCCAGTCCTCCGGGACCCGCCCCGCCGGGCCCGGAACCGGCTGATCGGCCGGATGGTTCGTGGGCGGGGCCAGGTTTGGGCCCGACTCGTACAGTTCTTCCGTGGCGTAGTTCCAGAACCAGGCCTCGCCGGGTTCGTAGGTGCGGACCACGGGATGCCCGGTGGCTTCGAAGTGCGCCGTGGCGTGCTGCCCCGGCGAGCTGTCGCAACAGCCGACGTGTCCGCACCGCGCGCAGCGCCGCAGATGGAACCACCAGCCGCCCACGGAGTCGCAGTCGGAGCATCCCGCGCCGCTCGGCGCCGCACCGGGATCGATGGCCTGGTCGCTGGTCATACCGGCTCCTCGGGAGGTCGTCGGGGCTCCGGCGGTGAGCGCGAGCGACGCTGGGGAGCGGGCGTCGCCGCCCGGTACCCGGCGCCACGGAAACACCAACGGCAGCCGGTCCATCGTAGATTCGAACCAGGCGTCGCGCGCGGCGAGGGCGAGACTCGGGCAGCGTGTGAGGAGAGCACACAGAACTCGTTTCCCTCGGGGTCGGCGAGGACCCGCCACGGCTGCTCGCCCTCGCTGCCCGCCCGGCGGGCGTCGGCCAGGGCGAGCAGCCGGGCGGCCTCCGCCGCCTGGTCGTCGGGCCGGAAATCCAGGTGGAGGCGGTTCTTCATGGTCCGCTCGTCCGGCACCGGCACCGGCACGAAGAAGAGCCCCGGCTGACGGTCCCGCTCCGGCCGGATCCCGTACTCGTCGGGCGAGTCGTTCCACACCACCCGGCCGAGGGCCTCGGCCCACCAGTGTCCCGGCGCCACCGGATCGGCCGCGTCCACCACTACCTGCTCCCGGGCCGAGGCCATGAAAGAAGGTTAGGGAAGACTGGACCGTGCGTAGTGGACACGACACAGGAGGAACCGCATGACGCGCCCGATCACGGCAGGGGTCGACGGAACAGAGGAGAGCCTCGCCGGACTGGCCTGGGCGGCGAGGGAAGCGGTCCGCCGAGGGCGGCCGTTGCGGGTGGTGCACGCCTGGCGCTTCCAGACGCACGAGGCGGTCGACGCCGGCGACGCCGCCACCCAGGAGCGGTGGGTGCGCGACGCGGTGACCGAGTCGGTCCGTCAGGTCACCGGACGGCACCCCGCTCTCGCGGTGACCACCGATGTCCTGGAGGGGGACGCCGTCGAGGTCCTGACCGGCGCCGCGGCGGACGCCGAGATGCTGGTGCTCGGCTCCCGCGGGCACGGGCGGATCGTGGGCTTCCTGGTCGGCTCGGTCGGACAGCAGGTGATCGTCGGGGCCCGGCGGCCGGTGGTGTTCGTACGGGCCGAGGACGCGCCGTCCGGCGAGGCCGCCGGGCGGGAGATCGTCGTCGGCCAGCAGGGCGATCCGGAGGACAGCGCCGCCGCGCTGGAATTCGCCTTCGAGGCCGCCGCCGCGCGGGGTGCCACCCTGCGCGCCGTACGCGCCTGGACCCTGCCGCCGATGTTCGCCTACAGCCCCGACACACTGCGCCTCATGGACGAGGCCGGGGGCCTGGAGCCGTACGAGCAGAAGTCCCTGTCGGAGGCCCTCGCGCCGCTGCGGGAGCGCTATCCGCAGGTGCGCGTCGTCGAGCAGGTGGAGATGGGAAGCGCCGGGCAGGTGCTGCTGTCGGTGTCCGGCACGGCCCAGTTGATGGTCGTCGGCCGCCGCGCGCGCCGCAGTGCCGTCGGGGCCCGGATCGGCTCGGTCGCCCACGGCGTCCTGCACCACGCGGACTGCCCGGTGGCGGTGGTGCCGCACGACTGACAGTGAGGATGTGACGTGGTGACGCTGCTGGTGGGTCTGACCCTCCGACTGACTGACGTCTCGACTGTCCTGTTTGGGATTTGTCGGCTCGCCGGGCGTCACCACGCACGCGGCCGGACGGGCGTTTGTGACTTCATAGGAGCTTGTCGCATAAGCCCCGTCACTGTCTTGTCCACCCGCCCGACCGGCGCGTGCCGCCCTCGGCTCGGACAAGCAGCAAGGACGGACATGACCAGCATGACGCACGACGGCCCGCAGATCACCGGCGGAGTCGACACCCACGGCCTGACCCACCACGCTGCCGTGATCGATTCCATCGGCCGACACCTGGCCGACCGGGAGTTCCCCGCCACCATCCGCGGCTATCGGGACCTGCTGGACTGGATGCGCACGCACGGCACGCCGGTCGCGGTCGGGGTGGAGGGCACCGGCGCCTACGGCGCCGAACTCGCGCGGGTGCTGACCGCCGCCGGGGTCACGGTCATCGACGTCGACCGGCCGGACCGCAAGACACGGCGGATGAAGGGCAAGTCCGACCCGATCGATGCCTACGCTGCCGCGACGGCCGTGCTGTCCGGTCGGGCCACCGGGATCCCCAAGAGCCGGGACGGCGTCGTCGAGGCGGTCCGCGTCCTGAGGGTCGCGCGCCGCAGCGCGGTCAAGGCCCGCACCCAGGCGATGAACCAGATCCGTAACCTGCTGGTGGCGGCCCCCGCGATGCTGCGTGAGCAGGTCGCCGGGCTGGACAGGTCCGTACTGATACGTACCCTTGCCCGGCTGCGGCCCGGCAATGACCTGTCCCGGCCGCTGGCGGCGACCCGGGCCTCGCTGCGGCGGCTCGCCCGCCGTCACCAGGCGCTGGACGAGGAGATCGCCGAGCTGGACTGCGAGATCGGGCCGCTGGTGAGGCAGGCCGCCCCCGCACTGCTGGAACTGTTCGGGGTCGGCCCCGAGACCGCCGGCCAGTTGCTGGCCTCGGCCGGCGACAACCCCGAGCGCATGCGCTCCGAAGCGGCGTTCGCGCACCTGGCCGGGGTCGCCCCGATCCCGGCCTCCTCGGGGCGCACCCACCGCCACCGCCTCAACCGAGGCGGCGACCGGGCCGCGAACAACGCCCTGCACACCATCGTCCTCACCCGCATGCGCTACGACGAACGCACCCGCGCCTACGTCGAACGCCGCACCAAGGAAGGACTGAACAAGAAGGACATCATGCGCTGCCTCAAGCGATTCGTCGCCCGCGAGGTCTACCGCGCACTGACCGCCACACCAACGGAACGAATCACTCAAACCGACCTTGCTCCAGCGGCTTGACAAGCATAGGAGCATCCCGGCCGGCCCCGGGCGCCGGGACCCCGGCGTGGCTGCCACCGCCGGCGCCCCGGTCGCCGCCCCGCCCGGCTCAGTCGGTCGTGGGCCGCAGCGTCTCCCGGGCCTTGGGCAGGATGTTCCTGATGTAGTCCTCGACCGCCGTGTCGAGACCGATGTCGTGCTGGGCCCGCTCGGACAGGTACCAGCGGTGCTCGAGGAGTTCGTGGTAGATCTCCGCCTGGTCCATTGTGCCGCGCAGGCCGGGCGGCACGGCACGCACGGTCGGGCGGAACACCTCCCGCACCCAGCGGTGGGCGAGAACCTCCGGGCGGGCGCCGGGCAGCGCGCCGTCGGGGGTGTGGTAGTCGTCCTGGGTGGCCATCCAGCTCTCCAGGTCGTTCAGCAGCCGCCTGGCCTGGTTCTCCTCGGCGTCCAGTCCGGTCAGGCGCAGCAACTGGCGTTGGTGGTGCCCGGCGTCGACGACCTTCGGCACGAAGGTGACCGTGTCGCCGTTGGAGGCGTGCTCGATCTGCATCTCGGCCACGTCGAAACCCAGATCGTTCAGCCGGCGGATCCGGCGCTCGATGTAGTGGTACTTGCCCGCCGGGTAGACGGAGGTACGGGTCAGCTCCCGCCAGAGACCTTCGTAACGGGCGCAGATCTCGGTGCCGAACTCGATGGGGTCCACGGACGGGTGCAGCGCTCCGGAGGCCTCCAGGTCGAGGAGTTCGCCGCTGATGTTCACGCGGGCGAGGTCCAGGTCGTACGCGCGCTGGCCGGGGCTCAGTTCCGGGTGCAGCTCACCGGTCTCGGCATCCACCAGATAGGCGGCGTAGGCACCCGCGTCCCGTCTGAACAGGGTGTTGGACAGTGAACAGTCGCCCCATGCGAACCCGGCGAGATGCAGCCGCACCAGGAGCACGGCGAGCGCGTCCATCAGCCGGTGCATGGTCGCCGGGCGCAACGTCGTCTCGAACATCGACCGGTACGGCATCGACCCGCCGAGATGCCGGGTGATCAGCACGCTCTCCAACGGTTCCCCGCCGGTGCCCGCGCGGCCGGTGACCACGGCGAGCGGGTCCACCGCGGGGATGCCGATCCGGTCCAGGTCGCGCAGCAGCTCGTACTCGCGCAGTGCGGGCCGACGGGCGAGTTCCTTGACGGCGATCACCTCGTCACCGGCACGGGCGTAGCGCACCACGTGCCGGGAGATGCCGCGCGGCAGCGGTACCAGGTACTTCTCGGGCCATTCCTGGAGCGGCAGGTGCCAGGGCAGTTCCAGCAGGAGCGCGGGATGCTCCGGGTTGGTCGCGCTGATCTGCAGGGCCATGGCTCGGGTGTCCTCGTCTCGCGGGCGGCCGTCTCCGGAGCGATGATCGCCCCGGTGGTCGTCCGCTCACCCTATTGCGCGCGTTCGCGGGCCAGCTCCGCCGCGTCCTTCAGTGGTCCCCGGTGCGCGGGGCCGTGTCCGGGAAGTGTCAGGTCGCCCGCCAGTTCGGCCAGGATGTCCAGCGAGCCGAGGGCGGTGTCCCGCTCGTGGTGGAACATACGGGGCAGCAGCTGCGGTCCGTCGATCCGGGACGTCGGGTGGGCGCTCACCAGGGCGTCGCCGGACACCACCGCCCCGAGGTGCGGGAGATGGAAGACGCAGTGTCCGTCGGTGTGGCCGGGCGTGTGCACGGGCACCGGCCGGCCGGGCAGGTCCAGCGGACCGGACCGCGGGAACGGCTCGGGTGCGACAACCGGCACGTGCGCCGTGCCGCCGGAGCGCAGCACGTGCAGTGCCCAGGGCAGCACACCCGGCCGCAGGCTGTTGCGCAGGACCTGTCCGACGCTCACCTGCTGGAGGAAGTCCCGACGTGCGTGGGGGACTTCGGCCTCGTGCGCGTACACGGGCGTGCCGTACGTGGCCCGCAGGTACTCGGCGGAGCCCAGGTGGTCCGTGTGGGCGTGGGTGATGAGGACGGCCGCGACCGATTCCGGTGAACCGCCCACCTCCGCGAGGGAGGCGAGGAGCTGCTCGCGGTCACCGGGGTACCCGGTGTCGATCAGTGTGACGGCGCCCCCCTCCCGGAGGATCACCCAGTTGGTGTGGGAGCCGTGCACCAGGTGGGTGCCCTCGGCCACCTGTCGTACCTCTGCGCGCATGATCGCTCCGAGTCCGTCGTCCCTGCCGGAAGCCACCAGGAAAGCAGATCAGGACGTCGTCCCAGGGGGCGGTTCCGTTCGTGTCGCAGCCGCTACGGAACGGGCCGGGGACGCGGTGCGCATCCCGAACAGGAAGCGCGTCACCCGGGTTCTGCGCACCCTGTACTCATGGACGGTGAAAATGACGGCCAGTGAGGAGAGCGCGAACACGGTGTACTTGACCGCCGCCGGCACGGACCAGCCGACCAGTCCGTAGGCGAAGGCGACCACGACCGGCTGGTGCAGCACGTACCACGGCAGCGCGGCAAGCGCCCCGTACCGCAGGGCGCGGTGGAGGATCCGGTCCCTGCCCCCTGTCCCCGCCGTCCCGTTCCGGGGCCGGTCCAGCAGGCCGAGGATCGCGAGCCCCCAGCACCGGCCCGCCGCCTCGAGCAGTGCCCGGGTGAACAGCGCGAACGGCGTCCACACGGTGAACGGGTCGTCCCCGGCGGCGAATCCGGGCGCCGTTCCGGCGGAGAGGACCAGGCGCTCATGAGCGCAGCGCAACTCGCATTCGAATGAAAATTCTACTTGATGAGGGAGGGCGGCCTCCTCGGGAGGGTCGAGGAGTTCGGGGACTTCCCGGTGGCGGGAAGTCCCCGAACCTTCCGCCGCTGTCCTGTGCCCTCGAAGACCGACCTCGGGCCACGAATCCTGATCGACGGTGCATGAGCGTGCGCGCGCACAAGGTGCGCTTCGACTACAGGCGGTCCCTCACGGGGATTTCGGGCGCGAAGTGGGCGACAGCGGCGACCATTCGGGCCTTGTCGAAGCGCCACCCGGTCACGACCCGGGAGGCCATCGCACCATCGGCGGGCACCGGAACGAGATACTGCAGGGCGGCACGGAGCTTCGGGAAGTTCCCGGGCGGAGACGGAGCGCCCTTCCTCCGGGTGACCCCGATGCAGGGCAGTGAGGGGCCACCCATGGCCTGGTGCCAGAGGACGAAACCTGTGATGTCGTCCCAGGGTACGTGGGCGGTGGTGGCCCTGTACCGGGCGGGGTTCCCGCCGAGGAGTACACCCGTCTCGTCCACCCGGAACGCGACCTTGCCGCTCGACGCGGCGTACGCCATGAACAGGCCGCCCCCGCCGGACAGCGGCAGGCCCAGTAGCTGCGCGAGCAGCGGCGCCTCCGGAAGCAGCAGGACGGCGGTGAAGACGGCGCAGGCCGCCACGAGTCCCCTGGTCCTGCGGTCCCAGCCGTAGCGCGCCTCGTACACGGGCGAGGTGTGATCGGTCATGGCCGGATCATGACAAAGGTCGGCTTTCGGGGAAAGCCCTCCGGGGACAGTGCCGCTCAGGGCTCGATGGCACACACTCAAGGATCGCTGTCACGGGACAGCCGCCGAGGGCTTGGGATACAGCGATGCATCGGATACGTTCCCGTATCGACGGGGGTGGCGGGATGACCGTGGACGGCAGCGGCGGGCGGGTGACCAGACGCCGCGTCCGCACGCGCGCCGACCTCCTCCGGGCGGCGTTCGCCGTGTTCGCGGCCAAGGGCTTCGGGCACGTCTCGATCGAGGAGGTCTGTGAGGCCGCCGGATACAGCAGGGGCGCCTTCTACTCGAACTTCGCCACCCTGGACGGGTTGTTCTTCGCCCTGTACGCGGAGCGCGCCGAGCTGATCGCCGAGCAGGTCTCCGGTGCCCTCGCCGTGGGCGGACCCGACCTCGACGTGCCCGCGGCCGTGGACCGCGTCACCGAGGTACTGCTGCTCGACCGGGACTGGCTGCTGGTGAAGACCGACTTCCTCGTGCGTGCCGCCCGTGACCCGGAGATCTCCCGCACCCTGCTGGAGCACCGCGCCAGGCTGCGCGGCGCCATCACGGACCACCTGGGCCGGGCCCGCGGCCACACCGGACTGCCCGCCGTTCTCGGCACCGCCGAGAACGCCGCGCACGCCGTGGTCGCCGCGTACGACGGAGTCACCACCCAACTGCTGCTGGACGGGGACGTCGAGCACGCCCGCGCCTGGCTGAAACAACTGCTGACCGCGCTGCTGACCGACGGCAGCGCCGAACCGGCCGCGCACCGACGCGGATGAGGAAGGGACTTCTCGCCATGGATGCCGACGTCATCGTCGTCGGAGCGGGTCTCGCGGGCCTGGTCGCGGCCCACGAACTGACCAGCCGGGGCCGCAGGGTCGCCCTCGTCGACCAGGAGAACGCCGCCAACCTCGGCGGACAGGCCTTCTGGTCCTTCGGCGGGCTGTTCCTCGTCGGCTCCCCGGAGCAACGGCGCCTCGGCGTCAAGGACTCCTTCGAGCTCGCCTGGAGCGACTGGCAGGGCAGCGCCGGATTCGACCGGCTCGAGGACGAGGACACCTGGGCGGTGCGCTGGGCGCGCGCCTACGTCGAGTGGGCGGCGGGGGAGAAGCGGTCCTGGCTGACCGGGCACGGCATCTCCTTCCTGCCCACCGTCGGCTGGGCCGAACGAGGTGACCTCCGCGCGGACGGGCACGGCAACAGCGTGCCCCGCTTCCACATCGCCTGGGGCACCGGGACCGGCGTCGTCGAACCCTTCGTCGGCCACGCCCGGCAGGCCTCGCGCGACGGTCTGCTCACCTTCCACCACCGGCACCGGGTCGACGAACTGGTCGTCCGGGACGGCGCCGTGAGCGGAGTGCGGGGCGTCGTCCTGGCCCCGGACGACGCCCCGCGCGGCGTCGCTTCCAGCCGCGAGGCGATCGGCGACTTCGAACTCACCGCCCAGGCCGTGATCGTCACCAGCGGCGGCATCGGAGCCGACCACGACATCGTCCGCCGTCACTGGCCCGAGCGGCTCGGCACCCCGCCCCGCGAGATGGTCACGGGGGTCCCCGCCCACGTGGACGGGCGGATGCTCGACATCAGCGAGCGCGCGGGTGCGCGCCTGGTCAACCGGGACCGGATGTGGCACTACACCGAGGGTGTACGGAACTGGGACCCGGTCTGGCACGGGCACGGCATCCGCATCCTGCCCGGACCGTCCTCGATGTGGTTCGACGCCCTCGGCCGCCGGCTGCCCGAGCCCTGCCTCCCCGGCTACGACACCCTGGGCACGCTCAAGCACCTGCGCACCACCGAGGACATCGCCGGCCACGACCACTCCTGGTTCATCCTCACCCAGAAGATCATCGAGAAGGAGTTCGCGCTCTCGGGCTCCGAGCAGAACCCCGACATCACCGCCAAGGACCGGACCGGGTTCCTGCGCGAACGCGTCCTGGGCAAGGGCGCCCCCGGCCCGGTCGACGCCTTCCTGCGCGAGGGCGCGGACTTCGTGACCGCCTCGACCCTGGAGCAGCTCGTCGAGCGGATGAACGCCCTCACCGACAAGCCGCTCCTCGACGCGGCCGCCGTCCGGCGCCAGATCGAGGCCCGCGACCGGCAGCTCGGTCACTCCTTCAGCAAGGACGCCCAGGTGCAGGGCATCCGCAACGCGCGCCGCTACATAGGCGACCGTCTCGGCCGCGTGGCCACCCCGCACCGCATTCTCGACCCCGCGGCCGGTCCGCTGATCGGCGTCAAGCTGCACGTCCTCACCCGCAAGACCCTCGGCGGCATCCAGACCGACCTCGACTCCCGCGCGCTGGACGGCGGGGGCAGGCCGATCGAGGGGCTGTACGCGGCCGGCGAGGTCGCGGGCTTCGGGGGCGGAGGCGTCCACGGCTACAACGCCCTGGAGGGCACCTTCCTCGGCGGCTGCCTCTTCTCGGGCCGTGCGGCGGGGCGGGCGGCCGGGCGGCAGACGGCGTAGCCGGTGCGGGGCGGGCCGCAGGCAGGGACACGGCCGCTGCCCGCCGCTCCGGCGCCTCGGACACGCCGGAGCGGCCGGAGGGTTCAGCCGTGCCGGTCGTCGAGGAGGCGGGCCAGCACCTCGGCGTGGCTGGTCTCCGGCTCCCTGGCCGCGGTCACCAGCGTCACCCGGCCCCGCGTGGCCAGATCCCTTACGTGTTCGAGGAGTTCGGCAGCCTCGGGAGTGGCGAGCTCCTTCTCGTAGCGCCCGCGGAACTCCTCGTACGGCCGCTCGCCCGTGTGGTACCAGCGGCGCAGGTCCGTCGACGGCGTCAGACCCTTGGGCCACTCGTCCACGCGGGCCAGGTCCTTGGCCAGGCCACGCGGCCACAGCCGGTCGACCAGGACACGGATCCCGTCGTCCGGCTCGGGTGGTTCGTAGACACGGCGCACACGCACGCTCATGATCGGTCCCTTCCCGCGCTCTCCCGGCGAGCCTAACGCCGCCCACCGGGCCGGGCACGGCGGGCAGGCCGGACGGGCAGGCCGGAACGCGGGCCTGCCTCAGGCGCGGCGCGCCTTCAGGCGGCGCTTCAGCGCGCGCCGCTCCGTTTCGCTCGTGCCGCCCCACACCCCGAGGGACTGCCCTGTGTCCAACGCCCAGTCGAGGCAGTGCTGCTGGACAGGGCAGCGTCGGCACACCCCCTTCGCCTGCTCCGTCTGAAGAAGGGCCGGGCCGGAGGTCCCGATCGGGAAGAAGAGGTCGGGATCCTCGTCCCGGCAGGCCGCGCGGGTCCGCCAGTCGTCCATGGAAAATCACCTGATTCGCAGTGGATGCGCACCCTTGGGGTGCCGTACTCCGTTACGGGTCACCTGTCGCCACGGGATGAAACAGCGGCTTCGGCGGGGCGTGTCACCGCGGACACCACTGGCCCGGCCGACGACGAGCACGACGAGGGCACGGTGCCGGCCCTCAACTCCGCAGCGCGGTCGCCGCAGTTGCCGCCACCGCCTCGGCCACCGCCGCCAGGGCGGGGGAGTCCAGCTTCCACTGCTGCCAGTACAGGGGCGCGTCGGCCGCGCGGTCCGGGGCGAAGACGGTGAGCCGGCCGGCCCGCAGCAGGGGACCGGCCTGTGCCTCGGGGACCATGCCCCAGCCCAGGCCTGCGGCGACCGCCTCGGCGAACCCCTCCGAGGTCGGAACGAGGTGCCGGCCCGTGCTCGCCCCGGTGCGGCCGCGGGTGAGCCGGCGGACGAAGGCGTCCTGGAAGTCGTCCCGCCGGTCGAAGGTCACCACGGGCGCCCGCGGCAGCGTCTCCTCCAACGGCCCGGTGAGGTACCGCGCGGCGAACTCCGGGCCGGCCGCGGGGAGATAGCGCATCCGTCCCAGCAGTCGTACGGAGCAGCCCGGCACCGCGTCCGGCGAGGAGGTCACCGCGGCCATCACCACCCCCTCCCGCAGCAGCGCGGCGGTGTGGGACTCGTCCTCGCGGTGCAGTTCGAAGCAGAGGCGCAGCTCGGCCGGGACGCGGGTGAGAGCCCCGAGGAACCAGGTCGCCAGCGAGTCCGCGTTCACCGCCACCGACACCCGGGTCGCCTCTCCGGCCGGGCTCAGCCCCAGCTCCGCGTACGCGTCCCGCTCCAGCCGCGCCACCTGGCGGGCCAGCCGCACCAGCACCTCGCCCGACTCGGTCGGCCGGACCGGGCGGGTCCGCAGCAGCAGAACCCGCCCGGTGCGCTGCTCCAGCGCCTTCACCCGCTGGCTCACCGCGGAGGGCGTCACATGCAGGGCCGCGGCCGCCGCGTCGAAGGTGCCCTCGTCCACCACGGCGAGCAGGGTCCGCACCTGGTCCAGCGGAAGGTCTTCCATCACATCGGCTAAGGGTACGTAAGAAACATTAGCTGTACTGCAATGAGACGCGACCTCTAGCGTCCTGTGCATGACCACCGCCCTGACCACCGCCGCCGCCGGATTCGGCACCGGCCTCTCCCTGATCGTCGCCATCGGCGCCCAGAACGCCTTCGTCCTGCGCCAGGGCGTCCGCCGGGAGGCGGTACTCGCCGTTGTGGGCATCTGCGCGGTGTCCGACGCGCTGCTCATCGCCCTGGGCGTCGGCGGGATCGGCGCCCTGGTGGTGGCCTGGCCCGGCGCGCTGAGCGCGGTCGGCTGGATCGGCGGGGTGTTTCTCCTCGGCTACGGCGTCCTGGCCGCGCGGCGGGCGGTCCGGCCGGCCGGAGCCGGACTCGAGACGGAGGGTGAGGCCGTGACCTCGCGCCGCCGGGCCGTACTCACCTGCCTGGCGATGACCTGGCTCAACCCGCACGTCTACCTCGACACCGTGTTCCTGCTGGGCTCCGTGGCCGCCGACCACGGGCCGTTGCGCTGGACGTTCGGCCTCGGCGCGGTGCTGGCCAGCCTCTGCTGGTTCGCCGTCCTCGGTTTCGGCGCCCGGCTGCTGAGCCGCTTCCTTGCCCGGCCCACCGCCTGGCGGGTCCTGGACGGCCTGGTCGCCGTCACCATGATCGTCCTCGGCTGCACGCTCGTCGCCGGAAGCTGAGGCGGCGGGCTGCTGGTCGTGGTGATGCTCGTCCTGGCCGCCGCGATGCCGGCGCTGCGCCGTTACCGGGTGTGAGACGAGCGCGCCCGGCTCCGACGGGATCCGCCGGAGCCGGCCTCAGAAGACTCCGCGGGTACGCGTCGTCGGCTGTTCCATCAGCCGGACCCGCGTCGCCTCCAGCCGGTGCGCGAGGATCTCGGCGACGCAGCGCACCAGCGTCAGCCCGAGCGCCGGATCCTCCTCGCACAGCCGCAGGACGGCCGCCGCGTCGAACTCGTAGGCGCGGACCTGGCTGAAGGCTTCGGCGCCGAAGTCCCATTCGTGGGGCGGGAAGAGCCAGGACCAGCCCAGCAGGTCGCCCGCGCCGAGCGTGGCGACCGTGACCCGCTGGAGCTCGTTCACCCGCTGATCGAGCGACACCGCCCCGGAGCGGATGACCCAGAAGCGGTCGGCGGTGGTTCCCGCCTCGAAGATCCGGGTGTCCTCGGGGAAGGACACCTCCCGCGCGAGCGCCATCATGCGTTCCCGCTGCGGGGGAGGCAGGGCGGTCAGGAGTTTGATCGCTTTGGTCATGGGGCGGGGCTCCTCGCCGGGCCGTCGGACGGTCCTACGTCCATTGGAGCCGCTGCCGTCGTCCGGGGCACCTCGACGAGGGCGGACGCCGTGGTCCGGGGTGTGGAAAGCCCTGGCTGGACGGGGGAAGCCAGCCAGGGCCGCACAAGGTGGTCAGGGAGGACGGTCGTCGACTCCGTCACCACGTATATGTGAACGATAAACCATCTCTCTGGGCTCGCATCGCCGGAATCGGGGCAGGTGACCTGTTTCACCCCGGGGCCGGTCGCCGCATCCCTCGAGCCGGCCGGCTGCTCCGGTGCGCCGTGGAGACGACAGCCGCTCCGGAACGGGCCGAAAGGTTTGCCGGTGTCATGAGGGGTCAGCCGCAAGAGGGTGACCTTTCTCATCGAACAGGGAGCCGGACGATGTGCCAGGAGCACATGTTTTCAGCCGACGCAGAGCCGCCCGCCATGGAACCGCCCGCCATGGGAGGGCCGTACAGGGAACCGCCCGGTACCGTCCGGGCCGCACCCCGGCGCCCCTACCGGCCGGCCCAGGTGCGTGAGGCCGTGCAGCGGGCGGTGTGCGAACGCTGCCGCGCCACGCACACCCCGTGCGACGCCGCCGCCCTCGCGGACGCCCTGCTCGTCGCCTCCGAACTCACCACGAACGCGATCCTGCACGGCGGCGGCGTCACCGACGTCAGGGTGGACGTCGCCGGACCCGGCGTACGGGTGTCGGTGAGCGACCGCAGTACGGAACTGCCCGTCGCCCGGCCCACGGCCGGCCCGCAGGGACGCCTCACGCCCGGCGGTCACGGCTGGCCCATCGTCTGCCTGCTGTCCCGCGACATCCGCGTCCGGGACCTGCCCACGGGCGGCAAGTGCATCAGCGCGCTGGTCCCCCTGCCCTGAACTGCCGTCGGCCCCTTTCCCCGGATTTGCGCGGTGAAGCGGAGTTTGCGCCACCTGGTCCAGGGCAGTCGGAGGGTCGTACCTCGGACCGACGGCGCACCAGCGGGAGAGGCACGGCTGCTGTGGCACTCCCTCCGGACGTCCTCACAGCGACCGCCCCACGGTGGATCGCCCATGACAACAACTGTTCGGGAGCGAAACCGTATGCTCATAGACACGTCCACCGACCGCCCCGACACCCCCGCCCCCACCGCCGCAGGAGGCCGCAGGCGGCACGACGACGCCCCCGAAACCGCCGCTCTGTTCACCCGGCTGACCTCCCTGGAGGGCGGCCCCGAACGGGAGGCCGTGCGCGACGAGCTCGTCACCGCGTGGCTGCCCATGGCCCACCGCATCGCAGGCCGTTTCCGCGACCGCGGCGAATCCGTCGAGGACCTGCGCCAGGTGGCCGCACTCGGCCTGGTGAAGGCGGTGGACCGCTTCGACCCGGACCGCGGAGCCTTCGAGAGCTATGCCGTCCCGACCATCACCGGAGAGGTCAAGCGGCACTTCCGGGACCGGATGTGGGCCCTGCGGGTGCCCCGCCGCGTGCAGGAGCTGCGGAACAAGGTACGGATCGCCCGGCGGGACCTCACTCAGACGCCCGGCAGTCCCGAACCCGCCCCGGCCGACATCGCCCGGCACACGGGACTGACCGAGGAGGAGGTCACGGCCGGACTGGAGGCGCTGGAGAGCTTCAGCACCCTGTCGCTGGACGCGGAGATGTCACCCGACGACGACGGCTACAGCCTGGCCGACACCCTGGGTGCCTCGGACGCCTCCTACGACATCGTGGTCGACCGTGAGTCCGCCAAGGAAGGCCTGCGCCGCCTGCCGGAACGCGAACGCACCATCCTGTACATGCGCTTCTTCGAGGACATGACCCAGAGCCGCATAGCCGCCCAGCTGGGGATCTCCCAGATGCACGTCTCCCGGCTGATCAGCCGGAGCTGCGCCCGGGTACGCGCCGACGCCATGGGCGGCCGAATGAGGGGAGCACGGAGCCGATGAGTGAATCCGAGATTCCGCCGGACGACGGACGGCCCGTGGACGTCTACCTCGACCTCCTGAGCGTCCGGATGGACACAGAGGACTACCGCCTGCTGCTCCGTGTGGTGGAGCCGGTGCTCCGGGCGATCGAGGAACACCGGCTGTCCGGTCTCGACCTCGCCCTGAACGAGGGTGACGAGGAACTGCCCCAGGAGGTCCGCGACGAGGCCGCCCTCGTCATCGCCACGGCCGTCACCGGCCGCATGGACAACGAGGTGGTCGAGCTGGAGGTCGACGAGAGCGGACCGGTCAGGGTCGTCACCGACGCGACGACCGCAGCCGATCCGTCCCGCCTCGACGAGATCGCCGACTACATCAGGCAGCGCCACCGGCAGAACGACGAACTGCGCGGCATCGCCGAGGTCAGCGGCCTTCCCACCGACTTCTGAACCCGCCAGTCACCGACGTCTGAAACCGTCACCACCCGCTACCCACGACGCCCGGGCCCGTCGCTCACGTCCTCCGGGCGCGCCGTCCTCATCGCTCGGCCGTCGCTCGCCAGCGGGACGTCCAGCGGGCGGGCGAGGCCCACCACCGCCTCGTCCAGCCGCTCCAGATGCCGCAGCACCCGGCCGGTGATCCGGCCGTAGCGCGACGCGCCGTCACCGTCGGAACCGCCCAGCAGCGAGGCGAAGCTCGGCCCCGTCTCGATCCCGGCCGTGGCGTCCTCGCCCGCGACCCGGGCAGCGATCGTCGCGATGTTGCGCACGGTGCGCGCCGTCGCCCCGCGCAGCCGGGGATCCGCGGCGATCGAGGGATGCGCCGGCAACAGCTCGGCCGTCGCAGCCAGCGAGCGCGCCTGGTACGCACAGGTCTCCAGGAGCGCGACGACGTACCGCGCGGTGTCGCGCCGGCCCCGCAGCGGAGTGACCGGATGGGTGAGCGGCTTGGTCGCGGCGCGCAGTTCGCCCAGCGCCTTGTCCAGCTCCCGCGCCCGGTCCAGCAGATCGGCGGCGGGCCCGCCGCTGAGCTGGTCGACGGCAGCCTCGGTGACCTCGGTGAGCCGGTCCAGCACGGTACCCAGCAGCTCGTTCGTCCGCCGATCGGTACGCACCGGCAGCACCAGGAACGCGGCGAACACCCCGCAGGCGGCGCCCAGCGCGGTCTCGGCCACGCGCAGGACCAGCACCTCCCAGCTGTAGGTGTGCAGCAGCGTGTACAGCAGCC
Source organism: Streptomyces sp. NPDC005774 (assembly GCF_042871645.1). NCBI lineage: Bacteria > Bacillati > Actinomycetota > Actinomycetes > Kitasatosporales > Streptomycetaceae > Streptomyces > Streptomyces sp. NPDC005774. The sequence goes on along the minus strand of NZ_JBIAIV010000016.1, from coordinate 14,866 downwards.
CCACCATCGCGGTCACGAAGAACGACATCAGCGTGTACGAGAGCGGGGCCGTGTACGCCATCGCGAAGATCAGCACCAGCATCAGGGCGAACGCGGTCCAGGTGTGCCCGCCCACCAGCCCCGCCAGTGCGATGCCGGCGACGACGCCGAGCACCGTCCCCAGCAGCCGCCGGTAGCTCTTGACCAGGATCTCGCCCGTCGACTCGGTGTTGATGAAGACGAGCCAGCAGGTCAGGACCGCCCAGTGCCAGCCCTGGGAGGGCAGCAGCTCACCGCCGGCGATGGCCAGCGACGACCCCACGGCGACCTGCACGGCGGCCCGGGTGGTGGGCCGTCGCAGCCCCTTGGCCTCCTCGGCCGGCTCGTCCTCCTCGACGGCGTCGATCGCGGCGTCCTCGGCGTCCAGCTCCTCCCGGGACCTGGCCGTCGCGGGGGTGTCGTCCGACTCGTCCTGCGGACCGTCCAGGGCGATCCGCAGGCCCATCACCGCGCGGGACGCCTCGCCGATGGCCCGGAACACGTCCTGGACGGCCGGGGAGCAGGCCGGCAGGTTCTCCTCGTCCCGGTAGGAGAGCAGCCGGTTGCGCACATGCGCGATCGACGTCCCCTGCACGCCGGGCCCGGCGTGCAGAACCTGGGTGCGCAGGGCGAGCAGATCGCGGCGCAGCGCAGCGGTGGCCTCGTCGGGCGCGGGTATACGGCCGGCCTCGGGAGCGGGCGCGCCCGGCAGGTGCAGGGTCAGTGTGTCTGCGCGCTCGGCGCTGCGGGAGGTGAGCAGCAGCAGGCCGAGCCGCTCGGCGGAGATCTCGGCGTCCGCGATCCGACGCTGCACCAGCCGTGCCGACGACACGTCGGGGGTGCCCCGCTCCAGCCGGGTCTGGATCATCAGGGCCGTCTCGTGCAGTCGGGCCGTACCCGCGCGGACGTCCGCCAGAGCCTTGTCCACCTCGTCGCCGTCGGCGTCGAGCAGCACCAGCTGCGCCGTCACGAGCTGCGCCAGCCGGGCACGGAAGGCCTCCCGCAGCCGCGCGAGGAGCCCGGCCGGGGTCACCGGGACGACGGCGAACCGAATGACGGCACTGCATCCGAACGCGATGGCCAGGGTGGCCCAGATCTCCGGCAGCCTGTCGACGGACGCGCCGATGAACAGGGACACGAAATAGACCTGGAAGCCGATCAGCCCGAGCCCGGTCCCGCGGTCGCCGGACCGGCGGGCGTACACCGCGCAGAAGATGAGGACGACGAAGAAGAGGTCCCCGACAACGGTCCGCTCGCTCAGCACCGCGGCCAGCGACACGGACACCAGCGCCACCGGCAGACCGAGGGCGAGCGTGACGGCCTGGGCTCCGCGCCGCTTCTCCCGGATGGCGAAGTTGGTGACCGCCGCGGTCATCGCCCCCGCCACCAGCTGGGTGACACCGGCCCCCGTCACGGCGAGCACGGCCAGTGTCAGCCCGAGCGAGCACACCATCCGCAGCCCGGCCGTCATCCGCAGCATCCCGGGATCGGACGCCGCCAGACGGTCCCGCAGCCGTGTTCCTACCGAGAGCCCCGCCTTCACGCCGCCGCACACTCCCCGTAGCTCGCGTTGATCAGGATGCAAGCATGGCATGTGCCGCCGCTGACCCGCCGGGGGGCTCCCACCGGCCGGAACACCGGCCGGGCACGGCCCGCGGAAGGGCGGAGCGGCCACGGGGACCGGGTCACCGCACGGACAGGCCCGCCTCCTCGACGTGCGTCCGTACCTGCTCCGGAGTCAGGTAGACATCCGTGTACTCGAAGTCCCGCAGCTTGGCGGGCCGGCGGGCCTGGAAGCCGGTCCGTACGAAATCGTCGCCGGCGATCGAGTTCAGCAGCCAGCTGGTCATGACCCTCGTCTTGGCCACATTGGTGCGCAGTGCCGACCAGTGGTACCCGCGGGCCGCCACCTGGGCGGGCAGGCCCCGCAGCTCCACGCCGAGCGGCTTGGAGACGGCGTCGGTGCCGCCGAGGTCCACGACCAGTCCGAGGTCCCTGTGGTGGTACGGCCGAAGCGGCCGGCCGGTCAGCGTCGCGATGATGTTGTCGGCGACCTGCTTGCCCTGCCGTATGGCGTGCTGCGCGGTCGGCGGGCACACCGCGCCCTCCACGCCCCTGGCGTTGTCGGGCACCGCCGCGGCGTCACCGAGGGCGAACACCCCGTCCTCGCCCGGCAGGCACATGCCCGCGTTGACCGCGAGCCGTCCGCGCACGGTTTCCGCGCCGAGCGTGGCGATCAGCGGGCTGGCGACCACGCCGGCCGTCCAGATGAGGGTGCGGGTGGGAACCACCCGGCCGTCGGTGAAGGTGACCTCCGTCGGCCCCGCCTTCGCGATGGAGACGCCGAGCGAGATCTCGATGCCGCGCCGGGTGAGGATCTCCTGCGCGCTGCGCCCGAGCTTCTCGCCCAGTTCGGGCATGAGCTTCGGCGCGATGTCGATCAGATGCCACTTGATCAGGCCCGGGTCCAGCCGGGGGTAGCGCTCGACGGCGGCATGGGTCAGACGCTGCAGACAGGCGGCGGTCTCGGTGCCCGCGTAGCCGCCGCCGACCACCACGAACTGCAGCCGCGAGGCCCGCTCGGCCGGATCCTCGCTCGCGTCGGCGAGATCGAGCTGGGCGATGACGTGGTCGCGGATGTAGGCGGCCTCGGCCAGTGTCTTCATGCCGAACGCGTGGTCCGTGAGCCCGGGGATGTCGAAGGTGCGGGTGACGCTGCCGGGGCTTATCACGATGTAGTCGTACGGCTCGTTGACGATCCGGCCGGTGATGCTGCGGATGACGCAGACCTTTGCCTTCAGATCCACGCCGATGGCACCGCCCGGGATGATCCGGGTGCGGTACTTCGTGCTGCGGCGCAGCGACAGGGCGACCGACTGCGGGGTCAGCACACCGGAGGCGACCTGGGGGAGCAGCGGCAGATAGAGCTGGTAGGAGATCGGTGTCACCAGGGTGATCTCGGCCTCGCCGGGGGAGAGCTTCCGCTCCAGTCGGCGGACGCACTCCACTCCGGCGAAGCCTGCGCCCACCACCAGGATCCTGGGTCGTGTCACGTGTTCATCCCTTTCTGCGGCTCCACACGGTCCGTCTCGGACGTCGACGCCCCTTCACATGTCCTTGGAGCGCTGCCTTGCACCTCTCCGATCGCAGCGCACCACGATCGCGGCAGCGCTCCGCGCCGGGTCCGGACGCCGATCCGGCACGCGCACATGTCCAGCACCACGATGCCCGCACCGGCGCCGGAACGCACCGGGAGAACCGTGGTGCGGGCGGGGCCGCGGGTACCCGCGTCCGTACGGCGGGTGCCCGGCCGCCCGGCGGGCACACCCGAACGCCGACCGGTGACCGGTGAGAGGGAACGGCGAGCGGCGGTCAGCCGTGCAGATGGCAGAGCAGCAGACAGACGTCGTCGTCGCGCTCGGAGTCGCTGAGGAGAGGTTTCAGGATCCGGTCCGCCGCGTCCTCCAGGTCCGTGTCGAGCTCCGCGGGGCCGAACGAACCGAGCGCGGCCGAGAGCCGTTCGATGCCCGGATCGATACCCTCGGCACGGCGCTCGACCAACCCGTCCGTGTAGAGCGTCAGCGTCGAGCCGGGCGCCACCCGCTCGGTGTGGTCGGCGATCTCCTGCTCCAGCGGGATGCCGAGCATCGCGCCCGGCTTGGCGTCCAGGATGCGCACCCGGCCGTCGGGCAGCCGCAGCACCGGCGGCGGGTGCCCCGCGGCGGCCCACGTCAGCGTGGACTCGTCCGGGTGGAACCGGGCGATGACCGCTGTGGCGTACAGGTTCGGCTGGAGCCGGTGCGGGAACTTGTGCAGTCGGCTCAGCAGCCGGCCGGGACTGCCGTCGTCGACGGCGTAGGCGCGCAGCGCGGTGCGCAACTGGCTCATCATGACCGCCGCGTGCAGCCCGTGCCCGGTCACGTCGCCGATGACTGTGATCAGACTCCCGTCCGGCCGGTGGAAGGCGTCGTACCAGTCGCCGCCGATGTTCATGCCGTGGGTGGCCGGCAGATACCGTGCGGCCGGACTCAGCCCCGGCGTCGTGGGCAGTTCGGTGAGCAGGGCACGCTGCAACGTCTCGGCGATGTCCCGGTTGTGCTCGAAGCGGCGGGCGTTGTCGATGGCGATGCCGGCCCTGCGGGTGAGTTCGATCAGCATCACCGCGTCGTCCGGATCCCAGCGCCCACCGGGCGGCGACAGCGTGAGCACGCCCAGCGGAGCCCGATGCGTCAGCAACGGGACGCAGAGCAGGGGCCGGTCGGGTGGAGTACGGAGGGCGGCTGGTCGTCCACGTCGCGCATCCCTCCCGGATGGTCGGCGGCGTACTGCGGCCGACCGGTACGGGCCGCGCGCACCGTGGCGGCCGGACGGGTCGCGGGGTGGTGCGGATCGTCCTCCTCGTCGAACAGCCAGATGCCGACCTGTCCCTCGCTCAGTGCCGTCTGCATGGCCACCACGCGCAGGGTGCCCATGAGCGTGCTCAGCGTGGTCGTGCAGGCCCGCAGCTGCTCGGTCGGCATCTCCTCCAGTTCGGAGGCGAGGAGCTTGTCGACCGGCGGCCACAGGGCGGCCAGCTCGTTCGACACCTGCGTGATGGACAGCCCCGCCCGGGAGCGGGATGTGCTCATCCGTGCCAACTGCTCCCGCACACCGGTGAATCCGGCGGCGTCCGAGTCCTCGACCCGCTGAGCGTCGGCGACTTGGGCCAGGGCGTCGACAACTGCCTTGGCGGCCTCGACCGCTTCGTCGCGCGAGAGGGTGAACACCGTACGGAACAGGGGTTCGTCCGCCCACCGCTGTGCGATCTGCTCACGCCTGCGCCGCAGGAAGTCCCTGACCTCGAGCGTCGGCGTTCCCAGCGGTCCGCCCGCCTCGTGCTCAGGCACCTGTGTCTCCTCGTCGTCGTTTCGGCACCGCTACCGCGCCGGGCCACGGAAAGGTGCCGAGACCTGGCCGGACGACCACTCTGACGACGCTCCGGGCCCGTGCGGCATCCTGTGCCGGAGCGGGGGGCCTCGCGGACGGTGGGCGCCCGCCGCCCGCGCGGGAGCCGGGGAGGTCCGACGCGACGGTGCGCCGGACCTCCCCGGGCTCGGCTCAGGACTCCGGTCGTCCTGTCTCCGGCTGTTGTGGCCCACCGGGCGTGGCGTCGACCCGCTCCAGCGCCTCCTCGGCGCTCTGGGACACCGGGACCGTGATGCTCACGCCGGTCAGGTCCAGGATGCGGCGCACCGCGGGCGTGGGGGAGATGATGTGCACGCTGCCCGGCAGTTCCCGGGCTTCCCGGTAGACGCGCAGGATGATGTTCATTCCGGACGAGTCCATGAAGGGGACCGCCGCCAGGTCCAGCAGGAAGTGCCGACGCCCGTGATGGAGCTGGTTGGCCAGGTGATGCTGGAATTCGGTCCCGGTGTCGGCGTCCAGGTCGCCCTGCACCGTGAGCAGGGCGACATCCTCCCGGACCACGGTCACCTCCACGGACAGCGGGTTCAGGGCCATGGACACACATACCTCCCACATCGAGCCGACGGCCGGGTCCGGCCGCACGCGCGGGCGCCTACCCCGGGATCACCACGTCATGCCGGTCCGTGCGTGCGGGTCCGGTGGGTGAGGCTTTCAAAACAGGACTGGACCTGTGCGGGTTTTGTGTCTTCGCCGGCCGAATGCGCCCGCTCCAGGCGGGTAGTTGGCTGCTGTGGAGACGGACGGAGCCGGAGAGCGGGTCCCGCCCGCTCCGGGATCGTCATCACAGGGGAGGCAAGGAGCAGCGTGCCCACGGACAGTATCTGGTCATACGCGCCGGAGCCGGGTCCCGCCCAGGGGCAGGACCCGGACCTCACGGGATACACCGTCGTCGCGAGCGACGGCAGCACCATCGGCCATGTGAACCGGCAGGCCGACCATCACGCCATGCGGCACCTGGTCGTCGACACGGGCGTCTGGGTGTTCGGCCGGAGTCTCCTCGTACCGGTCGGCGTCGTCTCCGCCGTCGACACCGGCGATCGGAAGATCACCGTGTCCTGTACCAGACCCGAGGTGAAGGCCGCGCCCCGGTTCAGGACCGACAGCGAGACCATGGACCCGGGCTACCTCACGACGGTCGGCGACTACTACTGGGCGCTGACACGGCCCGAGCCCCCGCCCGAGCACGCTCCCGGCACCCCGGCCGGATGACCGTCGCCCGGTGATGTCCGTGCCTGACGCCGGCCGGTGATCCCCGTACCGGACACCGGCCGGCACCGTACGGAGCCCGGCGTGGGCGTCCCCGGGGCAGGTGGCCGTCACCAGGGCAGGAACACATGGATGTCCTTGCCGTCGGCGGCGCCGACCACGCTGACCTGATCGCACAGTGTGTGGATCAGGTGCCAGCCGATCCCGCCCCCGCCGCGGCTCGGCCTGAAGGGCCGGGGCGCGGGCTCGGTGGTACTCGTGTCGTGCATCACCACATGCACTCCGTCGAATGTCCTGCGCAGCCGCAGCCGGAACGGTCCCGGCGCGTACTGGACCGCGTTGGCGGCGAGTTCCGTGACCACCAGGAGGATGTCGTCCCAGTGCTCCGGAGCCGTCGGCGGGGAGATGCGGGCCAGGTCCAGGAGGAACTCCTCCGCCACCAGTCGTGCGTCGGTGACGTCGTGCAACTCCCCGGCGAAGCCGACGACGCGTTCGGTGATTTCCTCTGCGGCCAGTGACTTGTCCCTGTGCGGCTCGGATGCCATGTCGCCTTCCCTGCCCCGGCTACCACGGGCCAGTCGTTCATGTGCCGTACGTTCCTTCGTTCTCCTGGTCTGTGGGTTCCCGGGCCGCCGGACCCTACGCGCCCGTATCCATGTGAGCCGGGGGTGACGGGCACGTCACCCCCGGCGGTCAGCGGAAGACGTTGTCCGAGTCGTCCCAGACCGACGGCTCCTCCGGCAGCGGCTCCCGCTCCGGACGCGAACGGGAGTGGTACATCGCGTCGATCTCCAGGGCGTAGCGCTGCACGATCTCGTCCCGGCGCAGCTTCATCGACGGCGTCAGCAGCCCGTTGGTCACGTCGAACGGCTCCGGCAGCACCCGGAACACCCGGATCGACTCCGAACGGGACACGCTGCTGTTCGCCGCGGTGACCGCCCTCGCGATCTCCTCACGCAACGCGTTCTCCTCCCGGGCCTCGCGCGTGGGCGCGTCGCCCGGCATCGAAAGTGCCCCGCGCCAGTGCGTGAGGAACTCCGGGTCCAGCGTGATCAGAGCCCCCACACAGGGCCGGTCGTCCCCCACCACGACGGCCTGGTGGACGAGTGGATGCATCCGCAGCCGCTGCTCCAGGGCCGCGGGCGCGACACTTTTGCCGCTGCTGGTGATGATGATGTCCTTCTTGCGACCGGTGATCGTCAGGTAACCCTCCGAGTCCAGTCGGCCGATGTCCCCCGTGGCCAGCCAGCCACCGGCCAGTGCGGTCAGGGTGGCGGCCTCGTCGCCCGCATAGCCCTGGAACACCGACGGCCCGCGCACCAGGATCTCCCCGTCGTCGGCGACCCGGATCTCGTTGCCCGGCAGCGCTCGTCCGACGGTGCCGGACTTCTCCCGGCCGAGTGGTTGCATCGTCACTCCGCCGCTGGTCTCGGTGAGCCCGTAGCCGTCGTGGACGTAGATGCCGATGCCCTCGTAGAAGAGGGACAGATCGCGGCTGAGTGTCGAGCCGCCCGAGGTGGCCCTGCGCACCCGGCCGCCCAGCGCGGCCCGCAGCCTGCGGTACACCGTCCGCTCGTACAGGGCGTGCTGCAGCCGCAGGTCGAGGCCGGGCCCCGAGCCACGGCCCAGCCGCTGCCGCTCCACGGCGGCGGCGAAGTCACGGGCCGTGTCGGCGGCCCGCTCGAACAGAGCCCCGCGGCCCGCCTGCTGCGAGGCGCGCAGAAAGTTCTTGTAGATCTTCTCCAGCAGCGAGGGGACTGCGTACAGATAGGTGGGCCGCAGGGTGCGCAGGGCCGAGGACAGGGCCTCCGAGCCGAGATCGGGCTCGTGCCCCATCAGCAGGCCGCCCCGTACGCACAGCCCCTGGATCATCAGCCCGTACACATGGGAGAACGGCAGGAAGGCGAGGACCACGCCCTGCTCGCCCGGCTCCGCCGCGGTCCGGGACCAGCCCTCCAGCAGGGTGTCGCAGGGGGCGGCCAGATTGCGGTGGCTCAGCGCGCACCCCATGGCCTGCCCCGAGGTGCCGGAGGTGTAGGCGATCACCGCCGTGGAGTCCGGCAGCACGATCCTGCGCAACGAGTCGACCGTGGCCGGCGGTATGTACTCGCCGCGCGCCACCAGCTGGTCCAGCGCACCCGAGTCCAGTTGCCAGACGTGCCGCAGCCGCGGCAGCGCGGCGCACACGGACCCGACGGTCATCACACCCTGTTCGTCCTCGACCACCACGGCAACGCATCCGGAGTCCCTGAGGATCCACTCCACCTGCTCCCGTGAGGAGGTCGGATAGATGGGGACGACCTCGGCACCCACGGTCCACAGCGCGTAGCACAGGACCGTCCACTCGTAACGGGTCCGCGCCATGATCGCCACACGGTTGCCCGGGGACAGTCCGGAGGCGACCAGCCCCTTGGCCAGGTCGACGACCTGGTCGCGGAACTCCAGCGCGGTGACCTCCTCCCAGGACGCGGAGGCCGGATCGGCACGGCGGGCGAGCATCGGCAGGTTCGGGCTCTCGGCCGCCGTCTCGAAGAGACTGTCCGCGAGGCCGCCCGTCAGGGGTGAGGCGGCCTGGGGAGCGAGAGCGAGGTCGCGCATGCACTGCTCCTGACATGTACGGGCTGTGACTCGGCCGACGAGCGGAGTCATCGGCGGTGCCTGAATGTAGCCGAGCCCGAGCGTTCCGGGGCCGGATCGCCGGAACTGTGGCCACATTGATGATCACGCCGCTCCGGTGGCCCGAGCCTGCCCGCGCATTCCGCCCGTATTCCCCGCCGGGGCCTTCCGCCCCGGCATTCCGCAGGTACGCGCCGTACTCGTGTCCGGTCGCTGTCCGGACACGAGTACGGGGGGGCGGGAGGGCCGCCGGGCCTCACAGGTCGTGCGGCACCAGCCACACCGTCGAGAGGGGCGGGAGGGTGATGCCGACGCTGCCGTCCTCGGGCTTGACCGGGTCCGGGTTGGTGACGTCACCGCCGCCGTAGCGGGCCGCGTCCGTGTTGAGGACCTCCCGCCAGGCGACCACGTCGTCGGGCACCCCCAGCCGGTGGTCGTGCCGGACGACGGGGGAGAAGTTCGACACCGCGAGCAGCGGAGTGCCGTTCCGGTCGTACCGCAGGAACGCGAGCACGTTGTCCTCGGCCGCGTCCACCGACACCCAGCGGAACCCGCCCGGATCGGTGTCCCGCTGCCACAGCGCGCCTGTCGCCCGGTAGCGGGTGTTGAGGTCGCGCACCAGGTCCTGTACACCGCGGTGGTCACTCGCAAAGCGGTACGCGTCGTCCAGCAGCCACCACTCCGGGCCGTGCTCCTGGGACCACTCGGCGCCCTGCGCGAACTCCTGTCCCATGAAAAGCAGTTGCTTGCCGGGGTGGGCCCACATGAAGCCGAGGTAGGCCCGGGTGTTCGCCCGCCGCTGCCACCAGTCGCCGGGCATCTTCGACACGAGGGCCTGCTTGCCGTGCACGACCTCGTCGTGGGAGATCGGCAGCACGTAGTTCTCGCTGTACGCGTACACCATCGAGAACGTCATCTCGTGGTGGTGGTACTTACGGTGGACCGGCTCGTGGCTCATGTACTGCAGCGAGTCGTGCATCCAGCCCATGTTCCACTTCAGGCCGAATCCCAGACCGCCGGTGTCGGTGGGCCGGGTCACCCCGCCCCACGCGGTCGACTCCTCCGCGATCGTCACCACTCCCGGGCACCGCCGGTACACGGTCGCGTTCATCTCCTGCAGGAACGCCATCGCCGCCAGGTCCTCCCGGCCGCCGTGCACATTGGGTTCCCACTGGCCGGAGTCCCGCGAGTAGTCCAGGTAGAGCATCGAGGCGACGGCGTCCACCCGCAGCCCGTCGATGTGGAACTCCTGGCACCAGTACACGGCGTTGGCGACCAGGAAGTTTCGTACCTCGGTCCGGGCGAAGTCGAACGTGTACGTCCCCCAGTCCGGGTGCTCCGCCCGCCGGGCGTCCCCCGGCTCGTACAACGGGTCCCCGTCGAACCGGGCCAGCGCCCAGTCGTCCTTCGGGAAGTGGGCCGGCACCCAGTCCATGATCACGCCGATCCCGGCCCGGTGCAGGGCGTCCACCAGGTACTTGAAGTCGTCCGGGGTGCCGAGGCGGGCCGTGGGCGCGTAGAAACCGGTCACCTGGTAGCCCCAGGACGGGCCATAGGGATGCTCGGCGACCGGCATCAGCTCGACATGGGTGAAACCGAGGTCCTTGACGTAGGCCGGCAGCACCTCGGCAAGCTCGCGATACGTCAGCCCCGGCCGCCAGGACGCCAGATGGACCTCGTACAGCGAGAACGGAGCCTCGTGCACGGGCACCTGGGCGCGGTGTTTCATCCACGCGGCGTCGTCCCACGTGTAGTGCGAGGCCGTCACGATCGACGCGGTGTTCGGCGGCTCCTCCGCGAGGCGCGCCATCGGGTCGGCCTTCAGGGCCCGCCCGCCGTACCGGGAGTGCACCTCGAACTTGTAGCGGGCGCCCTCGCCGATCCCCGGCAGGAACACCTCCCATACGCCGGACGAACCGAGCGAGCGCATCGGGAACGCCGTCCCGTCCCAGCAGGTGAAATCGCCCGCGACCCGGACGCCCTGCGCGTTCGGCGCCCACACGGTGAAGCGGGTGCCGGTCACCCCCTGGTGGGTCATGGGGTGCGCGCCGAGCGCCGTCCACAGTTCCTCGTGGCGCCCCTCGCCGATCAGATGCAGATCCAGTTCGCCGAGCGAGGGCAGCATCCGGTACGGATCGTGCACCTCGACGGCGTCCTCGTCGCCGTACGCCACCACCAGCGTGTACGCGGGGACCGCGTCCAGCGGCAGGACCCCGGAGAAAATGCCGTCGCCCTCCGAGGTGAGCGGGGTGTGCTCGCCGCCGGTGACCACACTCACCGTGCGCGCGAACGGCCGCAGCGCCCGGAAGGCGATGCCGCCCGGCACCGGGTGGGCGCCGAGCAGCGCGTGCGGATCGTGGTGGGCGCCTGCCAGCAGGCGCCCCCGGTCGACGGGATCGAGGGCGGGTGCGGCCCCGTATGTCTCCGGGGCGGACAGGGCGGACAGGGCGGACAGGGCGGACAGGGCGGACGGGACGGACCCGGCCGACTCGGGAAGCGGTGTGTCGTGCAGGGCCACGGCTCAGTCTCCTCTCACGGCGAGGCGCTCGATTGCCGCCATGGGTACGGGCAGCCAGTCGGGTCGGTGCCGGGCCTCGTACAGCACCTCGTACACGGCCCGGTCCGTTTCATAGGCGCGGAGCAGGCCGTGCTTCTTGCGCGGGTCCCAGCCGGCGCGAACCGTGTAGCCCGCGCAGTAGGCCTCGCGACAGCGGCGCGCCCACTCCGGGCGCCAGGGGCGGCGCTGGCGGGCGGCGTAGTCGAACGAGCGCAGCATCCCGGCGATGTCCCGCAGGGGGGAGTGGGCGCTGCGCCGTTCGGAGAGCGGCCGGGACGGCTCGCCCTCGAAGTCGATGACGAACCAGTCGCGTCCGGCCCGCAGCACCTGTCCGAGGTGCAGGTCGCCGTGGATGCGCTGGGCGGGCGGCCCGGGATCGCAGGTCGCGAGTGCGGCGAACGCCGTCTTCAGACCGGGTACGAACGGCTGGAGCACGGGTACGGAGTGCGCGGCGGCGGTCAGCCGCTCGGTCATCCCCTCCGCCGTCAGCCCGTTCTTCCCGGGGCCGCCGACGGGGAAGGCCGCGCCGAGCGCCAGATGCACGTCCGCGGTGGCCCGGCCGAGGGCATGCGACTGCGCGGTGAAGTCGTCACCGGCGGCCAGCGCCTCCAGGGCCAGCGTCCAGCCGTCGGAGGCATTGCGAAGGAACGGCTGGAGGACGCCGAGCGTCGCCTTGAACGGATGAGTGGTGCGCAGCCAGGCCACCGGGGCGGGCACCCGGTGGCAGCCCTGCCGTGCCAGTGCGCCCGGCACCTCCAGATCCGGGTTGACCCCGGGCTGGATCCGTCGGAAGACCTTCAGGATGAACTCGTCGCCGTACACCAGCGAGGAGTTGGACTGCTCGGCGTCCAGCAGCCGCGGCACCAGCCCGGCCGGCACCCGCCGGGCCGCGTCGCCCTCGAACCGCAGCGGGCCCACCACTCCGGGGTGCCGCAGCCGTTCCAGCAGCAGCTGCGCCGACCGCGGGTCGTGGAGCGCGTCGTAGACCGTGCGCCCGGCCAGTGCCCCGTCCTGCACCCTGCCGATGACCGCCCGGCCCAGGCGCGGCGAAGGATGCTCCCGTACGCCGAGGAGGAGCTGGTAGCAGTCCCCGGCCCAGGGAGTGTTCCCGGGAGAGGGCACACCGCCGTGGCCGGCATGGACCAGCAGATGCAGACAACCGGGGAACAGCTCCGTCATCGACAGCACATGGAGGTCGGTGACGGGCCGGTCCTTGCCGGCGAACCAGCGCTGCTCCGGCAGCCACTCGCGCAGCAGCCCGGCGAACGACTCCATGGGTTCGGCGGCCGCGCTTCGCGGACGCAGGAATGCGGTCTTCGTCATGGTGACGCCTCCTGTCGTCGGCGCACGGTCACAGTCGCCGGCCGATGCGGGTGCGGGCCGCGGCTCGGGTGAGCCTGAACCAGTAGAAGCCGTGGCCCCCCAGGGTCAGCAGATACGGCAGTTCGCCGATGGCCGGGAAACGCACCCCGCCGAACAGTTCGACCGGGTGGCGTCCGTCGAAGGCGCTCAGATCGAGCTCGGTGGGCTGCGCGAAGCGGGAGAAGTTGCTGACGCAGAGCACCAGGTCGTCCTCGTACTCCCGCAGGAAGGCGAGAACGGCGGGGTTGGAGGAGGGGAGTTCGGTGTAGGTGCCCAGGCCGAAGGCGTGGTTCTGTTTGCGGATCTCGATCATCCGGCGGGTCCAGTGCAGCAGCGACGACGGCGACGCCATGGACGCCTCGACGTTGGTGACCTGGTAGCCGTAAACCGGGTCCATGATCGCCGGAAGATAGAGCCGTCCGGGGTCGGAGGACGAGAAGCCGGCGTTGCGGTCGGGGGTCCACTGCATGGGCGTGCGCACCGCGTCGCGGTCGCCGAGCCAGATGTTGTCGCCCATGCCGATCTCGTCGCCGTAGTAGAGGATCGGCGAGCCGGGCAGTGACAGCAGCAGGGCGTTGAAGAGCTCGATCTGGTTGCGGTCGTTGTCCAGCAGTGGGGCCAGGCGCCGGCGGATGCCGATGTTGGCGCGCATCCGCGGGTCCTTGGCGTACTCGGCCCACATGTAGTCGCGTTCCTCGTCGGTGACCATCTCCAGGGTCAGCTCGTCGTGGTTGCGCAGGAAGATCCCCCACTGGCATCCCGAGGGAATGGCCGGGGTCTTGGCCAGGATCTCGGAGACGGGGTAGCGGGACTCGCGCCGCACGGCCATGAAGATGCGGGGCATCACCGGGAAGTGGAACGCCATGTGGCACTCGTCGCCGCCGGCGGCGTAGTCGCCGAAGTAGTCGACGACGTCCTCCGGCCACTGGTTCGCCTCGGCGAGGACCACCGTGTCCGGGTACTGTGCGTCGATCTCCTTGCGGACCCGCTTCAGGAAGGTGTGCGAGGCCGGCAGGTTCTCGCAGTTGGTGCCCTCGGCCGCGTACAGATACGGCACGGCGTCCAGCCGGAAACCGTCGATGCCCAGGTCCAGCCAGAAGCGCAGGGCCGCCAGGATCTCCTCCTGGACCCGCGGGTTCTCGTAGTTCAGGTCCGGCTGGTGCGAGAAGAAGCGATGGAAGTAGTACTGCCCGCGGACCGGGTCGTACGTCCAGTTGGACGCCTCGGTGTCGACGAAGATGACCCGCGCGTCCGGATAGCCCTTGTCGTCGTCCGCCCACACATAGAAGTCCCCGTAGGAGCCGTCGGGACCCTTGCGGGACTCCTGGAACCACGGGTGCTGGTCGCTGGTGTGGTTCATGACGAAGTCGATGATCACGCGCATGCCCCGCTGGTGGGCGGCGTCCACGAACTCCACGAAGTCGGCGAGGTCACCGAACTCGGGCAGCACCGCGGTGTAGTCGGCGACGTCGTAACCGCCGTCGCGCAGCGGTGACTTGAAGAACGGAGGCAGCCAGAGGCAGTCGACGCCGAGCCACTGCAGATAGTCGAGCTTGGCGGTCAGCCCCTTCAGGTCGCCGATGCCGTCGCCGTTGCTGTCCTGGAAGGAACGGACGAGGACCTCGTAGAAGACGGCACGCTTGAACCAATCGGGGTCCCGGTCCCTGACCGGAGTGTCCTCGAAAATGTCCAGCACTGGTTCGTTGACAGTCATGACGCTCCTGACTCTCCGGTTCGCTGTGCTGCGGGCGGTCGCTGGACGTGCAGGACATGCGCAGGAGCCCGCCCCGGTTCCAGTCGCACGTAGTTGGTGTCGCCCCAGCGGTAGGTCTCGCCGGTGAGTTCGTCGCGTACCGGTACCGACTCATGCCGATCCAGGCCGAGTTGCGGCATGTCCAACGAGACCGTGGCCTCCTGGGTGTGGTGGGGGTCGAGGTTGGCGACCACCAGCACGGCATCCGCTCCGCTGCGCTTGCTGTACGCGATGACCGCGTCGTTGTCGGTGTGATGGAAGCGGAGGTTTCTGAGCGCCCGCAGCGCGAGGTGTTCCCGGCGGATGGTGTTGAGGCGGGTGATGAGGGGGGTGATGGTGCGGCCGTGGTGTTCGGCGCCGGCCCAGTCGCGGGGGGTGAGCTGGTATTT
>NZ_JBIAIV010000015.1:109636-161380 GCF_042871645.1 Streptomyces sp. NPDC005774 | reverse complement strand
GAGGTACAACACCAGGCGCAGGCACTCCAGGAACGGACAGCTCAGCCCCGTCGCCTACGAGAAGCAGTCGGCTAACATGACACTCGCCGCATAACAACACGAACTGGTGTCCACTTCTCGGGGGGAACCCCCCACCCCAGGCGTTCGCTGCTCGCGCTAGGCACCGGAAGGTGTGACGGTGGCTACTTCTTCGAGGGCGAGCTAATTCTTCCGCACCTCAAAACGGGCGTGGTCACTTCTCTCATCGAGCACGAACTCGGTCGGCAGGTTCTGGGCCTGGAATGGCTCGATGAACACTCTCTTCATGTCCTCATGGCACCGCCCGATGATTGGCAGGACGAAGCGGTGCACGAGGACGGACACGTCGCCGTGGCGCACCGGAGCGACTGGACTGCCGTTCTCGCGCAGTCGCTCAACGGTCGGGACCTGGCCGGCCCAAGGGCCCCCGCCCCGCGCCCCAACCCCCGCGAGGCAGCGCAGCGAGCGGTCGCCAAACTGCGATCTGTCTGGCAGGCCCAACGACCCGTCCCTTCGAAGGATCTCTGAGGAGGCATCTACGTCAACCGGATGAAACGAAGCGGCTCGGTCACGGATGGAGTCTGTGAACGCGGCTTGATGATCCAGGTCAAGGCTCGCTCACAGACCTTTGACGCCAACCCATCAACCCGGAGCAAGCCCAACGGATCGGGGACCTCCAGGAAGCTCGTTGGCGTGTGATGGCGTGTCAGTACGTGAACCTGGCGCTGTTGAGCCCTCAACGCAGCCGGGTTCCACGACCGCGTGCTCCGGCTGCCCGACCAAGCATGACCGCTTGACCTGATGCTGCCAGGCTGCCTTCTGCTGGACCTTGACCATCCGGATGGCCTGTGCCGTTGTTGTCGAAGGGCACCCGCCAGTCGAAGGCGAACGGGAGCGCCTGATCGCCTTCGGTGCCGAGGCAGGCGAGCAGGTTCGCGACGCTGCCCCTTGCAGCGCTGTCACCGTGGCCCGGGGTGGGTGCAGGGTCTGTCCGGCGGTGATTTCCTCGTAACGGTCAGCGAGGCGTTCGAGGGCGCCCTGGGCCCGCCCGATTCGCGGCGAGTTGTCTTGCTCACCCAGTGGACTGTTGCTAAGCCTTGGGCACTCGACCTAGGGAGCACGCTGTGCATCAAGAGCCCCCTCTTCCCTTTCCTCCGCGTTCACGTGTCCGAGCATTCATCTGCGCCGCCGTGGCCATCGCCCTCGTGATGCTCACCGCCGCGGCCAGTCCCCCCGACCCGGACACCCGGACCGCGGCAGACCCGGCAGCCGTGGTCCGCGAGTGGAACGCCATCGCCATCGACACGATCAAGACGAGCCTCGGCCCCCGCCCCTCCGGGCAGGTAGCGATCTGGGAGGGGTTCGTCTCCGTCGCCGTGTACAACGCCGTGGTGGGGATCGAAGGCGGCTACGCCCTGTACAAGTGGCGCAAGCGCGGTCCGGCCAAGGCATCCTCCGCGGCGGCCGCCGCCACTGCGGCCCACGACGTCCTACTCACCTTCTTCCCTGCGTTCAAGGAGGGGCTCGACACCGCCTACACGGACTCGCTCGCCGCTCTTCCGGCCGGTCAGGCCAGAGACCGGGGCGTGGACTACGGAAGGCGCGCTGCTGCCCGCATCATCGAACTCCGGGAAGGGGACGGCCGGTTCGCGGACGTTCCCTTCACCGCTTTCCCGGCACCGGGGGTCTGGCGGCCCACCCCGCCCGCGTTCCAGCCCTTCATCGACACCTGGCTCGCCAGGCTCCGCCCGCTCCTGCTCGCCTCCCCGCAGCAGTTCCGCCCCGGCGGACCGCCCGCCCTCTCCTCGACCGCTTACGCCGAGGATTTGCAGGAGCTGAAAGCCATGGGCGCGAAGACCGGCTCGGGCAGGAGCGCGCAGCAGACCGAGACCGCCCTCTTCTTCAGCGGCAACTTGGTCGCACAGGTCCAGACAGCCGTACGAGACCACGCCGCCCGGCACCGGCTCGGGATCGCCGAGACGGCCCGGCTGTTCGCCGCGGTGAACGCGTCGGCGACCGACGCCGTCGTCACCGCATGGGACGCCAAGCTCCACTACGGCTCCTGGCGGCCGATCACCGCCATCCGCCTCGCCGACACCGACGGCAACCCCGCGACGACGGCAGACCCGGCCTGGGAGCCGCTGCTCCTCACCCCACCACACCCGGACTACATCGCCGGCCATACAACCGTCGCCGCTGCCGTGGCACGCGCCCTGACCGGCCTCCTCGGCACCTCGCGCATCGACCTCTACCTCTCCTCCGAGGTCACCGGCACCACGCGGTTCTACGGGTCCGCCAACGACCTCAACCGGGATGTCGTCGACGCCCGCGTGTGGGGCGGCGTCCACTCCCGCACGGCGGACGTAGCCGGCTGCCGGGCCGGCACCCACGTGGCCGCCTGGGCGCTGGACCACTACTTCCAGCCAGTCGCCAAGGACGGCACCCAGCCGTCCCCGCCGACACGAACTGCTCGGCAGTACAGGCTCGCCGAGCCGAAGTGCGGCAACGACACCGACTGAACCACAGAGCCGAAGAGGACCCGGCGTCGAGCCGGGTTCTCTTGGCCGCCCCTAAGATGACTTCAGGTGGCGCTGCCGGCCGCGGTAGGGCCGTTCTCGGCGTTGACTTCGGGTCGGCCATTGTCGAATGCCCGGCCGGCAAGAAGGCGATCACATCACGCGGCTGAGGGCCCCGGAAACCCCGGGCCCTCAGCTTCGGTCGTCCGGATCGGCTACCGGGGCGGCCGTTCCTGCTCCTCAACCGCTGTTCTTGAGCCCTCCGTTGTGGGTACTCAGCGTGACGCCCGTCCCGGCGAGCATGTGCTGCCGTGTGACCCGCCTCAACCGACGGCTGGTCGTCCGGCCTGCTCGCCCGGACGTAGGTGGTTCAGGAGTTCGCCCGCAACAGGGTAGGGACGTTCCTGGGGGAGCAGTCGAGCCGCCGGGCCGAGGTCGCCGCCGCTGACGAGTGTGTGGATCTCATGGGCGAGCGGGGTCACGTCGCGGATGGCGACCGTCCACTCGTCCGCGTAGCGTCGTGCGGCCTCGCCGGAGAGGCCGAGTTGCAGGGACCGGTACGGCACGGGTTGCAGGTGCAGGTCCCGCTCCGGGTCCCACTGCACGCGGGCGGGCGAGCGCTTCAACTGACGCTGCCAGGTGGCGCGGTCGGGGTGGACGCCGCGCACGTAGCTCGACAGACAGGCGTGGCGCAGCACCCACTCGAAGCCGTCCTGGGCGATCTCGACAGCGAGAACGGTCTCCTGCCCCTCCTTGGAGCCCCAGCCGCAGCGGTACATCATCCACAGGAAGCTGGGCTTGATCCAAGTCATCCGGTCCCGCTGCCACACCGCCGGGAAACGGCTCTCCCGGGCCGCCGGCAGACCGATCTCCGGCGCGTACGCCTGGTAGACGGTGACCGTGGAATCCGTGTGCAGGGCTCGGATCTGATGCTTGGGTTCTGTCACGCGGACCAGAGTGGACACACCGCTTCGCGCGCGCCATCGAAATTACCGCGGCGGGAGGCCACCGAGTCTGCGGTAGCAGATGAGGGTGCAGGCGATGCTGGTGAAGGCCAGGAAGTGCTCGGCCTTGCGCTCGTAGCGGCGGTAGAGTCGGCGGCAGCCGGCGAGCCAGGCCATGGTGCTTTCGATGGCCCACCGGTGACGCCCTAGCCGCTGCGAGGTCTCGATGCTCTTGTGAGCGATGCGGTGCCGGATACCGCGCTGCGCCAGCCATTGCCGCAGGTGACGGTAGTCGTAGCCCTTGTCGGCGTGGAGCTTGCCGGGCCTGCGCCGGCGGGGTCCCCGCCGGGAGCGGACGGGCGGGATGCCCTTGACGAGGGAATCAGGGCCTGACTGTCGTGGACGTTGGCGTCGGAGATTCCGACGGACAGGGGCATACCGGTCCGCTCGGTGATCGAATGGGTCTTCGAGCCGTACTTGCCCCGGTCGACAGGATTCGGACCCGTCAGGTCCCTCTTTTCAGGGTCCGCATGTTCACCGAGTCGATCGCGCACCGCGGCCAGTCCAGGTCGCCGCGGAGCCGAGTTCGTCCAGAACCGGGCGGTGGAGTTTGACCCAGACCCGGGCCTTCGACCACTCGGTGAACCGGCGGTGAGCCGTCGCACCGGACGGCCCGAACGACGCTGCGGGAAGCTGCTGCCACGTGCAGCCCGACATGGCCACAAAGACAATCGCTGCCAGCACTTCACGGTCACCGTGCCGACGCCGGCCGCCGCCCTGAGGGAGCCTCCGGCACCAGCCGCTCAACGATTCCCACCACGACCGACAGCCTACCGAGCCAAATGAGATGAATTCTCCTGGACGGCCCCGCACTCGACGATCGGTCCACGGGGTCGTCAGTGACCTCCGTTGTGTGGCTCAGGCACCCAACTCATCGCGTACCACAGCAGTGACGAAGGAGGTCCAGCTTTCCGCAGCCAGGACGAGCACCGGGCCATCCGGTGTCTTGCTGTCGCGCACGGGGACGACGGAGGTGAACTCGTCGGAGACTTCGACGCAGGCACCGCCATCCGGATTGCTGTAGCTGCTCTTGCGCCACGTCACGGCACCCGGGTCTATGGATCGCACGGCGTTTCCTCCAACAGGCGCAGGATGAACTTCTGCGACTCGGCAGGAGACATGGCCTTGTCGCGCACTACATCGTAGGCACGTTGCAGGCGTTCGACCCGCGCGCTTTCCTCGATGAGTTCGCCCGAGTGAGCGTTCTCCGTATACGCCACCGGACGACCGTCCTTGAGCCGCAAGAACCATGCATCCGTAGCAACCAGGCCATGGACCCCGGCCCTCTGCGGGAGGACCTGCACCGTTACGTTTTCCCGCTCGGCCATCTCACCCAGGTAGGTCAGTTGGGCCCGCCACTCCCCCTCGTTCTTCAACGGTGTACGCAGGACCGCTTCGGCGAAGATCGTTCGAAACGGCGGAGGGTCTGCGCCTTCCAGCAGTTCCCGGCGCCCGATCCGGGCCTTGATCTGCCGTTCCAGTTCCGACCCTTTGATCCCGCCCGCCATCAGCACCTCCCGCGCGTACTCCTCCGTCTGCAGCAGCCCCGGCACCACGCTCACCCCGAAGTGCCACAGGCTCACCGCTTGTGCCTCCAGCGCCATGTACCGCCGATACCGCTCACGGAACTGCGTATGGTCCCCGGCGGCCAACTCCCACAGAGCCAGCAGCATCCCCGGAGCCTCGTAGTACTGGTCGAGAGCCTGGGCGACCTCGGGGCTGCCCAGCGTGTCGCCCTTCTCCATCTTGCCGAAGAGCGACCAGTCCCAGCCCAGCCGCTCTCCGAGCTGCCGCAGGCTGACGCCCTTCTGGGCCCGCAGCCGTCGTAGCTCCTCGGCGAACCGTTGACGCGGTTCCTGGCTGCGGCTCGTGACGACGCGACGCTGCGACAGGGCCGCTCACCTCCATGGACGTTACGGAAGGCGCGCTTCCCGGCGGAGAGTCATACCACGCCCTCGTAGCGCACTGAATACGCAACGTAATGCGCGATGTTGGGTCACAGTGAGTTATTCACGCGAATTCACCCTGTCTCGCTCCCTCCGCGGCCGCTCCCTTTTCCGGGGACGTCACCGTGTTCCAGTGGAGGGTGCGGTCGCACCAGTGGGTGAGGAGGGTCTGGTCGTGGCCGACGGTCAGGAGGCCGGCGCCGGTTTCGCTGCGGTAGGCCTCGACCACCGCTACCAGCGCGGCCGTGGTCGACGCGTCGAGCATCGCGGTCATCTCGTCGCAGATCAGCCAGCGGGGTCGGAGCACCAATGCGCGGGCCAGGCAGGCGCGTTGGAGCTGGCCGTCGCTGACCTCGTGGGGGCGGCGGGCGAGGAGGTCGGGGGTGAGGCCGACGGTGGAGGCCAGTTCCGGGACGCGGTCGGGGACGGTGTCGCGGCGGCCCGTGGCGCGCAGGGGTTCGGCGATCAGGTCGGTGAGGCTCAGGCGGGGGTCCGCGGAGAGGCGGGGCTGCTGGAAGACGACGCCGAAGGCGGTGCGGAGCGAGCGGGGGGCGCGGTGGCGGAAGTGGCGTACGGGGGTGCCGTCGACGGTGACGGTGCCGGCGTCGGGGCGATGGAGGAGGGCGGCGACCCGGGCCAGGGTGGACTTGCCGCAGCCACTGGGGCCGAGCAGGCCGACGGCTTCGCCGGGGGCGACGGTGAGGGTGGCGTCGCGGACGACGGGGGCCCGGCGGTCGTAGCCGGCGGTGATGGCGCGCAGTTCAAGCACGGACGTCCTCCAGGGCCTCGACTGGGAGCGGGTGGTGGCAGGCAACCGTCTCCGTCAGGGGTGGGAGGGTCGTGCAGCGGGCGGTGGCGTGGTCGCAGCGGGGGGCGAAGGCGCAGCCTTCGGGGAGGGCGCCCAGTTCGGGGGGCATGCCGGGGATCGGGGTGAAGGCGCGGTCGGGAAGGGCGTTCAGGAGGCCGCGGCTGTAGGGGTGGCGAGGGCCGGGGGCGCCGAAGAAGGTTTCCGCGTCGGTGAGTTCGACGATGCGGCCCGCGTACATGACGGCGACGCGGTCGGCGATGCGTTCGGCGGCGGCCAGGTCGTGGGTGATCATCAGGAGGGCCCGGCCCTCCCCTGTGCCGTCACCGGCGGCGTCGACGTGGCGGCGCAGTTCGTCGACGGTGTGGTCGACCAGGTCGCGGTCGAGGCCGGTGGTGGGTTCGTCGGCGAGCAGCAGGGGGGCGTCGCCGACGAGGGCGAGGGCGGTGGCGGCGCGCTGGGCGAGGCCGCCGGAGAGTTCGTGCGGGTGGCGGTCGAGGTGGTCCGCGGGGAAGGCGGCGCGGGCGGCGGCCTTTTCGGCGGCGGCGCGCAGGGCCGCGCGGCCGCGGACGCCGGTGAGGGCGGCGACCGTCTCCTCGGTCTGCGCGCGGATGGTGCGGACGGGGGTGAGGTGGGCGGCGGGGCTCTGCGGGATGAGGCCGATGCGCCGGCCGCGTACGGTGCGGGCGAGGGTGCGTTCGTCGGCGGCGATCAGGTCGAGGTCGCCGAGCAGGGCGTGGCCGGCGGTCTGCGCGTTGGCGGGGAGCAGGCCGAGCAGGGCGGAGGCCAGGACGGACTTGCCGCAGCCGCTCTCGCCGATCAGGGCGAGGCATTCGCCGGGTACGACGTCGAAGTGCGCGTCGGTGACGGCGGCGACGGGGCCCGAGCCGGGCACCAGGAAGCGCACCGACAGTCCGCGGACCGACAGGACGGGAGGTCGCTCGGTCACAGCATCAGCTCCGATCGGCGGCGGGGGTTGATCCGCTCCCGCCACACTCCGGCGAGTCCGGCGATGGCGAGGGTGGGGATGATCAGGAACAGGCCGGGGAAGAGGGTGGGCCACCACTGCCCGGCGAGCAGTGTGCCGCGGGCGTCCTGGATGAGGGTGCCGAGGCTGGCGGTGTGGGTGGGAAGGCCGAGGCCGAGGAAGGACAGCGCCGATTCGTGCCACATGGCGTGCGGGATCATCAGGACGGCGGCGAGTCCCGCCTGCGGCAGCACGCCGGGCAGCAGGTGGCGCAGGACGACCCGCCACCGGGAGGCGCCGCCGGAGACGGCCGCGTCGATGTACGGGCGGGAGCGCAGCGAGAGGACCTCGGCGCGGACGATGCGGGCGGTGGACAGCCAGTGGGTGGCGGCGACCGAGACCACCACGGGCCAGACGCCCGGCCGGAACATGGCGACGATGAAGATGCCGAGCAGCAGGTGCGGAACGGAGGAGATGGTGTCGACCAGGCGCATGACGAGGCGGTCGACCCAGCCGCCGAGGGCCCCGGCCGCGGCTCCGACGGCGGTGCCGATCACGGTGGCGGTGAGTGCCGCGACGACGCCTACGAGCAGGGAGACCCGCAGGCCGTAGACGCAGCGCAGCAGCAGGTCGCGGCCGACGTCGTCGGTGCCGAAGGGGTGGGACCGGCCGGGCGGAAGGAGTTTCGAGGCGAGGTCGACGGCCTGCTGGTCGAGCTGGACCAGCGGGGGGATGAGCAGGACCGCGAGGGCGGTCACGGCGACCAGTGCGGCGGAGACGCGCAGCCGCAGGGTGTGGGTGGAGCGGCGGGCGGTGCCGCGCGAGCGCCATGCGACGGCCGGGGCCGCGGACCCGGCCGTGCTCGCCTTCTCCAGGGTGGTGTCAGCCATCGGAATCACATCTCACTGAGCTTCACCCTCGGGTCGGTCAGTCCGTACAGGAGGTCCGCCAGGAGGTTCCCGGCGAGGACGGCGGCGGTGGCGAGGGTCGTCAGCGCGGCCAGGAGCGGGAAGTCGACGGCGGTGGCCGCCTCGACGGTGGCGGCCGCGATGCCCGGCCAGCTGAAGACGGTCTCCACCAGCAGGGCGCCGGTGATGAGCTCGGGGACGCGGGAGCCGATGAGGGTGAGGACGGGCAGGAGTCCGGAGCGCAGGGCGTGGCCGAGCAGGACGGTGCGTTCGCCGAGGCCGCGGGCGCGGGCGCCGCGTACGGGGTCCTCCGCGAGGGCGTCGCCGACGCCTTGGCGTACGTAGAGCGTGAACCAGGGGAGCTGGGAGACGGCGAGGACGCCGGCGGGGAGGATCAGATGGCTCGCGACCTGTCCGGCGGTGACGTACTCGCTGCCGGTGTCGGTCAGGCCGCCGGCCGGGAGGACGTCCAGTTGGAGGGCGAACAGCCAGACGGCGAGCAGGGCGATCCAGAAGACCGGCGCGGCCTCCAGGGAGTACGCGAGGGAGGTGACCGTCCGGTCGAGGAGCGAGCCGGGGCGGCGGGCGGCGAGCACGCCGAGCAGGGTGCCGAGCAGGACGGCGACGGCGAAGGCGACGGCGCACAGCAGCGTGGACCACACGATCCGCTCGCCGATCGCGTCGGCGACCGGTTGGCGCAGCACGCTGGACTGGCCGAGGTCGCCGGTGACGGCGGAGGTCAGCCACTCCCACCAGCGGGCGGTGAAGGGCTGGTCCACGCCGAGGTTGTCCCGGAGCCGGTCCAGGGTCTCCTGGTCGGCGCCGAGCGCGGCGGTGCCGGCGTAGGCCTTGACGGGGTCGAACGGGGAGGCGGCGGCGAGGGCGAAGGCGCCGAAGGTGACGACGAGGAGGACGGGCACGGCGAGCAGGGCCCGCCGTGCCACGAGATGTCCCATCGCTCCCCAGGGGAGGGTCTTCACTTCTTGGGCTGCCAGTCCTCGGCGTTCCACCAGGGGCCGCTGGCGAAGCCGTGCTCGTGCGGTTCGACCTGGGTGGTGAGGTCTTCCCAGCGGTCGGCGAGGACGTAGAGGTGGTCGATGTGGGTGAGGAAGGTGTAGCCGGGGTTCTTGACGAGTGCGCGCTGGAGGTCGTCGTAGGCGGCCTTGCGGTCCTCGGGGTCCTGGCTGCGGCGGCCGGTGTCGAGGGCCTTGTCGACGGCGGGGTTGTCGTAGTGGGGCATGTTGTTGAAGCCGTCGCCGGCGAGGGAGGAGTGCAGCAGGGTGTAGAGGCCGAAGTCGGGGTCGCCGGTGCTGCCGAAGCCGGCGAGGACGGCGTCCTTGCCCATCCGGGGTTCGATGACCTCCCAGGTGGCGCCCTCGACCTTGACGTCGATGCCGGCCTTCTTGGCGTCGGAGGCGTAGGCGAGGGCGTGGTCCTGGCGGACCTTGTCGCCGGAGGGGTAGTAGAGGGTGAACGTGGCGCGGGCGCCGTCCTTGGCCCGGATGCCGTCCTTGCCGGACTTCCAGCCGTCGCGGTCGAGGATCTTCTCGGCCTCGGCGAGGTCTTGGGGGCGTTCGACGTCCTTGGTGTACCAGGGGTCGTCGAGGGGCAGCGGCCCGTAGGCGGGGCGGCCGGCGCCGTCGAGGATCTTGTCGACCATGGCCTTGCGGTCCACGGCGAGGTCGAGGGCGCGGCGGATCGCGGTGTCGCCGGTGACCTTGTTCGCGG
Source organism: Streptomyces sp. NPDC005774 (assembly GCF_042871645.1). NCBI lineage: Bacteria > Bacillati > Actinomycetota > Actinomycetes > Kitasatosporales > Streptomycetaceae > Streptomyces > Streptomyces sp. NPDC005774. The sequence goes on along the minus strand of NZ_JBIAIV010000015.1, from coordinate 151,488 downwards.
TGGGGAGGGTGACGGCGCGGAAGTCGTAGGTGGTGGCCTGGTACGTCGTGCGGTCGTCGTCGTTCTTGAAGGTGGCGGCGAGGTTGGGCGGGAGGGTCGCGCCGTCGAGGTCGCCGGAACGCAGCCGGGTGGCGCGGACGTCGTCGTCGGCGATGATCGCCATGGTGAGCTTCTTCACCTTCGGTGCGCCGCCCCAGTAGTCCGGGTTCGCCTTGAAGGTGAGCTTCTCGCCCTTGCTCCAGCCGGTGAGGACGTACGGTCCGGTGCCGATCGGCTCGGTGTTGAAGGCGCCGGTGTTGGGGTCCTGCTTGCCCGCGATATGTTCGGGGACGACGGGCAGCACCGTGCGGGCGGCGAAGGCCGCGTAGGGGTACTTGAGGGTGAAGACGACCTTGTCGTCGCCGTCCGCCCGGACCTCCTTGACGGCGTCGAGTTCGCTCTTGGCGGCGTTGTTGGTCTTGTCGTCGAGGATCGTGCGGTACGTGTAGACGACGTCTTCGGCGGTGAGGGGTTCGCCGTCGCTGAACTCGACGCCCGGGCGCAGGGTGTAGGTGTAGGTGCGGCCGTCGTCGCCGATCTCGGGCAGGGCCTTCGCCAGCGCGGGCTTCAGTTTCAGGTCGGCGTCGCGGGCGAGCAGCCCGTCGAAGACCTTGGAGTTGCCGTCCTTGCCGTAGCCGAGCAGGGGGCTCAGGGTGTCGGGTTCGTTGGGGACCCCGATCACCACGGACTCGGCGGACCCGCCGCCGCCCGTGCCGGCGTCCGAGCCGCCGGTCGGCGCCGAGCAGGCGGCGGCCAGCGAGAACGCGGCGGCCGTGGCCGCCGCGCCGGTGGTACGCCGTATTCGTCGGGTCGTCATCGAATCTCACACCTCTGCTGACTGGAATTCTTTATTGCATATTAATTGCAGCAAGGTTCTGCCCAGGGCCCCGGCCCCCCATGCCGACGCTTCGGCGCGCGGTGGCCGCCCGGGCGGGCGGCGCATGTGTGACCGCCGCCCCACCTGCGCACCCCCGCCGTCGAGGCCGCGGGTGTGCGCCGGGAGACGAGCTGCGGAACGCCGTCCGCGCGCCCCCGGCACCCGCTTGTCACCGGGCCGGGTCCGGGTCTACTGTCGCCACGCCTTGGTGAACGGGAAATCCGGTGCGATACCGGTGCGGCCCTCGCCACTGTGATCGGGAAGTCCGGCTCCGGCCCCTGGTCCTGTCCCCGACAGGACCGACGGGCAGCCACTGGGTCCACCTGGGACCCGGGAAGGCGGAGCTCGGGCGGTGGTACCCGTCAGCCAGGAGACCGGCCAAGGCGCGTCAACCATCCACGAGGTGCTGGAGAGGGTCTGCTGAGCCATGCACATTGCCGAAGGTTTTCTGCCACCGGCGCACGCGGTCGCCTGGGGCGTCGCGGCTACGCCGTTCGTCGTCCACGGAGCCCGGTCGCTCATCCGTGAAGTCAGGGAACATCCCGAGAGCACGCTGCTGCTCGGCGCCTCGGGAGCGTTCACCTTCGTTCTGTCCGCGCTGAAACTGCCCTCGGTGACCGGGAGTTGCTCCCACCCCACCGGCACCGGGCTGGGCGCCATCCTGTTCCGGCCGCCGATCATGGCGGTGCTGGGCACCATCACCCTGCTGTTCCAGGCCCTGTTGCTGGCCCACGGCGGGCTGACCACGCTGGGCGCCAATGTCTTCTCGATGGCGATCGTCGGGCCGTGGGCGGGGTACGGCGTGTACCGGCTGGCGCGGCGGTCCGGGGCACCGCTGATGGCGGCGGTGTTCTGCGGCGCGTTCGTCGCCGACCTGTCCACGTACTGCGTCACCAGTGTGCAGCTGGCGCTCGCCTTCCCCGACCCGGGGAGTGGATTCCCGGGTGCGCTCGGGAAGTTCGGCTCCATCTTCGCCGTCACGCAGATCCCGCTCGCGGTGAGCGAGGGGCTGCTGACCGTCCTGGTGATGCGCCTGCTGGTGCAGTCCAGCAAGAGCGAACTGACCCGTCTCGGCGTGCTGCTGACCGGCAAGCGGACCGCGTCGGCAACGGCGGGGGCGGAAACGACGGGAACGGAGAAGGAGCCGGAGATGAAGCAGACGGCGGGTACGACGGGGACGACCGGTACCGGGACGGTGGCGTGATGACCAGGAACGCGAAGATCAACACCCTGCTGCTGCTCGCCGTGGCCGCGCTCGCGGTGCTGCCGCTGGCGCTCGGGCTCGGGGACCACAAGGAGGAGCCGTTCGCCGGTGCGGACGGCGAGGCGGAGGCCGCCATCACCGAGCTCGAACCGGACTACGAGCCGTGGTTCTCGCCGCTGTACGAACCTCCGTCCGGCGAGATCGAGTCGGGGCTCTTCGCCCTCCAGGCCGCCGTCGGTGCGGGGGTCCTGGCGTACTACTTCGGGGTGCAGCGCGGGCGCCGACAGGGTGAGGAACGGGCACGGCAGCAGGAGCCGGCGCCCGGTACCGGCTCGGACGCCGGCACGGGCCGCCCCGGCGAGGCGGTCTCCCCCGGTCCCCGGGCCTGATCGCGCGTGCTGCCGATCGACGCGGCGGCGCACAGCAGTCGCTGGCGCCGCCGTCATCCCGTGGACAAGGCGGTACTCGGGCTGGGGCTCACCGTGCTGGCGGTCTCGCTACCACCGTGGCCGGGCGCGGCCCTGGTGCTGGTGACCGCGCTCGCGGTGCTGCTGGGCCCGGCGGGGGTGCCGGGCCGGCGGTTGTGGCGTGCCTACCGGGTGCCGCTGGGCTTCTGCGTCACCGGGGCGCTCACGCTGCTGGTGCAGGTGGGCGGGCCGGCCGGGTTCGTGTCCCCGGCCCCCGAAGGGCCGCTGCGCGCGGGCGAGTTGCTGCTGCGTACCTCGGCGGCGTCCCTCGGGGTCCTGCTGTTCGCCTTCACCACGCCGATGTCGGACCTGCTGCCGCGTCTGGTGCGGGCCGGGGTGCCCGCCCCGCTGGTGGACGTGGCCCTGGTGATGTACCGCATGAGTTTCCTGCTGCTCGACTCGGTGCGCCGGATCGGTCAGGCGCAGGCGGCCCGGCTCGGGCACACCACCCGGGCGGCGTCCTGGCGTTCGCTGGGCGGTCTCGGTGCGACGGCGTTCGTCCGGTCCTTCGACCGGGCGGCGCGGCTGCAGGCGGGGCTCGCCGGGCGCGGTTACGACGGCACACTGCGCGTCCTGGTGCCCGAGGCGCGCGTCTCCGTACGGTTCACGGCCGTGAGCCTGCTGCTCCTCGCGGCACTGGCCGCCGTCGCCCTTCTCCTGGAAAGCCGGATGCCATGAGCGCTCCCGCCCCGGTCCCCGCCCTGGTCACCCTGCGGGACGCGTCCTTCGCCTACGAGGACGGCCCGGCCGTGCTCACCGGCCTCGACTTCGAGGTGCGGGAGGGACGCGCGCTCGCACTACTGGGCCGCAACGGCAGTGGCAAGACCACGCTGATGCGGCTGCTGAGCGGTGGACTTCGCCCCAGGAACGGTGAGTTGAGCATCGAGGGAGCACCCGTTCGCTACGACCGCAGAGGGCTGACCCGGCTGCGGACGACGGTGCAGTTGGTGGTGCAGGACCCCGACGACCAGTTGTTCGCGGCCTCGGTGGGCCAGGACGTGTCGTTCGGGCCGCTGAACCTCGGGCTGTCCGACACGGAGGTACGGGCACGGGTGGCGGAGGCGCTGGCCGCGCTCGACATCACCGCGCTCGCCGAACGGCCCACGCATCTACTGTCCTACGGGCAGCGCAAGCGGACCGCGATCGCGGGGGCGGTGGCGATGCGGCCGCGCGTCCTGATCCTGGACGAGCCGACCGCGGGCCTCGACCCGGACGGTCAGGAGCGGCTGCTCGCCACGCTCGCCGGGTTGCGTAAGCGGGGCACCACGGTCGTCATGGCGACCCACGACGTGGATCTCGCCCTGCGCTGGGCCGACGACGCCGCGCTGCTCACGCCGTCCGGGGTGCGTACCGGGCCCGTGGCCGCGATGCTGGCCCGTACGGATCTCCTCGCGGCGGCGGGACTGCGGCTTCCGTGGGGCATCGCGGCGGCGCGACTGCTGCGCGCGTGGGGACTGCCGGCCGGCACGGCCGCCGTCCCTCTCACCCCGGAGGAACTGGCGGCAGTGGCCGCGACCGGCCCGTGAAGTGCTCCACCCGCCGACCACGTCGTTCGGAGCGCTCCCTTTCCTGTGGGCCGGAGCCCGTGTCCGTCCCCGGGGCTCAGTCCACGACCGGGGTGAAGCGCACCGGCAGGGACTGCGGTCCCCGGGTGAACACCCCCTTCTCGACGGGGTCGAAGCCGTCGGCGAGCCGTACGTCGGGCATGGCGTCGAGGAGTTGGTTCACGCCGGTCTCGACTTCGGCCTTGGCGAGCAGGGCACCCACGCAGAAGTGCCGGCCGAGGGCGAAGGCCAGGTGGTCGGCGGCGGCCGAGAAGGCGGTCGTGGTGGTGAGGTCCTCGCGGAGGACGTCGAAGCGGTCCGGGTCGCGGTAGCGGTTCCCGTCCCGGTTGGCGGCGCCGATCAGACAGGTGACGGTGGCCCCGGCGGGCACGGTGCCACCGGGGCGGTTCGCAGGTTGGAGCCGTGCCCGGTGTGCGCGCGTGCGAGGGCACCGGCCCGGCAGGGCGGCGGGGTGCCCTCGCACGCGGGGGGAACGCCCGGGTCCGTCAGGCCATGGAGCGGAAGGCGGGCAGATATCCTCCCGACTGTCCGGCGGCCTTCGGGTGGTAGGAGTTGGTGATCGGGACCGACACGCTGTGGAGCCAGGCGTCGCCCGAGCAGAGCTCATGTCCGGTGAACTCGTCCACCACGCCGGAGAAGGTGAATCCGGCGTTGGCCGCCCGCTTCGCCATCACCCCGTTCAGCACGTCCGAGGCGTTGTTGATCGCCCCGCGCTCGGTCTCGGTGAGCCCGGCGATGCACGTGCCCGAGAGCTTGTAGAAGCGGGGGTATCCGAGGACCACCACATGGGCCTTCGGGGAGCGTGCGCGGATGGTGCCGTACAGCGAGTCGAGCTTGCCCGGCAGGGAGTTCTGCATCTGCGAGACCGCGGTGTTGACACGGCTGACGCAGTTCGCATCGCTCTGCAGCACGCAGGTCTGCATGACGTCCGCGAAGCCGACGTCGTTCCCGCCCGCCGTGATGCTGACGAGCGTGGTCGACGTCGTCAGCGCGCCCAGCTGGCCGCCGGCCACGCCGGTCGTCGTCGCACCCGAACAGGCGACGAACTTGAACGAGGAGGGAGCGTTCGCGTCCGTCCAGAGCTGGGGGTACGCCTTGGTGCTGCGTCTGCAGTCACCGCTCTCGGAGGTGTAGCTCCCGGCGCCCACTCCGGAGGAGTAGGAGTCGCCCAGAGCCACGTAGTGGTCGCCCGCAGCCGCGGCCGGCTGCGCCAGGCCGAGCACGGCCGCGGCACCCATCGTGAGGGCCAACACGGAAGCCCGAAGAGAACGCAATGACGCTGACATGACAATCAACCCTTTCGGGAAGGGGGCGGGTAGGTAGTTGATGAAGCAATCGTGTTTGTAGCAGGACCGACTACCCGCCGGTAACACCCAGGAGAAAAGTCGTCCGGAATGCCTCAATGATCATTCCGCCGATCCGCTCCACACGCGGGCAAACCTTCAATCGGCCCCGGGATCAGCGAAGTCGGGGCCTTGGGGTCGCCGCCCCACTCCCCGAGGACGGTCACGGCGGCACCCTCCGAAGACCTCGGGAGGCCCCGGTCGCCCCGTCAGGTCACCGGCCTCTCCGCCCGATCACCGACAGATTCCCGACGGCAGGCCGGAGGCGGCGCACGGGGACGACGGCATGGGGCGGGCCTTTTCTGCCGGGTGGTGAGCCAACGGGGTGAGGCTATCGCGGGGGTGTGACAGAGCGAGCGGCTTCAACGTGATGCCGATTGACCTAGTTCACGCCACTTTTCAAGGTGGGCCGGTACGGCGAACCACGCCCTCACCTCATCCCGCATCCCATCTGAATCCGTACTGGAATCTGTACAGAATCAAGCCTCTATATGGGTACGGTGGCAGCGTGGAGATTCCCGAGGTCGTGACCGTCAGCGACGCGCGCGCGAGACTGTCGCGGATCCTGACCGAGCTGTCGGAGTCCGGCGCGGATGCCGACCCGGTCCTGATCGGCGCCCACCGCAAGCCCCAGGGCGTCCTTCTGTCCGTCGAGGCCTTCGAGGCGCTGAGCGGTCGAGCGGCACGGCGTGCGGCCGTCGCCTCGGCCACCGGCTCCATCGAGGCCGAGGGGCTCCACGCCTCCGAGGCCTCCGACCGGGACACCGAGGAGTATGTGAAGGGCGACCTCGACGCGGACACCCTTGTCGCCCGCGCGATCGCCCGCCACCGACCGACTTCACAGCGGCGGGCGGGGTGAACGATCCGTACACCCTGCCCAACGGCGTGCTGCGCAACAAGCTCGGCATCACCGACCCTCGACTGCTCGCGGCAGCGGAGGCGGACATCACCCGGGCGCGCCTCGTCATGCTCGCCGAACGCCCTCTGCCCGGCGCGTACGACCTCGGCCATCACCAGGCGTTCCATGCCGCGATCTTCGGCAACCTCTACTCGTGGGCAGGCGAGTTACGCACCGTGAACATCGCCAAGCGCACGCCGTTCTGTCCGGCGAGGAATCTCGTGTCCTACGCCGGAGAGGTCTTCGGCCGTCTCGCCTCCTCCGGACAGCTGCGGGGTCTCCCCCGGCGGGAATTCGTCATCCGACTGGCCGAGCTGTACGGCGACATGAACGTCCTCCACCCGTTCCGCGAGGGCAACGGCCGTGCCCAGCGGGGTTCCTGACGCAGCTCAGCGCCGACGCGGGATACAACCTGAACTGGTCGGGCCTGGACCCTCAGCGCAACGAGGACACCTCGGTGAAGAGCTTCCTCGGCGACAACTACTTGTTGGAGCGGCTGCTCGACGAACTCGTCACCACGAGCTGAGGGCCTTGCACAGCAGATTCAACCTTCGCGCGGCGGCAACGCACGGCATCGGGCAATGCGGGCCCGGCGCCGTGTGCAGCACGTCTCCCCTCACTCCCCCTCCGAGTCCCCGCCCCTCTCCAGACCTTCCTCCGGCTTCGGACCTCCGTCTCCCACCGGTCTGGCCCTCTCCGGCCGCCCCTCCAGCCGGAGCGCGTGGCGTTCCGCCGGACGGGCCATGATCCGGCGGGGGTCGGCCGCGCGGATGATGGCCGATTCGACGGCGGCGATGCGGTCGCCGAGGAGGGCGAGGGCGGCGACCGCGTGGGTGAGGGCGTCGTCGTCGGGGCCGCCGAGGGTGCGGGTGCGCAGGTGGGCGGCCTTGACCTCGTCCCAGCGGTCGGCCTGCGCGGCGGTGAGGGTGCCGCGCAGTTCGGCGAGTTTGAGCAGGTTCGCCTCCGCGCCGGTGGTGAGGGTCTGCGCCTCGGCCGCGTAGTGGTCGTCGACGACGGCGGAGAGTTCGGCGTCGTTCATGACCGGCTGGATCCGCTGGGCGATCTTGTTCATGTTGCGGTAGGAGCCCTGGAGGCGGAACGGCGGCTCGGTGCGGGCGTCGTCGGACTGGGCGGCGGAGGCGATGTAGGCCTTGTTCACCGCGAGGACGGTGCGGCGGGCGGTGAGCAGATGGCGCAGTACGGCCAGGACGCGTTCCAGTTCGGTGGGCGCGTACGGGTGGGTGAGCCGGTCGGCGTGGACGGTGGGGTCGCCCTCCGCGAGGCGGATCAGCAGGTCGAGGTCGCCGCGGTCGCGGCCGGCGAGCGGGGCGAGCACCGTGTTGGCGGTGAGCGCGTTCTCCACGAAGCTGGCCGCGAAGGCGTCGTCCTTGCCGGTGAGGACGTCCCCGAGGTTCCATACGTCGGCGCGGTTGGCCAGCATGTCGGGCACCCGGAAGAGGTCGCCGGACTCGGTGTAGGGGTTGCCGGCCATGCAGACGGCGAAGCGTTTGCCCCGCAGGTCGTAGGTGCGCGGTTCGCCCTCCCACACGCCCTCCACGCGGCGGGTGGCGTCGCACAGGGGGATGAACTTCTGGAGGAGTTCGGGCGAGGTGTGCTGGATGTCGTCGAGGTGGAGGAGCGTGTTGTTGCCGGCGGCCAGCGCGAAGTTGATCTTCTCGATCTCCTGGCGTGCGGTGGCGTTCGGCGCCTCGGCCGGGTCGAGGGAGGTCACCGAGTGGCCGAGCGCCGGTCCGCTGATCTTCACCAGGACGAGGCCCAGCCGGTCGGCGACGTATTCCATGAGGGTGGTCTTGCCGTAGCCGGGCGGGGAGACGAGGAGCAGCAGGCCGCCGGTGCCGGTGCTCCCCGACTCGCCGGTGGTGCCGAGCTGTTTGGCGAGGCTGTCCCCGATGAGCGGGAGGTAGACCTCGTCGACGAGGCGGTTGCGGACGAACGACGACATCACGCGCGGGCGGTGGTCGTCCAGGCGCAGCCGGGTGCGTTCGGCGGTGACCAGGGCGGTGCGGCGGCGCTGGAAGGCGCGGAAGGCGGGGGTGTCGCGGTCCCTGAACTCCTCGGTTCGGGCGAGGAATTCGTCCAGGCGCAGGGTGAGGCGCCGGTCGGTGACGCGGGGGTGGGTGCCGAGCAGGCCCTCCACGGTGACGGTGAGGGGCGCGTCGGACTCGTGGCGGGGCTGGTCCGGGCAGAGTTCGGCGGCGACGGCCTCGGCGAGGTCGCCGGGGGTGAGCCGGCTGCCGGTGGCGGCGGTGTACGCGGTCAGCCAGGCCTCGACGAGCTGGCGGCGGTCGGCGAGGGTTCCGAGGGCGGGCAGGTCCTCGTCGTAGGCCTCGGTGGCGACCGTGCGGCGGAACTTGTCGAGCAGGGTGCGGGTCTGCCCGCTGATGACGAACCCGTCCGGGCCGGTGGTGAGTTCGTCGAAGAGGTAGGCGGCGGCTGCCTCCGGGCGGGCCGGTGCGCCACCCGTACCGGCGCCGCCGTTACCGCCTCGGCCACCGCTCCCGTATCTGTCCCAGGCACCGCCCCGGCCGCCGTCCCAGTCGCCGATCCTGCGGGCGAGTTCGGCGCACAGGTCGGCGAGGGCCGGGGGCGGGCCGAAGGCGTCGCGGACGCGTGCGAGGGAGCGGGCCCGGCGGGTGAGGTCGGCGCGTTCCTCGGCGGTGGTGCCGTGGGTCCAGTGGAGCAGGGCGAGGGCGCGGGCCGCGGGCTCGTGGCGCAGGAGTCCTGCCCCGCCGTGCAGGGGCAGGACGGCGGTGAGCAGGGCGGTGGCGTCGTGGTCGTGGACGCCGCGCTCGTATCCCTCGTCGTAGGCTTCCTCGGCGGCCCTGCGTACGAGGGCGGCGAGGTCGTCGGCGCCGTGCAGGGCGTCGGGGCCGTGCTCGTGCAGCAGGCGGCCGGCGAGGTGTTCGGCGCGGTAGACCTCGGTCGACTCGGACGGCAGGTGCCGGTTCCAGTAGCGGCGGCCCTCGGCGAGGGCCGGGTCGGTGACGGGGGCGCGGTAGTCGGTGCCGGTGAGGGCGAAGGCGAGGCCGTCGCCCTGCGGGACGAGGGTGAGGTCGAGGGGCTGGGTGGTGACGGCGAAGCGGTGGCTGCCCAGGCGGAGGGCGCGACCGCCGTCGGCGTAGAGGTCGGTGCGGTCGCGCAGTGCGCGGGCGGCTTCCTGCCGGGCGGAGCGCAGACGGCCGTCGAGTTCCTCGGCCCGGACCCGGTCGCCGAGGTCGCGCAGTTCGCCGGCGGTGCGGCGGACCTTGGCGACCAGGGGGTCGGAGGCGAAGTAGGTGCTGACCTCGTCGGTGTCGGCGAGGGCCGCGGAGCGGCGGGCGATGGTCTCCAGGACACGTTCGGCGGCGGAGGCGAGCTGTTCGGCGCGGCGGGCGCGGGCGTCGGTGAGACTCTGTTTGCGGGCGGCGAACGCCTCGTAGATCTCGGTGCGTTGGTCGGCGAGTTCGCCGAGCACATCGTCGAACTCCGCGAAGCGGGACTCCAGGGTTTCCAACTGGGCCAGTACACGGGTCAGTTGTTCGTCGCAGGACTCGGGGTCGGCGGCGGCCGCGAGGGCGCCGGTGACGGTCTGGCCGAGCAGGGCGAGTTCGGCGGCGAATCCGGCGCGGGCCTCCCGGTCGCGCAGTCCGCGGCGGCGGGCGTCGAGGGTGGCGCGGGCGCGGTTGACGCCGCCGAGGGCTTCGGCGACGCGTTCCAGTACGGCGGTGCGGACGGTCGCGTCGCCGATGTCGAGTCCGGCGACGACTTCGGTCACCGTCCTCAGGCTGTCGGCGAGTTCGTCCAGGCGTGCGGCGACGGGGACGGCCTCGGCGGCGGTGTCGATCTGCTCGGCGTCGGCGAGAAGGCGTTCGACGTCGGCGTGGTGGGCGGCGAAGGCGTCCTCGTGGGCGAGGTGGGTGACCGCGCGTTGTCCGAAGGAGGCGAGGTCGGCTCCGGCCTCGTCGGCGAGTTCGTCGATGCGGGCGTGGTCGGCGTACCGCAGCTCCTTGAGGGTCAGCAGATGGCCCTGGGCGTGGCGGAGTTCGGTGAGGCCCTCGACCCAGGCGGCGGCCTCGCGGGGCTGCTCGCCGCGCAGCCGGCGCACCACGGAGCCGATGCGGGCGGCCGCCTCGTCGAGCGCTGCGGCGGCGCGGCGGCCGAGGTCGCGTACGGTCTCGAACTCGGCCAGGACCTGTTCGGCGGTGGTGCGCACCTCCTCCAACGGACTTCGCAGGTCGCCCAGTTCGGGTTCGTCGAGCCAGTGGTGGGCGTCGGCCGTGCGGACGCAGGCGGCGGCCAGCGCCTCGTACACCTCGGTCGTCGGGGTGGTCTCGGTGACCGAGCGGACCAGGGAGAGGCAGTCGGAGATGCCGCGGACGAGGTCGGCGTTGCCGACCCGGTCGAGGGGGCCGTCGCCGACGGGCCGGCCCGCGGCGTGGGTGTCGGAGACGTAGGGCGAGTGCCACAGCTGGAGCGGGTGGACGCGGGCGGGTTCGTCGCCGTCGGGCCGCAGCAGGGTCAGCGCGCCGTCGTCGAAGAGCGCCCAGCCGTGGCAGCTCAGCGGTGCGGCGACCTCCTTGCGGATCACGTTGTACGACAGGAGCAGGGCGCGGCCCCGGCCGGGTGCGTGGAAGGCGTACAGCACGTCCTCGCCGTTGGGCGAGCGCACCTCGCGTTCGAACTCCATGCCGTCCGTGTCGAGCCCGTACGTCTTGTGGGTGCCGGCGGCCAGGCAGTAGCCGCCGGGGAAGACGACGCCCTGGTCCCCGGGCAGGCGCCGGCAGTCCTGTCCGATGCCGTCGAGGCGGACCACGGTGCGGGTGAGGGTGTTGAAGACGAGGTGGCGGTGCGCGGTCTCCTTGTAGGGCAGGACGCGCAGCAGGATCAGCGCGCCGACGCGGGCGTACGCGATCTCGGCGTCGGCGAGGGACTGGAGCGGCTCGTCGACCGGTTCGGTGTGGATGCCGTCGGGGGTTTCGGTGTCGCTGTCCGTCCTGACGGTGAGGGTGCCGCCGAGCGTGTCGACGAAGACCTCTCCCTGGACGGAGACGTGCGGGTGCCGGCCGAGGACGTGGTCCTCGCGGGTGGTGCGGACCCATTCGATGTCCGGGGCGGGGGTGCGCGCGTGGTCGCGGTCGCCGCGCGCGTCGAGGAAGACCGCCCGGCCGTCCTCGGACACCGACCAGCGCAGGACGCGGATGTCGCCGGCCTTCTCGCCGGTCTGGAACACGGCGAGGAGCCTGCCGTCGACGCGGCGCAGCCGCAGCAGGCGGGCCTGGCGGTAGTAGCGGTGCAGGGCGGCGAACTCCCGTACGAAGACGGGGTCGTCGAGGAGGCCGGGCACGGCGTCGTCGGGCAGCCGGTTCAGGTCGCGGTCGTGGGCGGCGAGGACGTCGCCGACGGCGGTGTCCGTCTCCGGGCGGGGCTGGGCCCCGTGGCCGAAGAGGAGCACGTCACCCACGGCGACGATGTCGCGGGGCACGCCGGCGCGGTCGGTGCGCAGCCGTTCGGTGCCGGTCAGGCGCAGTTCGGCGGATCCGAAGGTGTCGATCCGGAGCCGGTTCAACTCCTCGGTACGCCGTGCGAGTTCGACGGCCTGCCCGGTCAGGCGGTCGCGCAGCACCTGGTAGGTGCCGCCGTCGACCGTCTCGTGGACGCCGGTGCCCGCCGTGGTGCCTGTGGTGCTGCCCGCGCCCGCCGGATCGTGCGCGCCCGCGGCGGACCGGTCACGGGTGCCCGTGCCGGACTGCCGGTGTGTGCCCGTGCCGGGCGTCTCCTGGGTGCCGATGGTCATGGCTGCCTCTCGAAAAGGAGCGGTCGGGGAGCCGCCGTCCCCTGTGCGGCGGCTCCCCGACCGGGGGGGGTGGTCAGGCCCTGGCGTGGCCGTTCAGCGCGGCCAACGGCGTGTCCGCGAGGCCCAACTCCCCAGCTCTTTCAATCAGTTGCTTGATCTGGCCAGTGTTCTCGCCGTCCGACTTCATCAGCTTCATGAGCAGCGCGGACACCGTCAGGTTCTGTACATCGGCGCTCGACACGGAGCCCAGGATCCGGCTCAGGTCGTCGGGGAAGCTCGCCGATCCGTCCAGCCACGGGCCGGCGAGGGCCTGGACGGTCCCGGAGTTCTGGACGAGCCCGTCGATGCCCTTGCCGAGCGCGATCGACGACATCAGCCGGTCGAAGAACACGGACTCCCCGCCGACGATGCTGATGTCGGCGCTCTCCAGACCGGTCGCGAGCACCGTGGCCTGCGCCTCGGCGACCTGCCGCTGCACCTCGAGCCCGGCGAGCCGTACGTCCTTCTCCGCCTCCAGGCGCAGCCGGTACTCCTCGTGTCCGCGGGACGCCTCGTCCAGCGCGGCCATCGCCGCGGCCTTCTCGGTGAGACCGGCGGCCTCCGCCCTGAGCCTGCTGCTGATGCCTTCCGCGTCGGCGAGCGCCTTGGCCCGCGCACCCTCGGCCTCGGCACGCATCCGGGCTTCGGACGCCTCGGCCTCGGCACGGCCGGCCTTCTCGATGACCTCGGCCTCCTTGTCGCGGACCTGCACGGCGGCCAGCCCTTCGGCGGCGGCCTCGGCCTGGATGCCCTCGGCCATCCGCAGCTTGGCCTGGGCGTCGAGGTCGGCGGTCTTCAACCGGGCCTCGGCCAGGGTCAGCTGCTCGGCGGCACGGTGCGTGGCGGACACCTCGGCGGCCTCCGCGGCCTTGATGTCCTTGACCAGCTTCTCCTGCGCCTCCGCCTCGGCGGCGATGATGACGGCCTGCCGCTCCCGCTCGGCCTCCTCCACGGCCCGCAGCCTCTTGATCGACTCCTCCTGCTCGGCGACCGTACGGTCCACCGCGACCCGCTCCCGGACGACCTCGGCGATGTCGCGCTTCTGAGCCTCGACCTCCTTGTCGGCGGCGATCCGGGTCAGCTCGGTCTCCCGCTCGCGGGCGATGACCTCGAGCATCCGGTCCTTCTCGATGCGCTCGCTCTCCACGGCGATGACCCGCTCGCGGTTCTTGGCGGCGACGGCGACCTCACGGGCCTGGTTCTCGCGCTGCACGCCGAGCTGTTCCTCGGTGCGCAGGAAGGCGCTCTGCGCGCGCAGCCGCTCCTCCTCCATCACCCGGGCCGTCTCGGCCTCCTCGCGGGCCCGCACGGTCTCGATCTCCCGGCGCTGCTTGATCTCGGCGTCGGTCTGCCGGCGCTCCAGCTCGAGGATCGCCTCGCGCGCGTCGACGTTCTGCCGGGTGATCTCCTTCTCCTCGCCGCGCTGGGCCTCGTTGGTGCGGACGTGCTCTATTGCCGTGAGCTCGGTGATCTTGCGGATGCCCTGCGCGTCGAGCACGTTGCCCGGGTCCAGTTGGGCGAGCGGCGTCTGCTCCAGGTAGTCGATCGCCGCGTCCTCGAGGTGGTAGCCGTTCAGGTCGATACCGATGACCTCGATGATCCGGTACCGCAGTTCCTCACGCTTGGTGTAGAGGTCGGTGAAGTCCAGCTGCTTGCCGACGGTCTTCAGCGCCTCGGAGAACTTCGCGTGGAACAGCTCCTGCAGCGTGTTCCGGTCACTGGCCCGCGCGGTGCCGACGGCCTGCGCGACCTTGATGACGTCCTCCACGGTCTTGCTGACCTTGACGAAGAAGGTGATGCGGATGTCCGCCCGGATGTTGTCCTGGCAGATCAGGCCTTCCTTGCCGGCCCGGGTGATCTCGATGGTCTTCACCGAGATGTCCATCACCTCGGCCTTGTGCAGCACCGGCAGCACGACCTGACCGGTGAAGGTCACGTCGACCTTGCGGACCTTGGAGACGATGAGCGCCTTGCCCTGTTCCACCTTCCGGAACAGCTTGGACATGAGGAACAGCACGACGAGTACGACGAGAAGGCAGACGCCGACGAGCACGGCGATGCCCACGGTGGCAGCATCCATGGGATACGTCCTTCGGAGCTGGGTGACGGACGGAAGTGACAGGTCGGCGCCGGGCGCCGGAAGGTGGGGCGGCGGGACCGCCCCGGTGCCGCCCGGCCCGGACGGCACGGTGACGGCGTGGTGGTGACGTGTCGTTCGAAGTGACGGCTGTGTGGCGGTGGCCCGGTGGTGCGGCACTCGCGGTCCGCACGGGAGCCGCGCGCCGGCTCCGCCACGAGACACGCCGGGCGAACCGCCCCGGTTCCCGCCGAGCCCGCCGAGCCCGCCGAGCCCGCCGAGCCCGCGGAACTAACGGGACGGCTCGGGTTCGTCGGGCAGCAGGCGGTGCAGCGGACGCACGAAGAAGCGGGTGAGCCGCCAGGCCACGAGCAGGGCTCCGGCCAGGGCCGGCAGACGCAGCAGTCCGGCGCCGGGTCCCTCGGGGACGTGCGCGTCCAGCAGCACGGTCACGCCGGTGGCCAGCAGCCAGGCGAACAGGGTCAGCAGGGAGAGCGCGAGGGCGACCGGCACCCCGCCCATCCCCCAGGCGTCGAGATCCGCGTCCGAGTCGAAGGCCTGCGGTGTGGTGACGCCGACGGCCACCAGCAGCCAGAAGCCGGCTGCCACGACGAGGGCGGCGGTGAGCAGGAGCGTGGGCAGGCCCGTGGCGGCATCCGCGATCATGTACATCCCCTGCCACCCCTTTCCCGGTCCCCGCGTCCCGCGTGCCGCGTCCCTCTTGACGGCTCGCGCCGCCGACCGCACCGGCCTCGCCGGTTCCGGAGCCCCGCACCTGCCGGTGCCAGGCACCGGAACCGTCCGCGGTGCTCCCCGCGGACCATGATGCCCGGCCGACCACCGCCCCCGCATTGCCGGGTTCCGGCAATGTTCACTAGGGTCTGCATGCCGGGTGTCGATCAAACCGCGCGTCAGGGCGGCGTCAAGGACGCATCAAAGACGCGTCAGGATTCGGGGGGCGATGTGGCGGAGCGGGAGATTCCCGAGGAGTATCTCGAAGGTTATGCCCAGATCCTGGGGGAGGTCGCGGCCACGGGCCGGCGCCTGTCCCGCGACGAGCTGGCCTCCCGCCGGAACCTGGGGGAACGGGCGGCGGAGGCCGGCTTCGGACTGCGCGCCCTGGTAAGCACCCACTTGACCGCCGCACGTGACGCCTGGCCGCGCGGCCGGGACGACTCGGCCGAGGAGGCGCTCGCCGCCGTCCAGCAGGCGGTGGACGCGTTCGCCGAGGGCTACGAGCGGGCGCAGCGGCTGGCCGTCCGTCAGGAGGAGGCGGCCCGGCGGGAGTTCATCGACGACCTCCTCTACGGCCGCAGCGACCTCGGCCGGCTCGCCGAGCGCGCCGAACGCTTCGGCCTGCGGCTCTCCCACGAGCACGCGGTCGCCGTCGCCCGTGGCCCCGTCGCCTACGACGAGGGGGACGCCGTGCCGCGGCAGGTGGAACAGGCCCTCATCTCCCGGTTCGGTGACCGCAGCATCCTGCTGACCACCAAGGACGGACGACTGCTGTGCGTCGCACCGGGGCACCAGGGCGAGGTGCTCACGTACTTCGCCAAGCAGGCGCACGCCGCCACCGACGGCGGCCAGGTCGCCATCGGCCGCCCGCAGTCCGGACCCGGCGGGGTCGTCCAGTCGTACGAAGAGGCCCTGAGCACACTGGAGATAGCCGAACGGCTGGGGCTCGACGAGCCGGTGCTGCGCGCCGCCGAGCTGCTCGTCTACCCCGTCCTCGCCCGCGACCGCCAGGCCATGTCCGACCTGGTCCACAACACCCTCGGCCCGCTCACCTCGGCCCGGGGCGGCGCCGAACCGCTCCTCGACACGCTCACCGCGTACTTCGACTCGGGCTGCGTGGCGGCGGAGGCGGCCCGCCGGCTCTCACTGAGCGTGCGCGCCCTGACGTACCGTCTGGAACGCATCCACAAGCTCACCGGCGCCAACCCGGCCGAGCCCGCCCACCGTTACATGCTCCAGACCGCGGTCATCGGCGCCCGCCTGCTGGCCTGGCCGGACGAACAGCTCTGATCCGGGGGCCGGCGGACAGGCCGGCGCGGTCCGGTCCGGCCGAACGGCAGGCGGGCGCCACCCGCCCGGTTGCGGGTCACTCAGCCGCGGGCCAGGGTGACCTCCTGCTGCTGGACCGCGTGGAACACGGGCAGCAGCAGGCCGTCGACCGAACGCAGCTCGATGAGGGTGGCCTCGACGTCGGCGGTGCCGGCCTCCAAAGCCTCGGAGGGGACCCGTCCGGTGTTCTCCCACTCGTGGGTCTCGCCGTCGCACACCGCCAGGGTGCCGCCGACGCCGTACCACGTGTGGGCGGTGCCCTGGTGGACGGAGGAGCCGACGAGGACCGGCCCGGAGGCGTCCAGGCAGCGGTATGTGCCGGAGAGGGTGACCGTGCCGTCGTCGGCGATCAGGCCCCCGGAGTCCACCGTCACGGTCTCGTGGACAGGAGCAGGTGCGGCGGCCGCCGGGGGCGCGGCCACGGCGGCGGCGAGCAGCAGCGCCGCACAGGCCGCCGCGCGGACGAGGACGGGACGCGCGGACCCGGGCACGGGTGCCGAAGTGGATACGGATACGGACACGGCACGACGGCACGACGCCCGCAGTCCCGCAGCGCCCCGCAGCCCCGGAGCGCGGCTCACACCGTCCCCGCCCCCGTCTCCTTCGGAGACAGGGTGTCGGCGACGGCGGCGCATCGGTCCTCGCCGGGGGAGGCCCCGGTGGCGGCGTGTTCGAGCAGTGCCAGCAGGACGCGCCGGTCCTCGGCCGGCAGACCGGCCAGCAACTCGTCCTCGGCCTCCTCGACACGTGTGTCGAGGTCGGCGAGCACGGCGCGGCCGTGGTCGGTCGGTTCGATCCGCCGGGCCCGCCGGTCGGCGGGGTCCGGCCGGCGCTCCACCAGCCCGCACTCCTCGAACCTGTCGAGCAGATACGTCATCACGGTGCGGTCGATGCCGAGCCGGGCGGCGAGCGCGGCCTGCGTGGGCGGCGCCTGGCGCACGACGGCGGCCAGCACCTGGTAGCCGCGCACTCCGTGCGGCAGGTCGCGCGACGCACGCTCGACGCGTGCGCTCCACTCCCGCAGCAGCACGGTGAGCGACCACCCCAACATCGACGGCTCGCCGTCTCGGCTCCGTCCCTGGCTCTGCTCTCGGACAGTCACCTCTCCACCCTAACGGAATACGATGCGGCCAAGATGAGTTGCTCTAAATATAGTCTGTAACACAGATTATCTAGCAGAAAGGGGCCCGCATCATGGACTACGGCCACGCACCCGCCTTCGGCACGTTCCTCACCCCGCAGAACCGCGAGCCGCAGCAGGTGGTGGCGCTGGCCGAGGTGTCCGAGCGCGCGGGACTGGACCTGGTGACGTTCCAGGACCACCCCTACCAGCCGGCCTTCCTGGACACCTGGACGCTGCTGTCGTACGTGGCCGCGCGCACCGACCGCGTCCGTCTCTCCGCCAACGTCATGAACCTGCCGCTGCGTCCGCCGGCCGTGCTGGCCCGCTCGGCCGCGAGCCTGGACCTGCTCTCCGGCGGCCGCTTCGAACTGGGCCTGGGCGCCGGGGCGTTCTGGGACGCCATCGAGGCCATGGGCGGCCGTCGTCTCACTCCGGGGCAGGGCGTGCAGGCGCTGAGCGAGGCCATCGACATCATCCGCGGCATGTGGGACGCCGGGAACCGTTCAGTGCTGCGAGTGGACGGTACGTACCACCGGGTCGACGGCGCGAAGCGCGGCCCGGCCCCCGCCCACGACGTGGGCATCTGGCTGGGCGCCTACAAGCCCAGGATGCTGCGGCTGACCGGGGCGAAGGCCGACGGCTGGCTGCCGTCCCTCGGCTACATGAAGGACGGCGACCTGCAACGCGGCAACAAGATCGTCGACGAGGCCGCCGAAGAGGCGGGACGGCACCCCTCCGAGGTGCGCCGCCTGCTGAACATCAACGGCGAAATCGGCGCCGCCGGACAGGGATTCCTGCGGGGCCCCGTCGAGCAGTGGGTGGAGGAGCTGACCGGTCTCGTTCTCCAGGACGGCATCAGCACCTTCGTTCTCGGCTCGGACGACCCGCGGTTCATCCAGGTGTACGGCGAGGAGATCGCGCCCGCCGTCCGCGAGGCGGTGGCGCGCGAGCGGACCGCTGCCGATGTCGTGCCCGCGGCGGCCCGCCGGGGCAAGGCCGCCGTCGCCCTGCGCCGGGACGGCATCGACTACGACGGCGTCCCGGCCGACCTGGCCGCCGACGCCGTCGAACCCGGCGACCGCGCCTACGAGTCCGTACGCCATAACTACTTGCGCGCCGGCTCCCCCGGCCTGCTGCTCCGCCCGCGCACCACCGAGCAGGTCGTCGCGGGTCTCGCGTACGCCCGCGCCCAGGACGTCCCGTTCGCCGTACGGTCGGCGGGGCACGGAATCAGCGGCCGTTCCACGAACAACGGCGGCATCGTGCTCGACGTCGCCGCGCTCAATGCCGTGGAGGTCGTCGACCCGGCGACGCGCCGGGTGCGGCTCGGGGCCGGCGCCACCTGGGGCGAGGTCGCCGAGGCCCTGGCCCCCCACGGGTGGGCGATCAGTTCCGGGGACTACGGCGGTGTCGGCGTGGGCGGTCTGGCGACCACCGGTGGTATCGGCCTGCTCGGCCGCGCGTACGGCCTGACCATCGACCATGTGGTGGCCGCGGAGGTCGTCACCGCGGACGGCCGGGTGCTGCGCGTGTCGAGCGAGGAGCACCCGGACCTGTTCTGGGGTCTGCGGGGCGCCGGCGGGAACCTCGGCGTGGTCACCTGGGTGGAGGTCGAGGCGATGGAACTCGGCGACGTCGTCTTCTCCCGGATGGTCCTGGACGCCCGGGACACGACCGGGCTGCTGCGGCGCTGGGGCGCCGCCATGGAGGCGGCTCCGCGCGAGCTGACGAGCTTCCTCATCCTGTCCCCCGCCCGGCACGGCAAGGACCAGGACGCGATCGCCCAGCTCATGACCGTGTACGCCGGTGACGACACCACGGCCGCGGTGCGCGAGCTGGAACGGCTCGCCGGGGCCGGTCCGCTGCTGGACCACCAGGGCTACGTGCTGCCGTACCCGGGCGTGGTGCAGAAGGGGGACAGGCAGCACTCCGGGGGAGGGAACCCCGCCGTGCGCTCCGGCCTGGTCACCCACCTCGACGACGACGTGGCCCGCGCCTTCGGGCGGGTCGCCGGCTCCGGGCTGTCGTACTTCCTCCAGATCCGCGCCACCGGCGGGGCCGCGCACGACCTGGCCCCGGACGCGACCGCCTACCCGCACCGGCACCAGAACTTCCTGCTCACCGCCATGGGCGCATCGCAGGACCGGCTGAACGAGGCCTGGGACACGGAAGTCGCGCCGCACACCGACGGCCTCTACCTGTCCTTCGACACCGACCTGCGCCCCGGACGCCTCACCGACGCCTTCGGCGCCAACCTCGCCCGGCTGCGTCGGGTCAAGCACACCTACGACCCTGACAACGTCTTCAGCGCCAACTTCCCGATCCGTCAGGCGGACGCGGACGCGTCGCCCGGCGCATGAACCGCTCCCGCACCCCCTGATCACCTCGCCCCGCCTCCCCCGTACCGGAACCTCCTTGTCCGGTACGGGAGATGACCAGGTGTGATACCGATGCCCGGGGGAAGGATGCCGATCGGCACGACCTAAGATGATCAACGTGTCCGACCAGCCTGCCCCACGGTCTCTCATCGTCACGCTCTACGGCGCGTACGGCCGCTTCGTGCCGGGCCCCGTGCCCGTCGCCGAGCTGATCCGGCTGCTGGCCGCGGTCGGCGTCGAAGCTCCCGCCGTGCGTTCCTCGGTGTCCCGGCTCAAGCGGCGCGGGCTGCTCCTGCCGGCTCGTACCGTCCAGGGTGCGGCCGGCTACGAACTCTCGCCGGAGGCCCGCCGGTTGCTGAACGACAGCGACCGCCGCGTCCACGCCTCCGCGCGTCCCGGGGACGAGGGCTGGGTGCTCGCCGTGTTCTCCGTGCCGGAGTCCGAGCGGCAGAAGCGTCACCTCCTGCGCTCCCGCCTGGCCGGCCTCGGCTTCGGCACCGCCGCCCCGGGCGTGTGGATCGCGCCGGCCCGGCTGCACGAGGAGGCCAGGCACACCCTGGAGCGGCTGGGGCTGGACGGTTACGTCGACCTCTTCCGCGGCGAGCACCTCGGGTTCACGCCCACCGTCGAGGCGGTCGCCCGCTGGTGGGACCTGGCCGGGATCGCCGCGGAGCACGAGGCGTTCCTGGACCGTCACGCACACGTGCTGGACGCCTGGCGGCAGCGCGAGGACACCCCTCCCGAGGAGGCGTACCGCGACTACCTCCTCGCCCTCGACTCCTGGCGCCACCTCCCCTACACCGACCCCGGGCTGCCTCCCGGGCTGCTCCCCGAGGGCTGGCCGGGAACCCGCTCGGCGAGCGTCTTCCACGGTCTGCACGCACGCCTGCGGGACGCGGGGGCGGTCTTCGCGGGCCTGTGACACGTGCCACGTGACATGTGACGGGTGACGCACGGCTCGCGAGGCTTCCCTCCGCCGGTGGCGTCACTCGTCCGTGACCACCGCCGTCATCGCTCATCCGTGACCATCGTCATGATTGCGCCACAGGTGGACTGGGCATGATCGGTGCGGCGGGTTCCGGGGGTTGTCCGGCGGGCGAGGGAAGCCCTCACGGCTGCACTCCCGGAAGCATGACGTCCGTCACAGGTCGACGACACCTCCTGGGGGTGGCGCCGTACCATTGAGTAATTGAAAGCAGGACCGCCTGCCTGCTCTCCATGATCGGATACAGCGTGTACGAACCTTCGACCTCCGCCTCCTGGCGCGTCGCACTGCCGCACACCACCGCGGCCGTGCCCGTCGCCCGTGCGCTGGTCCGTACCGCGCTGGCCGAGCGGGAGCATGCCGCGGACCGCGACACCGCGGAGCTGCTCACCGCCGAACTGGTGGCCAACGCCGTGGAGCACACCTCCGGGGGCCATCCGATCGAGCTGGTGGTGGAGCTGCTGCCCACCGGGTGCCGGGTCGAGGTGCACGACACCGATCCGGAGCCGCCCGGCGATCTGACCCGCCCGTCCCGCAGCGAGCCGGACCCCTGGCAGGAGCATGGGCGCGGGCTGCTGCTGATCCGCGCCCTGAGCGCGTCGTGCGGGCACCGCCCGACCGAGTCCGGCAAGGCCGTGTGGTTCCGGCTGCCGGCGGTGCCGCGTCAGCGCAGGCCCGACTGAGCGGACCGCGGCGGGTTCCGTCCTCGCTCAGGCCAGGGTCGCCACCAGGACCGCCTTGATCGTGTGCATCCGGTTCTCCGCCTCGTCGAAGACGACCGAGTGGGCGGACTCGAACACCTCGTCGGTCACCTCCAGTGACTCCAGGCCGTGCTTCTCGTACACCTCGCGGCCGACCTGTGTCCCCAGGTCGTGGAAGGCCGGCAGGCAGTGCAGGAAGCGGACGTCCGGGTTGCCGGTGGCCCGCAGCACCTCCATGGTCACCGCGTACGGCGCGAGGGCGGTGATCCGCTCGTCCCAGACCTCCTGGGGCTCCCCCATCGAGACCCAGACGTCGGTGACGACGAAGTCCGCGCCCGCGACGCCCTCGGCGATCTCCTCGGTGAGCGTGATGCGGGCCCCACTGGACTCCGCGAGCGCGCGCGCCCGGTCGACGACCTCCTGGGCGGGCCAGTACGTCTTCGGGGCGACGATGCGCACGTCCATGCCCAGCAGGGCCGCGGTGACGAGGTAGGAGTTGCCCATGTTGAAGCGGGCATCGCCGAGGTAGGCGAAGGAGATCCCCGTGACCGGCTTGGCGCTGTGCTCGGTCATGGTGAGTACGTCGGCAAGCATCTGGGTGGGGTGCCAGTCGTCGGTCAGACCGTTGTAGACGGGCACTCCCGCGTACTCGGCGAGGGTCTCCACGGTGGCCTGGGAGTCGCCGCGGAACTCGATCGCGTCGAACATCCGGCCGAGCACCCGCGCGGTGTCCTTCGCGGACTCCTTCTTCCCGATGTGCGAGCTGCTCGGGTCGATGTACGTCGTGGAGGCGCCCTGGTCGGCGGCGGCGACCTCGAAGGAGCAGCGGGTGCGCGTCGAGGGCTTCTCGAAGATCAGCGCGATGTTCCTGCCCTGGAGGTACCGGGTCTCGGTACCGGCCTTCTTGGCGGCCTTCAGCTCCGCGGCCAGGTCGAGCAGGCCGAGGAACTCCTGCGCGGTGAAGTCCACTTCCTTGAGGAAGTGGCGGCCGGCGAGGGCGGTCGGGACTGTCGCCATGGGGCGCTCCAGAGCTGCGGGTACGGGGATGAATGTAACTGTATACAAGTATCAGAATTTATATGCAAGCGGGTGCCGACGGCACCGGACGGGTGCCTGCGCCCGGCACGATCCGAACGAGAGGTCCTATACCGCGTCCCGCTCGACCGGGCAGCTCATGCAGCGCGGTCCGCCCCTGCCCCGGCCCAGCTCGCTGCCGGGGATCTCGATCACCTCGATGCCCTGTCTGCGCAGATGCGTGTTGGTGGTGGCGTTCCTCTCGTAGGCGACGACGACGCCCGGCTCGACGGCCAGGACGTTGCAGCCGTCGTCCCACTGCTCGCGCTCGGCGGCGTGGACGTCCTGGGTCGCGGTCAGCACCCGGATCTCGCTGAGCCCCAGCGCGGCGGCGATCGCGCGGTGCATGTGCTCCGGCGGATGGTCGGTGACCTTCAGCTCCTTGTCCCCCGAGCCGGGTTCGATGGTGTACGAACGGAGCATGCCGAGGCCCGCGTACTGGGTGAAGGTGTCGCCGTCGACCATCGTCATCACCGTGTCCAGGTGCATCACGGCGCGCCGCTTCGGCATGTCGAGGGCCACGATGGTCTCGGCGGACCCGGCGGCGAACAGCTTGTGCGCGAGCATCTCCACGGCCTGCGGGGTGGTCCGCTCGCTCATGCCGATCAGCACCGCGCCGTTGCCGATGACCAGGACGTCCCCGCCCTCGATGGTGGACGGGTAGTCGGCCTGTCCCTCGGACCAGAGGTGGAAGTCCTCGTCGCGGAAGAGCGGGTGGTGCCGGTAGATCGCCTCGAAGTGCACGGTCTCGCGCTGCCGGGCGGGCCACCGCATGGCGTTGATGGAGACGCCGTCGTAGATCCAGGCGGAGGTGTCGCGGGTGAAGAGGTGGTTGGGCAGTGGGCGGAGCAGGAAGTCGTCGAGTTCCATGGCGTGGAAGCGCACGGACGTCGGTTCCGGGTGGGCGTCCAGGAACTCCCGCTTGGTCATCCCGCCGACCAGCGCTTCGGTCAGTTCCGCCGACGGCAGCGTCTCGAAGGCCGCGCGCAGGTGGTCGGTGGCCAGCGGGCCGTACTCCTTCTCGTCGAAGACACGGTCCAGGACGAGCGAGCGGGCCGCCGGGACGTCCAGCGTGGAGGCGAGCAGGTCACCGAAGAGGTGGACGGTGACCCCCCGGTCGCGCAGGACGTCGGCGAACCCGTCGTGCTCGGCGCGCGCCCGGCGCACCCAGAGCACGTCGTCGAACAGCAGGGCGTCCTTGTTGCTGGGGGTGAGCCTTTTGAGCTCGAGATCGGGCCGGTGCAGGATGACACGGCGCAGCCTTCCGGCCTCGGAGTCGACGTGGTAGGTCATGTCTCCATCCTGACCACCCGGCGGGCTGTTCACCCCTCCGCGGCCGGGACGGACCTCGGCCGCAGGCCGGGCGGTCCCGGCCGTCGGGCGGTCGGACGGTCCCGGCCGTCGGGCGGTCCCGGTGGTCCCGGCCGTCGGGCGGTCCCGGTGGTCCCGGCCGTCGGGCGGTCGGACGGTCCCGGCCGTCGGGCGGTCGGACGGTCCCGGCCGTCGGGCGGTCCCGGTGGTCCCGGCCGTCGGGCGGTCCCGGTGGTCCCGGCGGGGGAGATCCGCCCGGACCGGCCGGGTCGCCGTACGCGTCCGTCCCGTCCCCTACAGCCGCGGGTCGACGGGCTCCGACTCCAGGGCCAGGACGCCGAAGACGGCCTCGTGCACCCGCCACAGCGGCTCGCCGTCGGCGAGGCGGTCCAGGGCTTCCAGGCCGAGGGCGTACTCGCGGATCGCCAGGGACCGCTTGTGGCCGAGAGAGCGGCCGCGCAGCCGGGCCAGGTTGTCGGGGCGCGTGTACTCGGGGCCGTAGATGATCCGCAGGTACTCGCGGCCCCGGCACTTGATGCCGGGCTGCACCAGACGGCCCTTAGGGTCGCGGACCAGGGCCCCGACCGGCTTGACGACCATGCCCTCGCCGCCGCGTCCGGTCATCTCCAGCCACCAGTCGACGCCCGCCCGCACCGACTCGGGGTCGGCGGGGTCGACGTACAGACGCCGGGTGGTCTGCAGCAGACCCGTGGCGTCGTGCTCGATCATGCGGTCCAGCAGGGCGAGCTGCTCGTCGTGCGGCAGCCCGGCGAGGCTGCGGCCCTGGACCGCGAGGATCTGGAACGGGGCGAGGCGTACGCCGTCCAGCTGTTCGGTGGTCCAGCAGTAGCGGCGGTACGCCTGCGTGAACGCCTCGGCCGCGCCGGCCCGTTCACGCTGGCGCTCCAGCAGTCCCCCCACCTCGACGCCCCGGGCGGCGGCGCTCTCCAGGGCCGCGAGCGCGCCCGGGAACACGGCGCCGGAGGCGGCGCCCACGGCAGCGTACTGCGAGCGCAGCAGCCCGGACGCCTTCAGCGACCACGGCATCAACTCGGCGTCCAGCAGCAGCCATTCGGTTCCGAGGGTGTCCCACAGCCCGGCGTCGGTGATCGCCGTGCGCAGCCGGCCGAGGATCTCTTCGGTGACTTCGGTGTCGTCGAAGAACGGGCGGCCGGTGCGGGTGTAGAGCGATCCGGCCGGGCCGTCCTCGACACCGAAGTGCTGGGCGGCCGCGTCCGCGTCCCGGCAGACCAGGGCGACCGCGCGCGAGCCCATGTGCTTCTCCTCGCACACGACACGCTCGACCCCGTCCTCCTTGTACTGGGCGAACGCCTCGGCCGGGTGCTCCAGGTAGCCGTCCAGGCGCGAGGTGGCGGTGGGGGCCATGGTCGGTGGGAGGTACGGCAGCAGGCGTGGGTCGATCGCGAAGCGGCTCATGACCTCCAGCGCGGCGGCCGCGTTCTCCTCGCGCACGGCCACCCGGCCGGCGTGCCGGGTCTCCACGGCCCGGCGGCCGTGCACGTCGGCGAGGTCCAGTGGGCGGCCGTCCTGCCCGCCGGGGGCCTCGGTGCGCAGCGGGCGGGCCGGCTCGTACCAGACCCGCTCGGCCGGTACGTCGACCAGCTCCCGCTCCGGCCAGCGCAGCGCGGTGAGCTTGCCGCCGAAGACGGCACCGGTGTCCAGGCAGATGGTGTTGTTGAGCCAGGTGGCTTCCGGGACCGGGGTGTGGCCGTAGACGACGGCGGCACGGCCCCGGTAGTCCTCCGCCCACGGGTAGCGCACCGGCAGGCCGAACTCGTCGGTCTCGCCGGTGGTGTCGCCGTACAGCGCGTGCGAGCGGACCCGGCCGGAGGTGCGGCCGTGGTACTTCTCCGGCAGACCGGCGTGGCAGACGACGAGCCTGCCCCCGTCGAGGACGTAGTGGCTGACCAGACCGTCGACGAACTCCCTCACCTCGGAACGGAACTCCTCGCTCTCCCGGTCCATCTGCTCGATGGTCTCGGCGAGCCCGTGGGTGTGCTGGACCTGGCGGCCCCTGAGGTACCGGCCGAACTTGTTCTCGTGGTTGCCGGGGACGCACAGCGCACTGCCCGACTTCACCATCGACATCACCCGGCGCAGCACGCCCGGACTGTCCGGGCCGCGGTCGACGAGGTCACCGACGAAGACCGCGGTGCGGCCCTCGGGGTGCACGCCGTCGGCGTACCCCAACGCGCCGAGCAGAGACTCCAGTTCGGCGGCGCAGCCGTGGACGTCGCCGATGATGTCGAAGGGGCCGGTGAGGTGGGTGAGGTCGTTGTACCGCTTCTCGGTGACGACGGTGGCGTTCTCGATCTCCTCGACCCCGCGCAGGACGTGCACCTTGCGGAATCCCTCGCGCTCCAGGTGCCGCAGGGAGCGCCGGAGTTCGCGGATGTGCCGCTGGACGACCCGGCGGGGCATGTCCGCACGGTCCGCACGGGCCGTGTTGCGCTCGGCGCACACCTCCTCGGGCACGTCGAGCACCACGGCTATCGGCAGCACGTCGTACTGCTTGGCCAGCTCGATCAGTTGACGCCGGGCGTCCTGCTGGACGCTGGTGGCGTCGACGACGGTGCGGCGGCCCGCGGCCAGCCGCTTGCCCGCGATGTAGTGCAGGACGTCGAAGGCGTCCCCGGACGCGCTCTGGTCGTTCTCGTCGTCGGCGACCAGACCGCGGCAGAAGTCGGAGGAGATGACCTCGGTGGGCTTGAAGTGGCGGCGGGCGAAGGTGGACTTGCCCGAGCCGGAGGCGCCGATCAGCACCACGAGGGAGAGATCGGTGACGGGCAGGGCCCGGCCGCGGCCCGGACTCGGGATCCGGCCCTCGTTCTCGCTGCCCCTGTCGCCGGGCCGGGCGCCGGTGGTCTCGTCGCTCATGCCGCCTTCGCCTCCTTCTTTTCTCCGGTCACGAACACGGCCATCTGGGTGGGCGGACCGACCTCGGGGTCGTCCGGCCCCACGGGTACGAACTCGACGTCGTAGCCGTGCCGTTCGGCGACCTTGGCCGCCCAGGTACGGAACTCCTCGCGGGTCCACTCGAAGCGGTGGTCGCCGTGCCGGGCGTGCCCGGCCGGCAGGCTCTCCCAGCGCACGTTGTACTCGACGTTCGGTGTGGTCACGAGGACCGTGCGGGGGCGGGCCGCGCCGAACACGGCGTACTCCAGGGCGGGCAGCCTCGGCAGGTCGAGGTGCTCGATCACCTCGCTGAGCACGGCCGCGTCGTACCCCTTGAGCCGTTTGTCGGTGTACGACAGCGAACTCTGGAGGAGCTTCACCCGCGCCGCCTGCCGCTCCCCCAGGCGGTCCAGCTTGAGCCGGCGGGAGGCGATGGTCAGCGCGCGCATCGACACGTCGGCGCCGACGATCTCGGTGAAGGCCGGGTGCCGCAGCAGTTCCTGCACCAACTGGCCCTGCCCGCAACCGAGATCGAGAACACGGGTGGCGCCGGAGGCACCGAGCGCGGCAACGATCGCGTCCCGGCGCTGCACGGCGAGCGGGGTCGGCCTCTCCTCTGACTCTGCGTCCGCCCCGACGGCGTTGTCGATCTCCTCGACGTCACTGTCGTCCGCCTCGGCCAGCCGGACCAGCTCGAGCCGTTCCAGCGCCTGACGGGTCAGCGACCAGCGGCGGGTGAGGTAACGGCTGGTGATCAGCTTCTGCTCCGGGTGGCCGGGCAGCCAGCCCTCGCCGGCGCGCAGCAGCTTGTCCACCTCGTCGGAGGAGACCCAGTAGTGCTTGGCGTCGTCGAGGACGGGGAGCAGCACGTAGAGGTGCCGCAGGGCCTGGGCGAGAGTGAGGGTGTCCGCCTCCAGAACAAGACGCACATACCGCGAGTCGCCCCACTCCGGAAACTCGGTGTCCAGAGCCACCGGGTCGGCCGTGACCGTCCAGCCGAGCGGCTCGAAGAGCCGCCCGACCAGGGCCGGGCCGCCCCGCGCGGGCAGCGCGGGTATCTCGATGCGCAGCGGCAACGGCTGCCCGGGGAGTTCCGGGCGGGCCTTGCACACGCCGCGCATCGCGCTGGAGAAGACACCGCTGAGCGCGACGGCGAGCAGCGAGGACGCCGCGTACGGGCGGTCGTTGACGTACTGGGCGAGGGCCGCGTCGGGGGCGCCGCCGCGGCCCTTGCCCTTGCCGCGCCGGACCAGTGCCACCGCGTCCACCTCCAGCAGCAGCGCCGCCGTACAGCGCTCGGCGTCCGCCTCGGGGTAGAGGACGTGCGCGGTGCCGTAGGACAGATGGGCCGAGAAGGGGCTTTCAGGGTGCTTATGGAGGAGGAAACCCATGTCGGTAGCGGGGTTGGTCTTGTCGCCGGTGGTCGAGATCGTCAGGAACACGTAACCGAGTATGGGTGGCGTCGGGCCCATGCCGGTACTTGTTTATCTCGCAACAACAGCGGACCCCCACCAGGCCGGCAGGCGCCCGGCCACACGGGGAAGCTCCATCCGTCACCGCTCCACCCGTCGCCGCTCCACCGCAGGTCAGCCGGGCAGCCACCCGTGGATGGCCCAAGCTTCCCAAGCTGAGAGCCCTCTCGTCGGCGGCCTACAGCTGTTTGTACGCTACAGCCTGTTGATCTCCCAGGAGGCATGGGCCGTGAACGACAGGCTGTTGACCACCCTTGCCACCGCCATGGCTCAGTTGATCACCGCCATCGACATGACGAGCGATGAAGAGGTCGACCCCGATCTGGCTACCACCTGGTTCGAGGATCTCGCCGACACGTTGGGGCGCCTTCCGCCGGCCGACCGTCTGCATCTGGCAGGACTCTTCAAGACAGCCGCGGAGCAGGCGACACGGCCGGACGTACGAGCCTCCATGAGGGAGCTGCCGGAGAACTTCGGCCTGGAGGACCAGGACGAGAGCTAGCCCGCCTCCGCGTGCCACAGTCGTGCCGGATCCAGCGGTCCACCCCGGCCAAGAGGGGTAACTGGCGCGCGTCCCTGCGCCTGTCGGCTCGGCCACGGAAGCCGCGGGTCACGGGCAGAACGCCCCGCCCCGCCCCTGAAGCGGTGCTCTCCCAGCGGCCTCAAGGCAAGGGAGCGAAGCCAACGGACTGGTCGAGCTGGAACGGTGAGCCCATATCAGTGGGCGTCCAACCCTGCCGTAGGGCTGTTGCGATGGCCTCGGCGACATCGGAGGGCAGTACCGGGCCGCCCGGAACTCCGAGCCAGTTGCCAGGATGAGCTTGGTTCGTGGTGACGACGAGGACCGTTCCAGGATGATCCGCGTGTTCCACGGCGTACGTGCACGGCGACCAGCAGAGAGCCTGACTGTAGGTGGGCCTGCGCCGTAGCCGCCAGCGGTAGATCGTGCCGCCGACAACTACGCGCCGTGTTCCTTTGCGGCCCAGCGCCATGCCCGCCCCCTCAATGTCGGAATGCCGACGGACCCGGCCCGACGAAGGACCAAGACGATATCCGGGCCGTGACGGGGCCGTCCGAAGGCAGCCGAAGGCGACCAACATTGACAACCATCGACGGCCAAGCCACAGGTCACAGCGTTGGTCGCTCGGGAAGCCCCAGGTCGGCAAGGCCCAATGCCACTTCTTCGGCCACCGATCGCACTCGAGGGAGCTTGGCTCGACCATGGAGACTCCACCGGCCTCGTCGGGTGAGCCTTACCGTTCACATCGCAGCTGTCATGACTTCACACACCTCCCGCATTTCGTGACCATGGATTAGATCACCCTTACGCATCGTTACTTCCCTGCGCACCGAGGGGAGACCTACACCACAGTGGCCCAACGCGAAAGCCCACCGATCGCCACGCAGGCTTCCCGGCAAGAGCAGCCATCGGCGGGCGGGCACCCAGGAGGTACTGCTATGAGTCTGACCTCAGCGAACCCACCTTCGATCTCCCGACTGCGAGACCGGGCTACCGTCCTCGTCGTCATCGTGATCGTGATCGTCCCCGTCGCACAAATCCAAGACGTCCTGACCAATTTGATCGCGCTGTCAGCAGTCCTGGTCTGCGGCTCTGCGGTGAGCGCGGTATCAGCCCGACGGCCGCAGACGACCGGGTGACCGTCGACTAGACCCGGCGAGGCTCCTCCCGACCTCCATCCCGGGAAGTCGGGAGAGCGCCGCCCGTGCCCCAGCGTGCCCGATCCAGCAGGAACGGACGGGCAGCAACGGGGAACAAGGGAACATCGAGTGACGGCCAGTTGGGCGACGACAGCGCCCCGCTGCAGGTCAGATCATGAACTCGCCCATGGGCACATCAGCTTCCCAAGCTGAGAGCGCGAGTTCGATTCTCGTCACCCGCTCTTGTCGAAGCCCCAGGTCAGCGGCCTGGGGCTGGTGTTTTGCCGGAGATTCTCCACCAGTCTCCAGCCCGTCAACCACACGAAGACCGGACACGCAGAGGGCACGAGCGCTGGGCGGGCAAATTCCTTCCGGCAGCCAAGACTTCCACTCCGACGGCCGGGACTTCGATGCCGGAGGGTCGCGTCAGAGCGGCAGGTCGCCGGGGAGGACCCGGAACGACTTGTGGCGCCCCAGAGGACGTACGGCACGGAAGTCGCGTCGGTCGAGGGTGAGAATCGCGTCGGTGTCGTAGTAGGCGGCGAGGGCCACGTTCACGGCGTCGGCGAGGTCGAGGTCGAGGTCGAGGTCCAGGGAGCCGTAGCGAACACGGACGGACTGAGCGGCGCCCAGGTGGTCCTCCGTGGTCTCCGGCATGACGACGCGGCCCCGGGTCATCCAGCGCCGCAGGTCGTCGACCGCACTGGGGGGCGGCCTCACGCCCGAGCTCGCGCGTGGCGACGTGATCCAGTTCGGCTGGCAGGAGCGGAGACATGACCAGGAGCCCTGCGGACATGATCGCCTCGTTCGCCGCCCCGTGCTCCGGGTGCGTCGAGTCAAGGGCGGCAAGGAGGCCGGACGTGTCGGCGATGACGATGATCACGTGGCGGTTCCGGCATGCGGGTCGGAGCCCGTCTCGCGACGGACCGCGTCGGCGACCGCGTCACGGACCTCCGCCTTGGACGGCGTACGGCCCGGCCCCTCGAACGTGCGTGAGAACAACGGCTCGTCCCGGACCCGGTTCGCCATGGCCGCGAGATGGATCCCCTGCCGGATGATCTCGGCCTCGCTCATCCCTCGACGCTTGGCCGCCTCCTTGATGATCGCCAGATCCTCGGGGTCGGCATAGACGTTCGTGCGCTTCATGGGCATGTACCAAAGCCGGCCATGTACCAGAATGATGTATGCCAGTAGCCCTCTGGCCCTCGCACGCGAACCTGCTCCTTACCGCGGACAGGCCCCGTTCCAGTGGAGGCAGCACCGGCGTGTGCCGCTCGCCGCTCGACACCCCCAGAACCGCTTTCCGGCGATCCTCCGCCCGTGAAGCGCCTCGCCCATGATGACGAAAGAGGTCGGCGACTTGCCGGGCCGACCGTCGCATACGGCGGGAAGACGGCCGGCTCCCCGGAGGTTCAGTCGACGCTCTGCATGCCGGTGCCGAGGGCGAGCCGGCACCCGGGCCCTGACCAGGCCGATCAGCACCTCATCGGCACCGAGCTCGGCCGCTCCCGCGCCGACCGCCTCCTAGCGTTCGTCATCGGCCACCCGGTCGATCGTCTGTGCGCCCCTGCGGGCCGCCAGTTCCAGCAGTTCGTCGACCGACCACTGGTCGTAGACGTGCTCGCCGTACTTGGCGGCGAGGACGCGGCCGTCAGGTGCGATGAGGAAGTCGGCAGGAAGGCCGAGTCGGCCGCCGTGCGGGCTGATGGAGGGCAGGTGCTCCCGTCCGCGGACGACGTTCCAAACGCCGCTGAGGACCGCCCGGACGACCGGCCCCCAGGCGCGCGGGCTGAGCAGGGCCCGGGGCGACCGTTCCACGCCGAACTCCGCGTACAGCCGTCTGGCCGGGTCGGCGACGACGGCGAACGGGAGATCGGTGGTGTGGGGCGCCAGTTCCTCGGTGGGTGAGTGGAAGACCACGACCTCACGCACATCGGCGGCCTCTATCTCCCGGTGCCGCCGTACCACCGACCGCAGGTGCAGGTTGCAGACCGGGCATCCGGCGAAACGCCGGAACTGGAGGTGGATCAGCCGTTCGGGGTCGGGGACGGCGACCTGGTCGCCGGAGACAGCGGTGAGACTGCGTTCATCCACGGTGGAGCCGGGCTCCACCGGACTGCGGGACCTGCGCATGGGCGTTCCCTCCGTAGGCGTATGCCGTACGCCCACCAGCGTAAGCGTATGCCGTACGCTGTCAACTGTCATGCCACGCCCACGTTCCCTCACCCCCGGTCAGCTCGCCTCGGCCGCTCTCGCCGTCACCGACCGCGACGGGCTAGCCGGGCTGTCGATGCGCGCCGTCGCCCAGGAGCTCGGGGTGAGCACCATGGGGCTCTACCGGTACGTGCACGACCGCGAGGAACTCGAAAGGCTCGTCGTCGAACTCGTGCTGAGCGCCGTGGACACCGAGCCGCCGGATCCCGGCGCGTCATGGCGTGAGCGGGTCGAGGTCATGGTGCGGCGTCTGCGCGACACCGTGGGCGCCCATCCGGAGGTCGTCCCCCTTGCCATCGCTCACCGGCACCACTCCCTTGGGGTGCTGCGCTGGTCGGAGGCCGTGCTCGCCGTCCTCACCGAGGCGGGCATCGAGGGCGAGCGGCGGGTCGTCGCCCTGCGCGGCCTGCTCAGTTATGTCATCGGAGCGATCCAGCTGGAACACCTCGGGGCCCTGTCCGGTTCAGGGACGACAGCCATCACCGAGCTGCCACCCGCCGAGTTCCCGCACATGACCGAGACCGCCCGGGACGCCCGAAACGTCGACGCCGGCCAGGAGTTCCTGGGAGGGCTCGCCCTACTGCTCGACGGCCTCGGCGCACAAGGCGGTTGATCCCGCGCCCTCTTCCGACGACCGCGCCTGGCGGGCGCAGAGGGTTGTGCGCTCGCGAAGGCTTCCCGACCCGGCCGTCCGAACCAGCCGAGCCAGACGCAGAGCCCGTTCGTGCGGGCACTCCGCCCGCCATGTCTCGAAGCCGTGCCCACAGCGTGCCCGTAACAGCGGACAACCACGGTCACCAGCGGTGCGGTCAGGCCCGCGCGACGGCGTCGGCCCAACGAATCGACGCAGGTCAGCCCCATGAAGTCCGCGCAAGCGCCGTCGCTTCCCAAGCTGAGAGTACGACCGCCGAACGTGGTGCGTGTACGTCTGACGCGCCTACCTCACAAGGCCCCATCAGACCTCACGACATACCCGGCCAGGCTCGCGGCCTCGGCATGGATCTGCCATCCACCATGGGGGTTGTGGGAATGTCCGCTCTTGTTTCCGTACCACGCAGAGTGACGAGCATGCCAAGCAGTTCCGCGTACAGGCCCAGCCCGACATGCGGGGCGACACCAATGGCGGACCGCTCGACCTGACCATCACCTTCCTCGACATCAATCAGCCTGTGACCGTCAAAGCCCCGCCGGCCGAGGACACCGCTCCGCTCGCGGACGACGCGCAGGAAGGCTGAGCGTCGCCTGGGCAGATCGGGCGCCTCGTCCTGAGTCCAGGATCCTCGCTCCCGGGCGGTGCGAGGGTTGGCCGAGTACCGCCGGGCCCGTTGCGGGGTTATGGCTTCAGAGGCAGCTCGGCCGGCATCACGGCGTACAACGGCGAGTCCGGGAAGGGCTGGCGGTCACCGACCTTCCGAAACTTCCAGGACTCGTACATCGCCCGCACTCCGGGGTACTCGGTGTCGACGAGCAGGACCACGAGGTCCTCGTGCCGGTCCTCCAGGAGCGCCCGCGTCACCAGCTCCGCCGTTCCCGTCTTCCGCCACGTTGGGGTCTGGAGGACCGGATCGACGACGCCACGGTAGTCATC
Organism: Streptomyces sp. NPDC005774; assembly: GCF_042871645.1. Taxonomy (NCBI): domain Bacteria; kingdom Bacillati; phylum Actinomycetota; class Actinomycetes; order Kitasatosporales; family Streptomycetaceae; genus Streptomyces; species Streptomyces sp. NPDC005774. The sequence goes on along the minus strand of NZ_JBIAIV010000015.1, from coordinate 117,700 downwards.
ACCGAGTTGGTCTCCACTGCCGTGGACCACGGGCGTCTCGCGTCGATCCGCGTGATCGTCTCGCGCTCCTCCGCGAACCGGGTCCGTCTCGGGGTCGTCGACCGTTCCGAGGTCGTCCCGACGATGCGGACCGACTCCAATGGCGACCAAGTCCGGGGGCGCGGAATGGTCTTGGTCGACTCCCTCACCGAGCGCTGGGGTACCGACCTGTACCGCTGGGGCAAGCAGGTCTGGGGCGAGCTGAAGTGCGAATCGTCCCCGTGCCCCCCTTCTGCGGGATCACGAGCGAGGACGGCGGGACTCCGTGCGCGGGGCCTGCCGGGACTCCGTCCGCAGGCCTGCCGGGAGTGCGTGCAGGCCTGCGGGGCCGGGCTGCACGCACGGCCGGAGGGGCTAGCCCAACTGGGACTGGACCTGGGAGGAGATCAGTTCCAGGTGGTCGAGGTCGGACAGGTCGAGGATCTGGAGGTAGATGCGCCGGGCGCCGATCTCGGCGTAGCGGCCGATCTTGTCGACGACCTCGGCGGGGGTGCCCGCCAGCCCGTTGGTCCGCAGTTCGTCGGGCTCGCGGCCGATCACGGCGGCGCGGCGGGCGACCTCCTGCTCGTCCTTGCCGACGCAGGCGATCAGCGCATTGGAGTACACGAGGTCGCCCGGGTCACGGCCGGCCTCCTGGGCGGCGGCACGCACCCGGTCGAACTGGCGCACACTGTCCTCAATAGAGGCAAAAGGCATGTTGAACTCGTCCGCGTACCGCGCGGCGAGCCGGGGGGTGCGGACGGCGCCGTGGCCGCCGATGAGCACCGGGACCTTGGCCTGGGCCGGCTTGGGGAGTGCCGGGGACCGGGTGAGGTCGTAGTAGGTGCCGTGGAAGTCGTAGGTCTGGCCGGTCTCCGTCGCCCACAGGCCGGTGACGATCTCCAGCTGCTCCTCCAGGCGGGCCATCTTCTCCTTCGGGAAGGGGATGCCGTACGCCTTGTGCTCCTCCTCGAACCAGCCCGAGCCCAGCCCGAGTTCGACGCGGCCGCCGGACATCTGGTCCACCTGGGCGACCTGGATGGCGAGGACGCCGGGGAGGCGGAAGGTGCCCGCGGTCATCAGGGTGCCGAGCCGGATGCGCTTGGTCTCGCGGGCGAGACCGGCGAGGGTGATCCAGGCGTCGGTGGGGCCGGGCAGACCGTCCCCGGAGCCCATCTTGAGGTAGTGGTCGGAGCGGAAGAAGGCGTCGAAGCCGAGGTCCTCTGTGGCCTTGGCGACGGTGAGCAAGGTGTCGTAGGTGGCCCCCTGCTGGGGCTCGGTGAAGATACGGAGATCCATCCCCCCATCCTGCCTGCTCGGACCCGGCAGGACCCGGCCGGTCCGTCGTGCCGTGTCGCGCCCGTGCTCTGCCCGTGTCGCTCCTAGCTGATCGCTAAGAGCACGACCCACATGACGCTGGCCAGGGACGGGAGGGCATAGACGATCACCGGTGTGGCGCGCACGCCTGCTTGCCGTGTCGCTTCTCGCGTCGCGGCATAGTCTGGGAGCTTTTCTGCTGTTCGGGCCTGTACTGCAGTTGAGTACCGAAGGTGTCGGTGTCCTGCGTACAGCCAGACGAACGTGAGGGGGAGCCCGAACGCGGCGATCACCCGGGCCGCTGTCTGATCGGTTGTCAGTACGGTTGAGTAGGCCACGACCAGTAGGGACTGTGCGACCAGGAAGAGATTCCCGCGTTCGTAGATCATGGAGTCTTCGTGTACTACCCACTCCCACAGACGTTGGTCGATGGCCTGATCGGCAGGTGTGCGGTTCGTCTGTGGATCGTCCATGGACTGGTTCTTCCCGTCGCGGTGTCGGAACTACCGCCTCCGAGAGGTTCACCACTGCCTGGAACGTCGTTCCGTCTTGGCGGTGGTGGTGCGGTTGCCGCGGCTGCTGTTGCACCGCCGGTGTGCGGGCCGGGCGTTGGCCGGGTCGAGCGGTTGGCCGCCGCGGGAGAGCGGGACGAGGTGGTCGGAGGTGAAGCCGAACGGGTGCCGGGCGTCCAGGCCGTGGCCGACGTCGTGGCCGCGTGGGCCGGCTGCCCTGCTCGACGGCGAAGGTGACTTTTCCTCGGTAGCAGGTGTCGGGCTTCACCGCAGCGCCGTCGACCGTATCGGCGACCCGTCCGAAGACGCGCTGTTCATGATGATCAGCGACCTCAGCATCTGGTCGGCCGCCCGTGATCACCCCGGACGGCCGACCAGCCGGCTCACCGACTTCCAGGGCACGCCCTAGCCCGCCTCGCGTTCCGCGAGGGTGCGGTCGCGGTCCGCCAGTTTGCGGAGCATCTCCAGGACGCGGTCGCGGGACTCGTCCGCCGCGTCAATGGCCTCCACGCACTGCCAGTACGAGGCCTCGCCGTCCGCCGCGGAGGCCATGCCGACCAGCGCGATACCGACCTCGCCGAGGAGTCCGCCCAGGTGCAGCAGGACCTGCCGGGCGTCGCCCAGGTCGGTGAGCAGGGCCGCGCGCAGTTCGCCCGCCCCGAGCCTCGGGGTGTCCAGCACACCGCAGCCGCGGCCCGCCAGCTCGGTCAGTCCCAAGGCCTCGCCGCGCAGTTCGGGCGGGCCGGTGACCGCGAGGCGACTGCCTATGGCCTGCGCGAGTGCCTGCGCCTGCCACACCTCGGCCGAGAGTTCCGGCACGCCGCCGGCGGTGGTGAGGGCCCTTCTGCTTGCCTCTATGAGCCGCACAGCGTCCATGCGCCGCCCCTGTCTGTCCGACGCGCTGCCCACGCGTCCACCCAACTTCCCTGTTCACTACCCAGAGTGAGACCGTTTGAGACAGAACACCTGCCGGAAGGTGGGAAACCGGGGACAACAATTCGAAAACGGTCGACATGTCGACTGCGGAGAGTGATGGCGGAGAAGTCCCCTCCGCAGAATGACGGTCCGCGGAGGGGCAGTCCCCTGGGGCAAGTCCGCAGAGGAGCAATTCCGCGGAGGGCCGTTCAGACCGGGAAGCGGTGCTCGTTGCGGTCGATCTTGGCGTCCAGTGCGGCCAGCGGGTCGATACCGAGCACCTCGCACAACTGGAGGAGGTACGCGAGCACATCGGCCACCTCGTCGCCGACGCGGTGCGCGGTGTCGGGGTCCTCCATGACGCGGGCCGACTCCTCCGGCGTCAGCCACTGGAAGATCTCGACCAGTTCGGACGCCTCCACGCTGAGCGCGGCGACCAGGTTCTTCGGGGTGTGGTACGGCTCCCAGTTCCGCGCCGCGGCGAACTCGGCGAGCCTGCGCTGGAGTCCGGGCACGTCCAGCGGGGCGGGCGGGCCGGCGGGGGCGGTGGAGGCGGCGGGTGCGGCGGGGTCACTGGGGCGCGTCGGTTCGGGCGTGTCGGTCACGGCCCAGGTGTACCACCGTGACGCCGTCCACTCCCGCCACCCAGGAGGCGTCGCTCACCGAGCCGACCAGCCGGATGTGGCCGCGCTCGCACATCCGCGCCGCCAGCCGCAGCATTTCCGCGCGCTGGTGCGGGTCCATACCCCGGTCGAGCCCGTCGGCGAGCACGGTGAGGGTCTGTAGTGCGGCCGGGACCTCGCCGGGTGCGTCGACCTCCAGTACGCCGGGTCCGGTGAGCAGCACCAGGGCGAGCGCGACGTACCGCAGCTCGCCGTCGCCGAGCCGTCCGAGTTCGGTACGGATTCCGTCGCCCCGGTCGAGCAGGGCGCGGACCAGTCCACCGCCGTACGGCTCGGCGAGCAGGCCGGCGACCGGCCCGGCGCATCCGGCGCGCACGGCGGACACCAGGAGCCCGTACCGGATCGCACACTCGGTGTGGGTGCGCCACAACACGTCGGCGAGGTTGCCGCAGCCGCCGAGCAGTCGCCCGGTGCCGGTCGGCACCGGGTCACGCATGCCGTCGGGCCGGGGATCGCAGGCGAAGACCGAGCGCAGGGCCACCACCATCTGCTCGGCGGCGGCCAGCACTCTGCGCTCGCCGGGTGTCCGGCCGGCGACGCGCAGCGGCAGCAGCGCGGTGCCCAGCCGGTCGTCGGGCAGCGGGCCGCGGGTGACCGGGGTGGACCCGGCGGTGTGCCAGGCGGCCTGCACGGTGTGGCGCCGGGGGTCGCGCAGCGCGGTCTCCAGCAGGACCACACCGTTCGCCGTCAGCCGCTCCCCCACGATCCGCAGCCCGGGTTCCGCCTGGACGGCGATCTCGAGCCGGACCGGGCCCTCGGGGCCGTCGGCGGTGCAGCCGATGCGGAAGCCCCGGCGGTCCTGTGCGTCGGCGCGGGCCCGTTCCGGCACGCACGCGTCCGGTTCGGTGAACGCCTCGCCGAGTTCGGCCCCGCCTCCGAGCCGGGCGAGCGCCTCGTAGGCTCGCAGGGCGCTGGTCTTGCCGCTGCCGCTGGACCCGGCCAGCAGGGTGAGGGGCCCGAGCGGGAGCCCGGTGTTGCGGTGCCCGGCGAAGGCGGACAGCAGCAGTTCGGTGAGGTGCGGCCGGTCCGGGCGCCCCTGGGTACCGCCCTCCCCGTAGGAGGCCCCGGCGGACGGGGCGACGGAGGGCGGGGAGAGGGGCGGGAAGGGGGACAGGGATGACGTGGACGGTGGTGACGGGTGAGGCAGGGTCATGTGCGGGACGTTAGGGCTACGGCGCGGGGCGAACCGTTCCGCTTGTGCGGACTTCCCACGATCGGGCGAAGCGGGCGCCCGCTCGTTCACTCCCGGGAGCCGGGGGCCTGCCTGGGGGTCTGCCCGGGGGGTTGCCCGGCGGGTTGCCCGGCGGGCAGGCCCTAACCGTCCCCGGGAATCCCGACGCCCTGCATCAGGCCCGCCACTTCGGTGCCGGCCGGGGTCAGCAGGAAGACGTTGCGGTCGACGCGGTGCATGCCGCTGCCCAGGCCGAAGACGACGCCGGTACTGAAGTCCAGGATCCGTTTGGCGACGTCGCCCTCCGCGCTGGTGAGGTCGAGCAGGACCGGTATCCCGGCCATCAGCGTCTCCGCGACGTCGCGGGCGTCCGCGAACACGTTCACCCTCAGGACCACGAAGCGGCGTCGCGCCTCGGTCTCGGCCTCGGGCATGGGCCGGTGGCCCACCGAGGACGGCCAGGCGTCGCGGCCCCGCAGCGGCACGACCTGGGCGAGCCCCTCCCACTGCTCGTCGGTGACATCGTGGCTGTTCACCGGCATGCTCCGTCCTGGGTCGCGCTGACTGTCTGCATCGGGCAATTCTTACGCATGGCCACCCGTTCGGCCCAATGCGACACACTCCACCACCCCGGGCCGCCCGGCATGCCGCAAGACGTGAAGCCGCCCGCCCCGCACCCGGACGGGTGCGGTCCGGCCTCTTGCGGGAACATGACCCCCGTCGGAATCGTTGGACCGCTGACAGACCCCACCAGCACATATACGAGGAGCCACGCACGTGTCCGCCAGATCGACGGACCCCCCGGGACACAGTCCCCGACCATCCCGTCACACACCTGTTGAAACCGGCACCCGGCGGGGTGGTGTTCGATGAGTGCCCTGGAGGCCTTGCTGGGCCTGCTCGCCGTGTTCGTGCTCACCGCCGGCACCGGCTATTTCGTCGCCCAGGAGTTCGCCTACGTCTCCGTGGACCGGCTCGCCCTCGCCCGTGAGGCCGAGGCCGGGGACCGCAGGGCCGCCCGTGCCCTGAAGGTGCTGGAGCGGCTCTCCTTCATGCTGTCGGGCGCCCAGCTCGGCATCACCGTCACCGGTCTGGTCGTCGGCTTCATCGCCGAGCCGTCGGTGTCCGCGCTGCTCCGGCCGGCGCTGTCCGGCCTCGGACTGCCGGACGCGGCCGTGAGCGGCGTCTCCGTCGTGCTCGCCTTCGTGCTGGCCACGGTCGTCCAGATGGTGCTCGGCGAGCTGGCCCCGAAGAACCTCGCCATCGCCGTGCCCGAGCGGCTGGCGAAGGCGCTGGCCGGCTCGACCCTGGCGTATCTGAAGGTCGTCGGACCGCTGGTGCGGATCTTCGACAACGCCGCCTCCCGGCTGCTGCGCCGCATCGGCATCGAGCCGGTCGAGGAGCTGCACCACGGGGCCACGCTGGAGGAGCTCGGCCATCTGATCGGCGAGTCCCACGAGAGCGGGGCACTGCCCGGGGACACCGCCACCCTGCTGGACCACGCGCTGGAGTTCTCCGAGCGGACCCTGCACACGGTGATGGTGCCGCGCGCGGACGCCGTCTTCGTCCGCGGGGAGGCGGGCGCCGACGAGGCGGTCGGCCTGATCGCGGCGCACGGCCACTCCAACTACCCCGTGCTCGGGGACCACCCCGACGACGTCGCGGGGGTACTGGGCGTGCGCGAGCTGATGGCGGTGCCCGCCGGCCGGCTGGCCGGCGCCACCGCCGGCGCGATGGCCAGGCGGCCCCTGCTGCTGCCGGACACGCTTCCGCTGCCGGACGCGGTCGCGCGGATGCGCGAACAGGACGACGAGTTCGCGGTCGTCCTCGACGAGCACGGCGGCGTGGCCGGCATCGTCACCTACGAGGACATCGCAGAGGAGCTGGTCGGTGACATCGCCGACGAGTCCGACAAGGTCTCCGAACTGGCGGTCTCCGACGGCGACGGCTGGCTCGTGGACGCGGGCCGCCGGCTGGACGAGGTCGCCGAGGCGACCGGTGTACGGCTGCCCGAGGAGGACGACTACGAGACCGTGGCCGGGCTGATCGTGGACCGGCTGGGCCGTTTCCCCACCGTGGGTGACCGGGTCACCGTCGAGCTGCCCGAGGACGGCCACGCGGTGATCGACGTACGCACCCTGGACCGGCATGTCGCCGAGCGGGTGCGCCTCACCCGGATCGTGTCCCTAGCGGAGGAAGCCGGGAAGACGGAGGAGCCCGCATGAGTTTCCCGATGGCTCTCTTCGTGACCGTGCTGCTGCTGATCGGCAGCGGGTTCTTCGTGGCGGCCGAGTTCGCGCTGGTCGCCGCCAAACGGCACCGTATGGAGAAGGCGGCGTCCGAGGGTCGGCGCGGCGCCGGTGCCGCTCTGGCGGGCATGCGCGAGCTGTCGCTGATGCTCGCCGGTGCCCAGCTGGGCATCACGGTGTGCACGCTGGGTCTGGGTTCGGTGTCCAAGCCCGCGATCTCGCACGAGCTGGACCCGCTGCTGCACAGCCTGGGTCTGCCGAGCGCGGTCAGCTACGGTGTGGCGTTCGCCGTCGCGATGACCGTGGTGGTGTTCCTGCACATGGTGGTCGGCGAGATGGCGCCCAAGTCGTGGGCGATCGCCCACCCGGAGCGTTCCGCGATGCTGCTCGCCCCGTCGTTCCGGGCGGTGGTGAAGGTCGTGCGGCCGCTGATCCACGTGCTGAACGTGGTGAGCAACGCACTGGTACGGCTGTGCCGGGTGAGCCCGCGCGACGAGCTGGCCTCGGTCCACGACCGTGAACAGCTCACCCATCTGGTGGTGGAGTCGGAGCGGCTCGGTCTGATCAGCAAGACCGACTCGCAGTTGCTCACCCGTTCGCTGACCGAGCCCGACACCCCGGTCTCCGCCCTGCGGATCCCGGCCGACGAGATCGACTCCGTCGAGGGTGACGCGGACGTCGACGAGGTGCTGCGGGTGGCCACCGCGTACGACCGGACCCGGCTGCTCGTCCGTGACGGCACCACCGTCCTCGGCGCGCTCCACGCGCGCGACGCGCTGGTCGCCCGTGCCCGGGGCCGCGCCACGAGCGCCCGCGAGCTGGCCCGCCCGGTGCCCGAACTGACGGACACCACGACGGTCGCCGACGCGATCGATGTGCTGCGCCGCCGCCGGGGCACCCTCGCGGTCGTCCGGGACGACACGGGCCGGTTGACCGGCCTGGTCACCCTGGACGACCTGCTGGCCCGGCTGATGCTGCCGGCCAGGAGCTGACCCACCGCCTCCACCGGAACCAGCACCGGCACCCGCACCGGCACCGGCACCGGCACCGGCACCACAAGTACGAAGAAGGCCGGCCGGCCCCCCGGGGGGGGGGCGGGCGGGCGGGGGGGGGGGGGGGGGGGGGGGGCCGGGGGGGGGGGCGGGGGGGGGGGCGGGTGGGGGTGCGGGGGCGGGGGGGGGGGAGCGCCTGGCCGGCCG